>JAAYLA010000210.1 GCA_012522135.1 Bacillota bacterium | reverse complement strand
GTCGAGCTCGAATAGAACGAGTGCATAGCGTGGCCCATCTCGTGCGCCAGGGTGAATGCACTGTTCAGATCGTCCTGGTGGTTGAGCAGAACGTACGGATGGTGGCCGTAGATGCCGTACGAGTACGCTCCCGATGCTTTACCCACGCTTTCGTAAACGTCGAGCCACCCTTCATTCATCCCCTTGCGCAGTTGGGACAGGTACTCGGACCCGAGCGGTTCGAGCCCGGCCTCTACGAGTTTTTTCGCCTCCTCGAAGGGAATGCGAAAGTCGACGTCGGGTACGATGGGTGCGTAAACGTCGTACATGCGCAGCTCGTCCACGCCCAAGGCGCGTCTGCGCAAACGGACGTAGCGGTGCATCAAGGGCAGATTCCTGCGTACGGTGTCGACCAGATTGTCGTATACCTTGACCGGAATGTTGTTGGCGTCCAGGGAATGCTCCAACGCCGATACATACTTGCGCGCCCTGGCGAAGAAGACGTCCTTCTTCACCGAGGCATCGTAGAGCGCCGCGATTGTGTTCTTTTGCTTGTCGTAGGTGCCGTACAGCGCCTTGAACGCGGCCCGCCGCACGTCGCGGTTGCGGCTTCGCATAAAGCGCAGGTAGCGCCCGTGGGTGAGCTCGGTCGGTTCACCGTTTTCATCCTCCACGGTGGGGAACTTCATGTCGGCGTTGTTCAGCATCGTAAAGGCCTTCTGCGGTGCTCTGGCCACCTCGCTCATGTTGGCGAGGAGCACCTCCTCCTCGGTGCTGAGGAAGTGCTGCTTCCTACGGCGAATTTCCTGCAAGGCGTGACTGTAAAGCCTTAAGCCGTCGTTCTCGGCCAAGAACGCCTCCAACGTCGCATCATCGATGGCTAAGATTTCCGGCACCATGTACGCCTCGGCCGCCTGGGCTTGGGTGACTAGGCTCATGGCCCGCCCCTCGTTCGCCTGGTACTTGGGGTTCGTCGTGTCGGTATCCCTGTGCAGCCTGGCGTACGCGACGATCCGCTCGAGGCGTTGCCCGAGCTCGTCTGAAACTTGCAGCGCCTCGAGCAGCACCTCGGACGACTCGGATAGCCTGCCTTGGAACGAGCCGACCCGCTCGATCAGCTGCTTGGCCTCTTCCATGGCCTGCTCCCACGCCTGTTCGGTGGGGTAGAGCTCGTTAAGATTCCATTTAAAGCGATCGTCGATCTCTGCACGGGTAGGTAGTCGGTTGCCTTGTTGTTGCATCCTCCGTGACTCCTTTGAATATCGCCGGCGGCCGGACGGGCTGCTTCGGCGCAGGAAGTTTTGTTTATCCTACCCTTCGTGTTTGCGCAGGAAACTCCTCTCGCCCCTCCTCACCGCCGTCCGTCTCCCGGAATAAGGGCGGGGTCCGGACGGGTGGCCGGGCGGCCTGGACCCGCGCACCCATGCGCCCGGCCGGGGCAAGGCCCCTTTACCCGACCAAGTCTTCCTCTTCGTCGAACTCGTCCGTGAACTCGTCCTCGAACTCGTCGTCGAACAGGTCGATGAACTCCTTCTTTATGCTGTCGTCGCACGCGCCCGGGTAATGCTTGACACACAACTTGGTGTCGCCGATCACCTCGATGAGGTAGCCGACGTCGACGGTGCAGCGAATAGCCGATCCCGCGACGAGCGTTCCGTCCGAGCAGATCGGGCCGTGGGTCAGCCGCACGGTGGCCTGCGGGTTGTCGCATCCGCCCGGATCGATGCCGAGCTCTTCAAAGGATATGACCCGGCTGTAATCGATCGTCTTCGTGAGGACGGTCGTGTTCTGGCCGCCGGAGTGGGTAAACCAGACGTGGATATCGTAGCTGCCGTTGATCTTCACGCCCGCACTCGTGACCACACCGGCGAACTGGTGACTCGTGACCCGGGACCCTAGGATCTCGTCGACGGCACGGTCGGTGTGGAGTATGTTCGTATCGTGAAAGGCGTGCCGGCTGCGGCCGCAGACCGCCTTCACGTAAATCTCCCGAAACTCTCCCATCGAGTTCTCACTCCCTATTCGTCTCTATCCCCGTAAGGATGCGTCACCGGGCGGCCGACAACTGAATCAGCACATCCTATGCACCGCACGGCGGGGTGTGACATGGTTTCAAACGACGCGCCAAAGCCTTTTTAAATCGGCCCCCTCGCGCCATTGCCGTCGGTTAAGAATCCATATGCGCGTCCCCTCCAGATCTTGACTAAACTCTTGGTACGAGTCGGTGCCGCGCATGTCATCCCATAGCGCTTCCACCGCCTCCCGGAAGACCTCTTTTTTTCCGTGGTAAAAGGCGCGGTGAGCCTGCGGCGTGGCGAGCAGGTGCCGTCGGAGCCGGGGGTATTCCACGGCCACCAATTTGGCAAGGCAGAGGGTGCTGCGGGCCCGGCGCACGCCCGTTAGCCAGCTGCTGAGGGTTCTGTACTCGAAGCCGCCGTGCTCTTTGCGCCGGAAAGAACCGAGCAGTCCGTAGCGTCGCCGGCGGGCCCGCGCAAGGCCGGGATCTTCCATCAGCAGCGAGGGCAGGGCTAGGTAATTGTCGAGGGCCCGCAGGAGAAACGTCGTAGGACGGATGCCGCTGAAGTGAACGTGTCCCCCGGTGAAACACCCTGGGGCGGGATGGGCACCGGCCAGCCAATCTGCGTTCCTGTCGGGTGCCAAGCGGTACGCCTTCTTGAGTTCGGTGCGGACGTGTTCGACCAAAGCGTAAGGCGAACCGCTCGGTGACGGACGGATTTCAGCGATCGGGTGGCAATGCCGGCCGTGGAGCATCGTGCGTTGACGGTCGTATCCCACGCTGCCGTCCATCGGGAACAGATCCGACGCGCAGCGCAGCGTGCGGTTGTCGCGGCGGACGATGACGAACTCCGGATCGGCGCCGAGAAGCAGGCGGGACGCGCGGGATCGCGGCGGTTCGGCTGCGTCCACGGCCAAAGTACGCAGGGATCGGGCAAGTTCCACACCGTACAGACGGGCAAGTTCGTCATCGCAGGAGGGAGAGGGGTCGACCCGGCGCACGAATGGTCTGCCGGTGGCTGCCACCACGACATCGACGGCGCCGAAGTGGAGCCCCAGCGCGTACAGGGCCCGGCGCGCCACGGTCTCCAGCACGTGCGCGCTGCGCGGGGAGAGGTTGCGCACGGGCATCTCTCGGTCCCCGATCAGGCGCCGAATCGCCACGGTGCACAGATCGACGGCGTGGATACGGAGCGCGACGACAGACCTGGTGGATAGGCGCTTTGTCGTAGACTCGGTAAGGCAGCGCACGCCGTTTAGCTGCAGTAAAGCGCGCGCCGCTGCAGGTTCCGCCGCGTGGGCCAACGCCCAAGACGGGTTCAACGTGTAGGGCGCGTCGGGGCCGTCCGCATAGCCCCAACGCACGAGAACGTCCCACGCTCCTCCCGGGTGCCGGGTGCGAACCGCCGCGCCCGCAAGGAACGGGGCAAGAGCACGGACTGCCGTGTCGGATGGGTGAAGGACGAGCACGCGCAAGGAGTTCAACCTCACCGGCCCGGGGCGGGGCTCGAGATAGTCTAGCCTATGCGCGGCTCGCCTTTGCAGATCACCCTTCCCGGTGGAACAGCGTCACGCCCGCGCTTTGTCGCCGAGGAGCTCAAGAATGTACTCCGGCAAGGCGAAGGCGGCCGCGTGGATTTCGGAATTGTAGTAACGGGTCTTGAACTCGCCGCCAGCCCTGCGATATCGCTCGAACATCTCGGGGCGCTTCAATGCCAGTGCGAAGCTCCAAATGCCGACCGAGTACGAGGGGACGTGCGCAGTGTACAGGCGGCACAGGGGGAACTGTGCCCAGATGCGGTCATAGATTTCCTTTACCAGCTTCGGATCTATGAAGGGAGATTCGGTCTGGGCTGCCAGCACGCCATCGTCCCCCAGGGCGTCGCGCGCGTTCGCATAGAAATCGGTGCTGAACAGTCCCACGGCCGCGCCTTCGGGATCGGGAGCGTCGATGAGGATCACATCGTAGGCCCCTTTTACCTCCGCAACGTACTCGATGCCGTCACGAATCACCACCTTCGCCCGGGGGTCATCGAAACCGCCGCTGAGCTCGGGCAAATATTTCCTGGAAGCGTCGATCACCCGCTCGTCGATCTCGACCAAGTGCACTTCTTCAACGGACGGGTGCTTTAGCGTCTCGCGCAGCGTGCCGCCGTCGCCGCCGCCGATGATGAGCACGCGCTTCGGATTCGGGTGGACGAAAAGGGGAACGTGGGCCAGCATCTCGTGGTAGATGAACTCATCGCGTACTGAAGTTTGGATGATGCCGTCTAGAAGCAACATGCGGCCGAAGTCGACCGTGTCGATGACTTCGATCTCCTGATACGCAGACCGTTCTTTGTGCACGCTGTTAACGACGCGGTGACGAATCATCAGCGTATCGCTATCCCGCGCGTCCAGCCACTGCATCCACATCGCCTCCTAAGAAAGCCTCGCGTGCCCCCGGACGGTTCCGGAAGCACGCGGCGCAGTACGTCCTCGGTAATCATTCGCCCGGCAGGGGCAGAAGGCCTTTTGCCGGCCGTCACCAAGCGGCGATGCCGCTATCGGTGCGGGGCTCCGTTCCGCCGATCAGGACACCGTCGTCGGTTCGCCATATGATCTGTCCAAAGCCGAAGCTGCCCGGCTTGAGGGGACCGACCACTTCATGGCCGCGCCGCGCTAAGGCCAGCTCCAAGTGCTCGGCAACGCCGCGCTCTAGAGCGACTTGTTTGCCCTCGAGCCACTGCCAACGAGGAGCGTCGAGCGCCGCTTGGGGGCTGAGGCCGAAGTCTATCGTGTTCACCACTACCTGCACGTGGCCTTGGGGCTGCATGAAGGCGCCCATGACGCCGAAGGGACCTACGGGTCGTTCGCCCCGGGTTAGGAAGCCGGGAATGATGGTGTGATAGGGCCGTTTGCCGGGCGCTAGGGCGTTCGGATGGCCGGGTTCGAGTGTGAAGTTGTGGCCTCGGTTATGCAGGGCGATGCCGGTGTCCGGAATGACGATTCCCGATCCGAAACCCATGTAGTTGCTTTGAATGTAGGAGACCATGTTTCCTTCGGCGTCCGCCGCGGCTAGGTAGACCGTACCGCCGCGCGCGAGGCGGCCGGGTTCCGGCACCAGCGCTTCCTTGCCGATGAGCCTGCGCCGCTCGGCCGCATATTCTTCCGACAACAGTTCCTCCACGGAGACGCGCATACAAGCCGGATCCGCGATGACGCGCTTGCCGTCGGCGTAAGCCAGTTTCAGAGCCTCGATTTGCTTGTGGTACGCCTCGACCGACTCGCGGACGTCTCCCAAGTCAAAGCCCTTTAGTATGTTCAGGGCCAGCAGCGCAACGAGTCCGTGTCCGTTGGGCGGCAGCTCCCATACCCGGTAGCCCCGGTACTCGATCGAGATCGGCGTCACCCATTCGGGACGATATGTTTCCAGATCTTCTTTGCGGAGGAAACCGCCGTGTTCGCGCATGAACCCGTCGATGCGTTCTGCCAGTTCCCCGCGGTAAAAAGCAGCGCCTTCCGTTTCTGCTATAACCTTCAGCGTGCGGGCGTGGTCCGGCAAGCGCACGGTTTCCCCGGCGTGGGGGGCACGGCCTTGCGGCGCGAACGTCTTGAACCAAGGCGTGAATTCCGGGCCGTGGCACTCGTGGCGGTAGCGGGCGAAAGCGCGGCGCCAGAGGTAGGCGACGTTCGCGGATACGGCAAAACCTTCCTCGGCATAGCGGATCGCCGGGGAAAGTACCGTCGTCAAGGGTAGCCGACCGAAGCGGCGGGAGAGCGCGACCCAAGCCGCCGGCGTGCCGGGAACCGTAACCGGTACGACGCCGTCCCGCGGGATGCGGTCCAGACCGAGCCGCTGCAAAGCCTGCCTGCTAAACCCCTTCGGCGCCGGTCCACTGGCGTTGAGGCCGTGGAGCTGCCCGCCGCTCCACACGAGGGCAAAGGCGTCGCCCCCGATGCCGTTTGAGGTCGGCTCGAGCACGGTGAGGGCCGCGGCCGCCGCGACCGCAGCATCGACGGCGTTTCCTCCCTGCTGCAGCATGGAAAGGCCTGCTTGGGCGGCCAGCCCGTGCTGCGCCGCGACCATTCCTTTCTTCGCGTAGACGCACGCCCGCCGGGACGGGTACGGCATGTACTCGGGGTCGAACTGCATGGTGTGAAGCTCCTTCCGATGGTCGGCACGTCACTTCGGCGCCTGTGCTTGCTGGTAGTGTAGACTACCCTGCTGAAGTGCCCGCTTCCTCCTCCGAATCATCGTCATAATGGAGTCTCATGCGAATATTTGACTCGATGGGCACAACTTGGTATACTGGACCCCACAAACCGCGTGAGTGTCCCGTGGAGTATCAGGAGGTGTCATCTCCAGGGGCAGCATGCCCAAGACTCCCGGCACACCTTGTACGTGAACGGGTACGCCCGGCTCCGCAACCGGGCTGTTCAACGGCCGAATTCTCGGCAGACGAGAAGCGGGGGAACCAACGCCCAAGCGGGCACCTGGGGTGAATCTCGCACGCTGTGCGAGTAGGGCTACTCTTTCGGTCCGAACCCGTCAGCTAACCTCGTAGGCCACCGTGAGAGAGGAACACCGTGCCACGTTTCCCTCGGTTGGCACCGGCTAAGACCGGTCGGATGCACTCTCGCCGTCCTCTGTACCTCGGCAGTTGTCAGCCGCTCTCTCATGTTGTGTCTGCGGCCGGGGCGTGAACGGCTCGTTCCGCCCTCCGGCATGGCCCGAAAGTTGTCCTCGTCGGGCGTTTTCCCCCGTGCTCGGCCCTTCACGCAGTCTGCTTAAGGGGGAAGCGACTTGATCCGGTTTGAAAACGTCCACAAGTATTACGGCGCCGTCCACGCCGTACGGGGGCTCGACATCACCGTTCGCCCCGGCGAGTTTCTCGTCTTGATCGGACCGAGCGGTTGCGGCAAGACGACGGCGTTGAAGATGGTCAACCGGCTGATCGCACCGACGAGCGGCAGGGTGCTCATCGACGGCACCGACGTGTCCGAAATGCCCCTTGTCACGTTGCGACGCAATATCGGCTACGTCATTCAGGAGACGGGGCTGTTTCCGCACATGACCATCGCCCAGAACGTCGCGTTGGTGCCCCGGCTCAAGAAGTGGCCTAGGGCCAAGCGAAACGAACGGGTCGACGAGCTGTTGCACTTGGTGGGTCTGGACCCGGCCGTCTACCGGGACCGCTATCCGCGCCACTTGTCGGGCGGCCAGCGCCAGCGCGTCGGGGTGGCCCGGGCGTTGGCCGCCGACCCGCCCATCATTCTCATGGACGAACCTTTCGGAGCGACGGATCCCATTACGCGCAAACAGCTGCAACGGGAGCTCGCTCGTATCAAAGAGCAGGTGCAAAAGACGATCGTGTTCGTCACCCATGACATCTCCGAAGCGTTCCTTCTGGGCGACTCGATCTGCCTTCTGAAAGACGGCGAGGTCGTGCAGCACGCGACGCCCGAGGAGCTCCTGCGGAGCCCTGCAAATGACTTCGTACACGAGTTCATCGGCGACGAGGCGGTAAGCCGCCAGTTTGACTACTTGCAGATGGGTGAAATTTGCCGCACGCCGCTGCCCACGTTCCCGGCGGATGCGCCCGACTGGCAGATCGCCACGGCCCTGAGAAAAGCTGGCACTGCGGTCGGGGCGACCATCGATCCGGGTGGCAGGCTCACCGGCATAGTGCAAGTGATTCCGCACGCAGAGGGGGGCAACCGAACGGCGGTGCAGCGCAGGCCCCGGGAGCACGTGCGCGTGGCACGCCGCGACGAGCTCGTCCGGGAATTTTTCCCGGGGCTTTGCCGAACCAACCGAGCCGGCGGCCCGACCGGAGGTGCGGTTGATCCCGGCCTCGTCGTGGTCGATGAACAGAGTCGTCCGTGCGGCCTCGTGAGCTACGACGACATCGTGCGCCTCATCGCGGGCCTGGTCACCGGCACGGCTATCGAAGAAACGAGCGGCGCAGACCCCGAGGATGAATCCACGGCAGCTTTCTTCACGCGCCAGCGGGTGAAAGGGGCCGTTGCCCGATGACGTACTTGGTAGAGAACTGGCCGGAAGTGATCAACTTAGCAGCAGAGCATCTGCGGATCACTGCCTTCGCCATGGCTATCGCCGTCGCGATAGGCGTGCCGCTGGGCATATTGATCGCTCGCATTCGCCCCCTTGGCCCCGTCGTCTTGGCGGTGGCGAGCATCTTCTACCTGATCCCGAGTTTGGCCTTGTTTGCCGTGCTCGTGCCCGTCACCGGACTTGGACCCCAACCGGCCGTCATCGGCCTGGTGCTATACTCCCAACTGGCGATCGTGCGGAATACGGCGACGGGACTGCTCACGGTTCCGCCTTCGTTACGAGAAACGGCGGAGGGGATGGGAATGACCGGGCTCCAGCGGCTTTTCCTCGTTGAGCTGCCCTTGGCCTTGCCCATGATCATCGCAGGCATTCGCGTCGCGGCCGTGATGTCCATCGGGGCGGCTACGATCGCGGCGTACGTGGGGGCAGGGGGCCTGGGCACCCTCATTTTCCAGGGCATGCGCCTGCTCTGGCCCGAGATGGTCTTGGCCGGCGCGATTCCCGCATCGGTGATGGCGGTAGCCGTCGACTTCGCCTTTGTCCTGCTTGAACGCCTGGCCGCGCGGCACCAACGGGCGACTCTGCCGCTGCGCCGTCGTGCCGCCGCTGCCTAGGAGGGGATCCGATGACCGCGATATTGCAGTACATGTGGGACCAGCGCATGGAGATCTGGTGGTTGACCCAGGAGCACTTGGCCATGACCGGCACCGCCGTTGGCCTCGCCGTACTCATTGCGATCCCGCTCGGCGTGCTCGCGGCAAGGGTGCGCCGTCTGAGCTTCCTCGTTACGTGGGTAGGCAGCATCGGCCAAACCGTCCCGAGCCTGGCCCTCTTAGGACTGTTGATGCCCGTCTTCGGCATCGGCACACCCCTCGCCGTGGCCGCCCTCACCGTCCGAGGCGTGCTGCCGGTTTTGATCAACACCTACGTCGGGATTGCGGGCGTCGATGCGGCGGTCACGGAAGCGGGCAAGGGAATGGGGATGACCTCGGGGCAGCGGCTGTTTATGGTCGAACTTCCCTTGGCGGCGCCGGCCATCGCTGCGGGTGTGCGCACCGCTACCGTGCACTGCATCAGCATTGCCACGCTCGCGGCTTTTATCGGCGCAGGCGGTTTGGGCGACATGATCTTTCTAGGGATCAACCAAGGCCGTACCGAGCAGATTCTGGCGGGGATCGTGCCGGCGGCGGCTCTGGCCATCTTGTCCGATCTGCTGCTCGGCGGAGTGGAACGCTTCGTCACGCCCAGGGGAGTGCGCGCCTAGACCGGTCGATAGCTGTACTTGAGTCTTTTTCACCTACACGAAAGGAGTCGATGGACGATGCGCAAAGACGTTGTCACGATGGTTCTGCTCACCGCGCTGGCGGCCTGGTGTCTCGTTTTCTCGGGCGCAGGGGCCCAGACGATTACGGTCGGCTCAAAGGACTTCACGGAACAGGTCATCATGGGGCACATGGTGGCGGATCTTCTGGAGGCTCACGGCTTTGCGACCAACCGGATCCTGGGCCTGGGCGGTGACGATCTGGTCTTTACGGGCATGCACCGTGGCGAGATCGACATCTGGATGAGTTATTCAGGTACCATCTACAGCGTCCTTCTCGGCAACGAGCTCGTGCTGGGAGCGGATCCCGACGAGCTGTACCGGGAGTCGCAACGGCAGCTCCTCGAGCGGCACAACCTGGTACTCCTCGAGCCGATCGGGTTCAACAACACGTACGTTTTCGTCGCAGATCGCAGTCTGGTGGAAAAGCATGGACTGACGAAAGTCTCCGACCTGATTCCGATTGCCGACACGTTGACCCTCGGCGGCTCGATACTTTTCATGGGGGATCGCCAGGATGGTATCCGCGGGGTCGAGGCGGTTTACGGCATGAAATTCCGCCGCACCCGGGCGATCGAGTCGGGCTTGCTCTTCCAAGCGATGCAGCTAGGGCAGGTCGACCTGATCGTCGCCTTCTCGACCCATGGCCAGATCGCTGCCTTGGACCTCGTCATGCTGGAGGACGACCGGCAGCTGTTCCCGCCGTACCACGCGGGGCTGATTGTGCGTGCCCAGGTGCTTGAACAGTATCCCGAGCTCCGCGAGATACTCGGGAAGTTGGAAGGTGCCATAGACGATGTCACGATGGCACGGCTCAATTACGAGGTCGACGGCCATCGCAGAAATCCCCGCGACGTGGCGCAGGAGTTCTTGCGGGAAGCAGGGTTGATTTAGACGTCCAGGGTGCGGACGGGGGACGGGAGCGGCCCTGGCCCCTGTCCGCGGCAGGAGTTCACGGCTGCAATACCGAAGCAGTACGACGAGTATGTCCGTGTGCCGGGCGACAGTCGGAGGCGGGAACGTCCGCGTCCACCTTGGAGTAGACATAAAACACGCCAAGGGAGGCGGAGTGAACGGTTCCGGGGGAGGGGCGAAGGTGAAATCGGATGAATTGAAGGAAAAAGAGATCGTCGTACGGTGTCTCAGAGGGGATCAAGACGCTTACCGGGCTCTCTTTGATCATTTCTTCGACGAGCTGTACCGGACGGCCTACATGCTCATGAAGTCGCCGGCCGATGCGGACGACGCCGTGCAAGAAACTTTCATCCGCGTCTTTCAGTCCCTGCACACGTACGACTTGGACCGCCCCTTCCGCCCGTGGCTGCACAGGATCTTGCTCAACGTCTGCAAGGACTACTGGAAACGGCGGAAGTGGTTCTTCATCCCCTTGGAGCAGGCGTACAACGTGCGCGATCAGAAGACCCCGTTGCCGGAAGACTCCATGTTGCAGGACGAAGAACTCGCCCGCTTGGCCCAAGCCATTCGCGAGCTCTCTCCAAAGCATCGGGCAGTCGTGGTGCTCTATTTTTTGAACGATATGCGCATCTCGGAGGTAGCAGAGGTAGTAGGAGCACCCGAAGGGACGGTGAAGTCGCGGATTCACCATGCCGTTCGTGCCTTACGCAAGAGGCTCGAACGGAGCGACACGGCCGTCTATCACTTGCTGTCTAAACGAGGAGAGGGGATTCAGGCATGACCTGTGCCTTGAGGCGACAAATTCAGGAGCTCGGTGAGTCCGTTCCGATCTACTCGCAAGAGGGGCGCGACCAACTTTGGCGCAACGTCGCAACCGAGCTCAGCCACAGGCAGAGTGCCGGCCTCAGGCAGCGCGGTACCCGTCGCCGCGCCATGTGGCTGCTGAGCGTGGTGGCGTGTGCCGTACTGTTCGTCATCGGCTTGCCCCTTTTCAATCACGGCTACCTGCTCCGGACGCAGATGCTCGAGGCCGCGGCCCGGTCCGACCGCGGGATCGTGTTCAGTTCGGCAGCCGGAGCGAACCACACGGGATCCGATTACTCTTGGGTTGCCGGTAACGCGGAATACGACCTGTGGCTGCACGTGGACGGCATGCGGTTTCTCATCCGGCATAAAGCTTCCGGGCAAACATGGAGTACAAGCCCTGACGTGCGGGACGCGAGGGTGCCGGCGAGCCAGCTCGGCCGCCTGAGCAGCCCCTTCTCCATCCGTTACGGCGACGCCATGGGGCGCGTCGAGGGGTGGGCAAATCCGTACGACGACGCAACCTTGATCGAGTACTACCATATCTCCTCAGGGATCGGCATTCGCTACCTCTTCGAAGACCTGCGAATTGCGGTGCGCATCGACTACCGGCTCGGCGATGGCTTCTTGGAAGTGCGCATTCCTGAAAACGGCATCGAGACGTACGGCAGCTATGAAGTCAAGGCCATCGAGCTGTTTCCTTTCTTCCAGGTGCGTGACGGCGCCGCAGGCAATCGGCTGATTTTGGCCGGTTCGGGTGAAGAGGCCGTTGACGCCGCCTTGCACGAGCGCCTTAAGTCTCAGGTGATGTTCGGGGTGACGGGCGACCAGTTCGGCTTTTTGGCCGAGGTGGTGGAAGGCGGCGAATATGCCAGCATTCACGTGGATCCGAGCGGTTTGATGGTGCCCGCGCAGAGGGTTTACGTGGAGTTCCTCTTGGAAGGCGACGCTGCGCACGCCCCGAAGGTCCACCCGACCGTCCGCTATCACGCCTTGGTAGAGGATGCTGGGACGGGCAGCGTAGCCGAGCTTCTACAGCAACATCTTCGCGATGCCCGCTCTCGCAGCCGCACGGCCGGAGCGGCATTGGTCGCCGGTTAGGCGCCGGCAGGCGGCCGTCTGCGGCCTAGCGCAAGTCTTGTAAGACGGCGTCTGCGGCCAGCTCACCGCTGCGCACGGCGCCTTCCATGGTCGCAGGCCAGCCAGTGTCCGTCCAGTCGCCCGCAACGTAAAGGCGGGCGATCGGTGTCTTCTGGGGTCGCCGAAACCGCGCCTTGCCGGGTCCGACGTCGAAGGTCGCGCTCGCATGGCGCCGCACCGCGATCCACTCCGGCCGCCCGCAGCGGAAAAGGCGCTGCACTTCGGCCGTGACGGCTCCGGCGATTTCGTCGCGCTTTGCGCGCCGGAAATCGACCGGGTTGCTGATGGAGACCGCTAGCCGTCTGCCCCCTTCGTGGGCAAATACCCACTGCACGGGGGAGTTCAAGAATACGGCAAACGAGAATTCGGGGGACGTCACGGGAGCGGCGAAGCCCATGTGGACGTCGATTATGGGCCGCACCGGCAGCTGCAGGACCTCGGAAAAGAAGGGGTGGCCCGCGTGTTCGTGCGGCAAAAGGCCTGGAAGCTGGCGGTGTGCCGTGGCAACGACCACGGCGTCGGCGGGCACCCTTGTGCCGTCGGCCAGCCGGACTCCCTTGGCGCGCCCCCTTTCGACTTCAACCTGCGCCACGGGCGATTGCAGGAGCAGCTTTCCGCCGCCGTCCGCTATAATCTTCTCCGCCGGCGCTACAAGCCGGGAAAGGGGCACTTGGGGTACACCCACCTCCGCCGCCCGCCTGTTCGCCAGCAACCCGGTCTGAAAAAGCATGAAGCCCCAGGCTGCGCTGACATCGTCTACAGCAGCATTTAAAGCCGCCACCGTGACGACGTTCCAGAACGACCGCAGTGAAGTCTCGCTCGCTCCCTGGCCGCGCAACCAATCGCCGAATGTCAACGTCTCCAACTCGCCTGCCGTGCGGTCACGATGCAGCAGCCGCAGCAGGATGCGGGCCGTCTCCATGCGTTCACGGACGCTCAGGTGGCTGTACCGCAAGAAGGCAGGCACCAGGTGCAAGCCCGTGGGTAGCGAGGTCGAGTACAGGGTGGCCCCCTTTCCCGGCAGCGCGTCCCGGTGCGCGTCGATCACCCGGATGCGCATGGGGCGATGCAGCGGCGCCAGGCTTTCAGTGCCCAGCCTGCGCAGGAGCAGACGGTACCGTTCGCAGCAGTAAAGGTAGACGTGTTGGCCGAAATCGAGTTCCCGGCCGGAAGTGGGGTCTGGGGCCGAGCCCGCCCGTCCGCCCAGATGCCGGCTGCGTTCGAAAAGCAGCACCTTCAGGCCGGCATCGGTCAACCGAACCGCGGCTGTAATGCCCGCAAGGCCGGCACCTACGATCACTACGGTCACGATGTGCTCAGCGCCGTACGGCGCCAGACTTCGCCTACCATGCGCACCTTCTCCCACTTGCCGGGGCCGAGGCGGCGGTCAAAGACGTTGTAGTCAGCCTCCACGATCATCTCCAATATCCGGCCGTACACGCGGTACATCAGTTCAGGGCATGCACGCGTGCGTTCCGGAATGTACCTGAGCACTTGCCGGCCGGAGGCGTAAAGCTTTCTGGCCCGCGCTGCCTGCTGACTCATAAGGGCCCGGAACGCATCGTTGACGACGCCGCGAAGAAGCTCATCTTCCGTGTAGCCGTGGGCGCGCAGATCTTCCTGGGGCAGGTAGATGCGTCCGCGGGCCGCATCCTCGCCTACGTCGCGCAGGATATTCGTAATCTGGAGGGCCAGGCCCAAGTCGACGCCGTGTTGCTTCGCTTTTTCGTCTCGGGCGCCGAAGATGGGCAGGCACATCAGCCCTACCGTCGATGCGACGAGGTAACAATAGCGTTTCATGTCGTCGTACGTCTCGTAGCGCGTGACGGTGAGATCTTGCGTCAGCCCGTCGAGCAGGTCGTGAAACAAGGTTGGCGATATACGAAAACGCCGAATGGCATCGGACAGGGCGATGAAGACTGAATCCTCCGCGCGGCCCGCCACGGCCCGGTCCAGCAGGCGGCGGTATTCGTCGAGCCGGGCCTTCTTCGACCGCACGCTGCCGGTGCCGTCCGCCGCGTCGTCGGCGAGGCGGCAGAAAGCGTAAACGGCGTGAATCGCAGCGCGCTCGGCTTTTGGCAGCGAGAGGAAGGCGTAGTAGAAATTGCGCGCGTTGCGCCTGACAATTTGCGTACAGGTTCCGTAAGCTCGCAGCAGAGCTCGGGTCGGATTCATCGGCATTCTCCCTTCCACGGCGGGAGGCGGCGAGAGCGCAAAAGCCACAGCGCTGCCCGCAAGAAAAGCCCGGCCTTCCGCAGCTTCCCAACGCGGACTCGCCGGCCAAACACGTCGTACCGGGCGTCAGCCAGGGCATCCAAAACGGCTAAACCCCCATAGGAAAAAAGGCGCACGTCGACCCGGGCCAGGCCCTCCACCGTCTCCGCTAACGGAAGGCCCGCATAGAGCAGGGCGCGAGCGCGATCC
The DNA here is from genome assembly GCA_012522135.1 of Bacillota bacterium. Taxonomy (GTDB): domain Bacteria; phylum Bacillota; class Limnochordia; order DTU080; family JAAYLA01; genus JAAYLA01. The sequence goes on along the minus strand of JAAYLA010000210.1, from coordinate 24,871 downwards.
GCCTCGAATTGCATCAGGGTGCGGAACTCGGGCGTAGCGTCACGCCGTGCGATGTGCTCCTCAGACACACCGAAGCGGGCCATGTCGTCGCCGGGCAAGTAGATGCGGCCTTTTTCGTAGTCTTCACCGACGTCCTGCAAGAAGTTGACGAGCTGCAGTCCCGTGCGCGTGGCGTCCGAAAGCTGTATGCGCCGGGCATCGTCGTAGCCGAGCAGCTTGAGAAATAGGCGCCCTACCGGCATCGCGGAGTGGCGGCAATAGTGCACGAGGTCGGAAAAGGTCTCGTAGCGGCGCACTACTTGATCCATCCGGTTGGCCTCGATGAGCGCCCAGAGCTCCCCCCGGGGCAGGCCGTACTGGACAATTACCGGTTGGAAGGTCTGCAGCAGGGGGTGACGGGGCGTACCCCCGTAACACCGCTCCAAGTCCTGCTCGAACGCGTCCAACCGCGCGAGGCGGTCGCCCGGCGCTTCGTCGCCCAAATCGTCCACGTAACGGCAGTAGGCGTACAGCAAGCGCACCGGGCGGCGCAGGCGGCGCGGGAGCAGCAGCGAGACGACGGTGAAGTTCTCATAGTGTTTTTTCGACCAGTGCAGAAAATCGGCACCTCGGATGTCGTCCTGCGTCGCAGCCACGGATGCAGCAGCCTCCCTCAGGACCTTTTCACCGTCGTTGCACCCGGAACCTTGTCCCGGGCAGAGGAGTGCTATCTTTGGCAGGCAAGAATGGGACAACCGTCACGCCGGCAGGGGCTGCATACTCCATTGACGAAGTACTCAGCACGCTGTAGCCGAAATACCCGGTGCCCGGCGAACGCCGCGGCGCGGGCGCGGCGGACGATTGCGGCGGGAAGGTGGGATGCTGGTGTCTAGAGCGCTTGAGGACGGCTTCGGCGACATCCTACGCAAGGCCCGGTTCGGTCTCGGCCTCGACCAGACCAAACTGGCCGAGATTACGGGATTGACGGCGGATACCATCAACAGGTTTGAAGCCGGGCTCCGCACGCCTACGGATGCGGAGGCGGAACGGCTGGCCCGCGCGCTCGGCCTAGGTGTGGAGGCGTTTAAGGCTATAATCCATGGGTGGGTTCCCCCCGAGATCGACACGGGTCCGTATGCAGTCCGAACGTTTCGTTTTGCGAGTATGGACTCCAACGGCTACCTGGTGACGGGCGGCGGAATCGCGACCTCCCTGTTCGTCGATCCAGGCGACCGGCCGGACGAGTTGATCGCCGCTTGCATACAGTCCGGCGGACTGGACGCTGTCCTCGTAACCCACTCTCACTCGGATCACGTGCAGGCGTTGCCCGAGCTCGTCAACAGATTTCCCGAAGCACTCGTGGTGGGGCACTAGAAGGCGCTGCGCCGCTTGGCCTTGCCGGGGGGAGTGAAGGCCGTTGCCGTTACCCGAGACGAGCGCGTCCCGATTGGCTCCTTTGAGTTGGAGGTTTGGGAGTCCCCGGGGCACAGCGACGACGGCGTGGTCTTCATCGCCGGTAACATCGCGTTCACGGGCGACACTCTGTTTGCCGGATCCCTGGGGCGGTCCGCCCAAGGTCCGGTGACGTATGAGCGACTGCTCCGCTCAGCACAAAGGCTGCTTGCTTTGGATGGACGGACGGTGCTTCTACCCGGACACGGGCCCGTCACTACGGTCGCGCTGGAATCCGTGCACAACCCCTTCCTGGCCCGGGAGGGGCGGTAATGGGGGCGCCACTCGTCCAGATGCGGCAGGTTCTAGGGCCTTACGAGCAGGTCGTCGCAGCTTTCTCGCGCCTTGGACTTCCGAGCCGGCGCATCGGGACTGCACCCTACGGCCTCGATATTTATGCGTACCGCGTGGGTGAGGCAGGTCCGACGGGCATGGTGACGGCGGGTGCCCACGCGGAGGAAGTGGCCGGCGTGGCGACGGCCTATTCGCTGGCCGCGCGGTTTCAGCCGGGGCTGCAAGGATGGATCGTGCCGTGCCGCGATCCTTTGGGCTGGGACGGTTTCCGCCGCAATCTGGCGCGGGCAGTGGGCCGTCCCGTGCGGATTCGCAGCCACCACGATGTGGTCGAACTGATCAAACGCGAGGGAGAACCGATTTTGCTGGGCGATGTCACCGTAGGCATCATCGACCAGGTCGCCTTTTTCTCGCTTGCCGACTCCCATCCGGGCAACGATGACACCGGAGTTTTCGCTCACGCGTTTCTTAGCGAGCGGGACGACGTGCGGGAGCGTCTTTTGGGCAAGCGCGTATTTGTGCCCGGCTCGCCGAAACTGACGCAGGAACGGGACGTGTACGACTGGGGCGGAGGGCCGACGATTTACGTGGATGCGGACGGCCGCGTGGGCAACTTTAATCGTTTCTTCGCCGCCGAAAATCCTCCCGTGGAGGTGCAGATCTTGCGCGCCTTCGCCGACGAGGTGCGGCCCCGGTGGACACTGGACTTACATGAGGGCTTCGGTGCCAGCTACTGCCTGTATGCGCTCGTGGGCGAAAGTTCCGTCGGGAAGGATGCGGCGAAGGCTATGGTCGATGCCGTTTCCGGGCGCGGTTATCCGATCCAGAGCCTGAAAGAGCTCGCCGCCTACGTAGGAATGGACGAGTCGGCCTTCGAAGAGATCTACCCCGGCGTCTATCAGGCCAATAGGCGCGTGCGCAGGCCTCCCGATGCGTTTTGTCCCTACGTCGGTCAGATGGGCTCACTCTGTTTCACCACGGAGATGGGCATGGAAAGTCCTTTGGACGTGCGGATGGAGATCTTGGAGGTGTCGGCCCGGGCATGCCTGGAGGTACTGACGCGGCTCGAGGGGTAATGGGGCTGCCGGTCGCCTCCGTGCAGCAGGCCCTGTTGGAGTGGTACAGAAAAAACCGCAGGGACTTGCCTTGGAGACGGACCGACGACCCGTACCGCATATGGCTTTCCGAGGTCATGCTGCAACAGACCCGGGTCGACACGGCGATCTCCTACTACGAACGCTTCATCGAGCGCTTTCCCACGTTGCACGACTTGGCCGCTGCGGATCTCGACGAAGTGCTCGCGCTGTGGGCAGGCCTGGGCTACTACAACCGGGCCCGTAACCTCCACGCCGCGGTGCGCGAAGTGGCGGCTGCGTACAGCGGCCGGGTGCCGGCGGAACCCGAGGCTTTCGGAGCGTTGCCCGGCGTCGGACCGTACACCACCGCTGCGGTGCTCAGCATCGCCTACGGCAAACCTCTGCCGGCGGTGGACGGCAACGTGCAGCGGGTGCTCGCACGTTTGTGCGGCGTCTCCGAGCCGGTCGACCGGGCATCTGGCCGGCGCGCCGTACAGGATGCAGCCGCGGCCCTTGTGCCCGACGATGCTCCCGGCGACTGGAATCAAGCCTTGATGGAGCTAGGAGCCTTAGTGTGCCGCCCGGCCTCACCGAACTGCAGCGCGTGTCCTCTGCGAGCTTGGTGCCGCGCCGCCGAGGACGGGACCGCCGACGTCCTGCCGGTGGTACAGGGACGGACGGCGGTACGGCCCGTCGAGCGGCTCGTAGCGGGCATCGTCGCCGACAACGCGCTGCTTTTCGTGCAGCGGCCGTCAGAAGGCCTGCTGGCCGGGATGTGGGAGCTACCGGCTTTGGAGGCGGCGCCGGGAACGTGGCCTTCGCCCCTGGCGCGTGAGAGGGCGCTGCGCGGCCTTCTGCACGAACTCGGAGTGCGTGTGCAGGGGACGCTGCGTTTTTGCGGGCGCACCGAGCACCGCTTTAGCCACGTCGAGTGGCGCATGTGGGTGTACCGGTGCGATGCACAGGGGCCACCGCCCGCCGGGTTGCGAGCCGTAGCGCTAGACCGGGTCTTGGCTTTGCCGACGGCCACGGGCATCAAGAAAACGCTGCGTCTCGCGGTGCAACAGATGGGTTGACCCGGAGCAGAGCCTGCGTGCAGGTCCCGCTCCGGCGATGTCACGAGGGCACGGCCTCGGGATCGAGCTCTTCCAGGTACTTGATCACTGCCCGGGTTATGTACGTCGGCGTGGAGGATCCCGACGTCACGCCGACTTTGCGCGCGCCCCGCAGCCACTCGGGATTGATGGACTCGACGCTGTCGACCAGGTAGGCGGGGCGTCCAGCCAGCTCGCGCACGACCTGAACGAGCCGGTTCGAATTGTTGCTCCGCTCGTCGCCCACGACAAGGACGACGTCCGCCTCCTTCGCTTGCGTAGCCGCCGCCTCCTGCCTTTGTTGGGTGGCCAGGCAGATCTCATTGTACACTTCGATGCCGGGGAAGCGCTCGACGCACCGTTCGATGATGGCCTGGGTGTCCCACTGGCTCAAGGTCGTCTGGGTGGTGAGGGCCAGTTTGTCGGTATCGAATTCCAGCCGCTCGACGTCTTCCAAAGTCTCCACCAGGTGCACGTGGTGCGGGGCTTCGCCAATGACTCCCTCCGGTTCCGGATGGCCCCGCTTTCCTACGTAGATGATTTGATAGCCCCGCGACGCGAGATCTCGCACGAGCTCATGGGTGCGCGTCACGTCGGGGCACGTTGCATCGACAGTCGTCAACCCCTTGGCTTTCGCCTTGGCAACGACTTGCGGTGAGACGCCGTGCGCGGTGAAGATGACGGTGCCCGCATCGATCCGGTCGAGGAGTTCCAGGCGATTTTCACCGTCGAGCGTGACGATGCCGTATTCTTCCAACTCGGCCACGGCATGCCGGTTGTGGACGATCATACCCAGGACGTAGATGGGCCGCGGGTACTTGGGATCTTTGGCCACTACTTTGGCAAGATTGATCGCATCGACCACTCCGTAGCAGTAGCCGCGCGGCGAGATCTTGATCACTTCCATGGTGAACACCATCCTGCAACGGCATGGTCCGGACATTCGTCCCGACCTCGCCTCTACCTTAACACACTGGCAACGCCCGCACAAACGCAATTCGTTTCTTATCCTTGACTGGTCAAAGGGCATATGTCATGGTATGATGCACATTGACGTATTTACATATTTAAATACGTAGATCAGGGAACCGTAAACGATGGAGGGTGTCTCGGTGTGAGAGAGTTGGTGCGTGTCTACAAGGCTTTGAGCGACGAGAGCAGGCTGCGCATTTTAGCGGCCCTGGCCGACACGCGTTACGGGGTTTGTGATCTCGCCAGGCATCTCGGCCTTTCTCAACCGACGCTCTCGCACCATCTGAAAATCTTGCGCGACACCGGGCTTGTCTCGGCGGAGCGCGATGGGCCGTCGACCTACTGCACCCTGAACGCTGAAGCCTTTGAACGGTACGGCATCTGCATTGACAAGCTGCTTACGCGCTGCCGGCAGACGGCTTGGAAGACGACAACGGAGTAGAGGAGGGACGGGTCACACGATATGTGTACCGTTAAGACCGAAGAGGAGAGGGCGGAGTGTCACGGCGTGCCAGCGGCCACGGCGGATAGGCAAGTCGAGAAGGCGCTTGCTATCAACGAGGGGTTGAAGGGAACCGGCCTTTACCGCGAACCCAAGGGCGAACTGGCGGAAGGTCAGAACACGACCTGGCGCGTGTCGCCGGAACCGTTCAAGCTCGACGAGAAGACGTATCGATTCTTCAATGAGCTTGGCGATCACTTGCTGCGTTTTTATGAGGCAAGCAACCGGCTGTACGCCCGGGCCGTGCGGGGGTCGCTGCCGGACTGGGTCCGGGCTTGGCTCGACGCGGGCAAGCCCGAGCAGGTCATCGACTATGCCCGTATGCGTCGATTCCGCACCGCGGTGCCGGCCATCATTCGCCCCGACGTCATTCCGACCGACGACGGATACGCCATCACGGAGCTCGACTCGGTGCCCGGTGGCTTTGGGCTGCTGGCCGCCATGACACGGCAGTACGCAAAGGTCGGGGCGGAGGGAATCGTCGGTGGAAAGGACGGCATGGTGGAAGGCTTCGTCGATGCCATGCGCAGCCTCGTTCCCGGCAATCCCCACCCGGTTGTGGCGATTGTCGTCAGCGACGAGTCGGATGCGTACCGCGGCGAAATGGAGTGGCTCGCGGGAGCTGTCACCGGTACCGGCCTTACTGCCTTTGCGATCCATCCGCGCGACCTCGTTTTCACCGAGGAAGGTCTGTTCTTGCCGCGGCACGTGACCGGCACCGCGGAACCGGTCCGTATCGACGTCCTGTACAGGTTCTTCGAGCTATTCGACTTAAAGAATATCCCGAAAATCGATCTGATCCTGTATGCGATACGCAAGGAACTGGTCGTGGCGACGCCGCCGCTCAAGCACCATCTGGAAGAGAAGATGCTCATGGCCCTCTTCCACCACCCGGTCCTCGAGCCGTTCTGGCTGGAACAGCTGGGTAAAGACGGCGTGGAGTTCCTAAAGCCCCTCTTCCCGAAGACATGGGTGCTCGACCCCGCGCCGCTGCCGGCCCACGCGGTCATTCCGGATCTGCGCCTGGGCGGACGGGTCGTCTCCGACTGGAACCAGCTAAAGGAGACCACTCAGAGGGAGAGGGAGCTCGTGATCAAGCCCTCCGGCTTCGCGGAGGACGCTTGGGGCAGCCGGGGCGTGCGCATCGGCCACGACATGGCGCGGGAGGAGTGGGCCGCCGCCGTCGACGAAGCTTTGGCAGCCTTTGCCCAGTCGCCCCACATACTGCAGGAGTTTCGGAAAGGAACCGGCTTCAAACTGCAGTATTACGATTTTGCCAAGCAGGGGCTGGTGCCGATGCGGGGCAGAGCGCGCCTTTGTCCGTACTACTTTGTCGTCGACGGAAGGACGCGCCTTGGCGGGGTGCTTGCCACCGTGACGCCCCTCGACAAGAAAGTGATCCACGGCATGGTGGACGCCGTTATGGCACCCTGTTCCGTTGCCGGTTGACATGCGCCGGGGAGGGGCGCGTGGGCGCGGGCACGGTTCGTTCGCAGCCCGTTATGGCCCGTCTGCGGCCCGTCAACCTATCTATTCTATTGGGGAGTGAAATCGGTGCGCGACTACCGAGAGATCCCTCTGTGGAAGGACGTTTCCATCGAAGAGTGGACCGACTGGAAATGGCAGGTGCGCAATCGCCTGCGTACGATAGATGAGCTGAAGCAGGTAATCAACCTGACGCCCGAGGAGGAGGAGGGGTTGAGGTATGCCCAGCGGGGGTTCCCCGCCGGCATCAACCCCTACTATGCCGCGCTCATGGATCCCGACGATCCGGAGTGCCCCATTCGCCGCCAGGCTCTGCCCTTGGACGATGAGGCGATCATCGGCAAGCACGACATGCGGGATCCTCTGCACGAAGACGTCGACTCGCCCGTGCCCTTCATCACCCACCGCTATCCGGACCGCGTGCTTTTCATCGTGACCGAGATGTGCGCGATGTACTGCCGCCATTGCACGCGGCGCCGGCTCGTCGGGTCGAAGGAAGGAAGCATTCCGACGCCGGCAATCGATCGGGCGATCGAGTATATCCGCAGGACACCGCAAGTTCGCGACGTGTTGATATCGGGAGGCGACCCCCTGTCCCTCGGTGACAGCCGACTGGAATACATTCTGAAGAAACTGCGGGAGATCCCCCACGTAGAGGTCATCCGTTTCGGGACAAGGGTTATGGTGACGAATCCGTTCCGCATTACGGACGAGTTCGTGCAGATGATCCGCAAGTACCATCCGATCTGGATCAACACCCACTTCAACCACCCGAAGGAGCTGACCAAGGAGGCCGTCGAGTCCTTGGCCAAGCTAGCCGACGGGGGCGTTCCGTTGGGCAATCAGACGGTGCTGCTGCGGGGCGTAAACGACTGCCCCTACATACAAAAGGAGCTGGTGCTCGGGCTAGTCAAGGCCAGAGTGCGTCCGTATTACCTGTACCAGTGCGACTTGTCCGAGGGCATAGAACACTTCCGGACCCCCGTATCGAAAGGCATCGAGATCATCGAGCACCTGCGCGGCCACGTGTCGGGTTACGCCGTGCCGACCTTCGTGGTGGACGCGCCGGGGGGCGGAGGCAAGATCCCGGTCGGGCCGAACTACATTCTTTCCCAGTCGCCGGGCAAGATCGTGCTGCGCAACTACGAAGGCCGCGTGGTGTCGTACCCTGAACCCGAGCACGGAGACACCCACGACCCTTCGAAGTGCGAGTATTGCCGGCGGGCGCAGGGGACGGAGGAAGGGGTCGCCCGGCTCATGCAACCCGGTCAGGACGGGCTGACGATCATCGCGCCGGGCGACCGGCCGGAGGCCGGCAACGGCACGGTTGCTGGAAAGCTTCTGCAGCCGGCTTGCGGCGTGTTCGACCTGCAAGACCCGCCCGAGGCGGGGCGCGGAGCCTAGCCCAACAGATCGCGCCAGGAAGTGACTTTGCGATGCAGCTCGCGGTGGAGCTCGTATAAGTGCTGCCCGGCCCGCTCCTCCGCCGGTCCGAGCTCATAGGTGCACGAGCGCAGCCACGCCTCGGCATCGAGCACGGAGCAGGACAGGCCGTGCTCGACGATATGGGATTCGAGCAGCGGACCGGGATTTTTCAGCACTTCGGTGACGCTGCGCCGCACAAGGGCTTCGAGCTCCTCCTTTTGCTCGTCCGGCAAGCTCTTGCGCACTATCCAGCGGCAAAGGGGAAGCGGACCGCCGGTCCAATTGCGCCACTCGCCGGCGAGGTCATAGGGATGCACGAAAGGAGCGGAGGGCGAGCGGCTGGCCTCGATCGCATCGTCTCCGACGAGCAGAACGGCGCCGAGGTCGAAACGGTCCGGAGACAGCGGCACGATGTTCGGTTCCCGCACCCGGTACGCGTGGGAAAGCAGCACCTCGAGCGCGGCCACGGCGGTGGCGCCTTGATCGGAGACGCCAACGGCGGCGCTGCCCAAGAGCTCGATTTCCAGGCGCGCGGCCAGTACGGCCACGGGCACGGGGCCAACGGCAGCGAACCCCAGGTTGCCCAGGGGTTCGTAACGGCGGCTGAGCGATCGAGCCTCGAGAACGGGGACGCACGCTGCGTCCAGTTCGTCGTGGCGAGTCAGATGGCCGAGTTGGCGCGGCGGCGCCGTGATCAACTCAAAGCGGTCGGCCCCCTCCCAGTGCGCAGTGAACGGCAGCGCAAACAAATAGGGCAGGCGGCCGACCCGAGGACGAATTCTGCCTTTTGGAAGTTCCATACCGCGATCGTATCGCCCCTAGCTGGGGTTGTCAAGGCGGCCTATTCCGCGAAGATCTCGATGCGCTGATCGCCGTGCTCGATCTCGAGGAGCTTGTCTTCTTTGCCCTCGGCCACGAGGCGCACGATGGCCTCGGCACTGACCGCTCCCGGCCGGGATGCATGCTCGGCGAGGCGGGCAAGCCTTTCGACGAGGCCGACGGGTATGGTCACGTGGAGAGGCGACAGGCCGCTTTCACGCACCGTGATACGGATGCGCCGCGCCCGCGGCGCCTTGCCGTCACCTCCACCTTCCAGGGCGTCGAGCAGCCGGGCCGCCTCGTCGACGGACACTTTGCCCTCCTCCAGCATGCGCAGGATGCGGACCCTCTCTCCGGTGAAAGCGCCCATCAAGCGTCCGCTCCTTCGCGGGCTCCCGCTACCCGAATCGCTCCGTCCTCCGTCCGCAGGATCAAAGTCGCTCGAACCCTCTTCTCCTCAAAACCCGCCGTGTGCCCCGTAAGGCCGGCTGTTCCGCTCGTGGTCGTATTGATACCCGGCAGGGATACGGATACGCTGCCTTCGCCGGCGGTCAGGCGCAAGCGGTAGCCGTAATCGTCCCGGGTCGGCACCCAAAGGGATACCGCCCCGTCCTGCGAGCTCAGCTCCCAGTGCAGTTCGCCTTCGTCGACTTCGGGCAAGGCGGGGGCGATGAGCGCTGCCCGTACGGCGCCGTCGTCCGTCGCGCAGCGCAGCCGGCGGGCAAAGCCGCGAAAGCGCACGGCGCCGTCGGCGCTCAATGCCCGCACCTCGTTGGCTTCGACCTTGTGCAGCCAGACCGCCCCGTCTTCGGTTCTCGCCTCGAGCCGCTCGGCCTTCACGTCGCTCACCTTCACGGCACCGTCTTGCGTGGTCAGGCGGACTTCTTCGGCGGGCAGCTTCTCCCAAACGATGCTACCGTCATCGGAAGTGACGTCCACGATGTAGGCTGGCCCGAGGGGCAGCGCGACGTGCACTTGGGAGCGGACCTTCGGGTGGTTTTTCAACGTTAGTTCAAAGCCGTTCTCCGTCTCCCGCCAGTCTACAGTTTCAAGGCTCAAGGCTTTAGCGTGGGCATCGTCGTCGGCCCGCACCTGGTTCACGACCCGCACGTGATAGCCTTCGTCTTCGCTGGGGGCAAAACGTACCGGTCCGTCCTCACAGTGGACGCGCACGGTTACTTTCTGCCCCTCGGCAAACGTGCCGCTGAAACGTTCCTCCACAGTGCGGCCGGTGAATCCCGAGCGGAACTCCCAGTGAAGCAGCCTGTTGACTACGTCGGGAAGCTCGTCGATGACCTGCGCGACCCCTTGCTGCACTTTGCGGACGAAGGCGTTGATCTCATCGCCGGTCGGCGCCTTCTCCCGCAAGGTCTCGCGCAGGTGCTTCAGGCTGCTGTCGATGCGTTCTCTTGTCTCCTCCCAACGGTCACCCGGTCCGGACCTTGAGCTAATGGTTTCGGCAGCGTGCTCCGGTGCGGGCGCCTCTTTGTGCTCCCTCACTGCAGCTGGCTCAAGGGCGTCGAGCAGTGCGGCGGCCTCTTCTACGGTTATCTTGCCTTTTTCGAGCATTTGCAGGATGATGATGCGCTCATCCTTCATCCTCATCACCTCTGAGCTGCTTAATCGCTTGGCTTACCGTGATCTCCCCGCGATCGAGCGCCGACAGGATCCGGCTTCGCTGTTCGGATGTGGACCCGTCGCCTTTTTCGACCCGGTGGCCTAGACTCTCTAATATGCCGTCGAGCCGGTTGCGCACGGTCGGATACGAGATGCCCAGGATGCGTTCCACCTCTTTTATGTTCCCGCGGGCCAAGAGGAAGACTTCGACGAACTCTTGTTGCTCTTTCGTGAGCCGGTCCAGGCGCGAGCGGGGGAAGCGCCCTTCAATCGCCGTCTGGCATCTCTCACACTCGAAGCGCCGGATCGACAAATCGCCGCCGCACGCCGGGCACCGGCTGATGGGTCTGAGTTGCAACGGATATCGCCTCCTTCTGCAAAAAATCAACCTCCATGTTGAGAGATGTTGAAGCATCACCTTAAAAATAATGAGCCTCGGCTTTCGTGTCAACTCCTTTTTTCCTGAACTTCGCCTCGGAGGGAATCGGCATGTGGGAGAAGAACGTAGAAAAAACCTATATAGCATGACATCTTCTGGGGGGCGATGGTGTGAAGATCCGTGTACCGTCGGTCGCATTGCGTTTTCCCTTGGGACGCAGCGGATTACTTGCCTTGTGGGTTCTCGTCGTCCTGGCAATGGCCGCGGCTGTAGCGCACGGACAGGCGGCCGGGACCATCTCCGAGGAGCGCGTAGCTGAACTGGTGCAGTCGTTGGACGGCGTTGTCCGTCAGCCGACCGTCGACTCCGCGTGGGTCGGAGTGCGCGTCGAGACCGTGGACGGCCGGGTGCTTTATGACTTCAACGGAGCCAAGTTGATGATGCCGGCGTCGAACATGAAGCTCATCACCGCGGCGGCCGGGTTAGAACTCCTCGGACCCGACCACGTTTGGGAAACCCGGGTATGGCTCGATCCGTGGGAAAGCGCCGGAGGGAGCGAGCACCTGACGGGTCCCCTTCCCGAACGGCTGGAAGGCAATATCTATCTTCAGGGCGGGGGCGATCCCACTTTGCTGCAGGAGGACCTCGAGCGCCTCGCCCGCCTGCTTCACGCGCGGGGCCTGCGGCATATAGCGGGCGATGTCGTCTACGATGCTTCCTTTTTCGACGACCAGCTGCGGGGTCCTGGCTGGTCGTGGGACTACTTGGACGCGTACTATGCAGCTCCCGTATCGGGCCTGGCGCTTTCGCCCGACCGCGATTACGACGCCAATACGGTGAAGGTCAGCGTCTACCCGGCCGGTGCCCTTTTTGAACCCGGGCTCGTCGTCATATCGCCCAGCCTCGCCGGCATTCGGGTGGTAAACGAGACGCGCACGGCGGGCGCGGCGTCGACCGGGAGCATCTCCGCGTACTGGGCGGATGACGGCAGCCTCGTCGTCTCCGGTAGCACGCCCCTTGGGAGAGGCCCGACGACTATGTGGATCGCCATGCAGGATCCGGCCCCTTTGGTCGCAACGGTTTTTGCCAACGCGCTGCGGCAAGCCGGCATCGAGGTGGCCGGGGACGTGGTACCGGGACGCGTAAGCCGCGAGCTGGTGCACGTGGCCGGTCATACGTCGATGCCCCTGTCGCAGCTGCTCGTGCCCTTTCTCAAACTGAGCAACAACGGCCATGGCGAGGTCATCTTGAAAACGTTGGGCCGGAAATTCCGCTCCCAAGGCAGCTGGGCGGCGGGCAGGGCCGTGATCGAGTCCTTCCTGCGGGACGTCGTACGGGTACCCGGATCCTTCAACATTTCCGACGGTTCGGGTCTCGGCCGGACGAATCTCGTGACGCCGCAGCAACTCATCGCCGTCCTGCGTTACATGGCCGACCGGCCAAATTTCCCGTACTTCTATCACGCGCTGCCGGTGGCGGGCGCTTCCGATCGAATGGTAGGAGGGACGCTGCGCAGCCGGTTACAAGGTACGCCCGCCCAGTTCAACGCCCGGGCCAAGACCGGCAGCATCGGAAACGTATCGACGTTGAGCGGATACGTGGACAACGCCACGGGCGAGCGCCTCGTCTTTAGTATCATGTTCAACCACGCGCTCGGCGTTCCCAGCACCACCTATCAGGACGTCATCGTGACCGTGCTGGCGCGCTGGAGCTCGGAGTAGCGGAGCAGGGCCGGGTAAGAGGGCCAGAACCGTACCGGCGTGGCCAGGCCCGGCTCGACGTGGTACAATGGCGCCGACCGAAGACTTGACCAAGGAGGAGATCGTGTGGCGAACGTTACCTACCAGCCGACGCCCAACCCGAATAGCCTCAAGTTCGTTTTGGACCGCCCCGTGGTAGAAGCCGGGAGCGAGTCGTACATGAACGCCGAGGACGCAAAGGGCTCGCCCGTGGCGTCGGCGCTGTTCGCGATAGAGGGAGTGGCTGGCGTATTCATGCTGGGCAACTTCGTTACCGTCACCAAGGCGCCCGAAGCCTCCTGGGAAGATCTGGTGCCCCAGGTGGAACAGGTATTGTCTGAGCAGTTTGCCTGACGTAAGACGGATCGGGGCTCCCTAGGGGGCCCCGATTGGTTCGTGCAGGCGGTCAATGCGGGCCGTGCGCTCCTTGCCAGGCTGGTTGCTGTGCCTGCGGGTGTGGCATGTGACCCCAGGCCTGATACGTGATGCCCGGATGGCTGATTCCCGGTGACTGCGCTGGACCGGTCGCGTAGGCCGGTGCCTGCTGCAGCTGCTGGAACGTCTGGTTCATGCGTTGCTTGTGCTGATCCAATTGGGCTTGCGAGATCAGTTGCGGGTTGTACCATCCCCGCCGGTTCATCGCCTCGAACACACGCAGGCGCATGCTTTGCTTTTCGTTCAGAAGGGTTGAGATCTCGCGCAGCAGCCCCTCGTTCGCCGTGTGCTCCGTGAGCCCGTGATATACGTGGCTTTGGTGCTTGAGGGCGGTCAGGGCGGCGTTCATCAGATCCTGATCGGTCATCCGGATCACTCCTCACATATTTTGATGCCAGGACGTTTGGAAGGTGCCGTGCCCGCCCGCGCTCCGGTTGAGGACGTTGAGCAAGCGGCCGAAGTGCTGCAGGCTCTGGTCGGCGGCTTGCAGGCACAAATCGCGCAGCTCCTGATCCGTGCAATGCCGCGCCATATCCCGAAACTGCACGACTCCCAGCCGCTCCGCGGCCATGGCGTCTTCCAGAAATAGAAAATCCCGCTGCGTAAGTTGCAATGGGCTCACCACCCCTCTTGTGGCAGGTATCCGTCTCAGCAGGTCATTCTTCCCGGGATTGGGAAGGACCATGTCAATTGCGGCGTGGAAATAACTGAAAGGGATGTTGGCTCTTGGCAGCACTTAGGTATACAATTGATTGACCGGGTCGTCTGCCCATACGGACGACCAGGTTCTGTAGTGGAGAGGAGTCCGATACGAGCGTGAATGCACTGCCACACATTGCCCTAGAGCTATCTGACGGCGATGTCTTGGCCATGTACCGCACCATGGTTTTGGCCAGGGCTTTGGACGAACGGGCGAACATCTTATATCGCCAAGGGAAGATCGCCTTTACCGTCACCGGTATCGGCCACGAAGGTGCCCAGGTCGGGGCGGTGTGGGCGTTGCGTGCCGGTCACGACGTCGCAATGCCGTATTACCGCGACACCGCCGTCGTGCTGGCCCTCGGTATGACGCCGGAGGAGATCATGCTCGGTGAATTCGCGCGGGCCGCCGACCCGTCGAGCGGCGGGCGCCAGATGCCGAAGCACTGGGGGCACAAGGCTTTGAACATCCCCTCCGGCTCGAGTCCCGTCGGGACGCAAATTCCCCACGCGGCGGGGCTAGGCCTGGCCGTCAAGCTGAAGGGGGAAGACAAGGTGGTATGGGTCTCCTTCGGCGACGGTGCCGTTTCGCGAGGCGACTTCCACGAGGGGATCAACTTCGCCGCCATCCACAAACTGCCCGTCATTTTCTATTGCCAAAACAACCGCTATGCCATCTCGGTGCCCTTTGCGAAGCAGTCGCCCGTGCCGAATGTTGCCACCCGGGCGTTGGCCTACGGCATACCCGGCGTGACGGTGGACGGCGCCGACGTGTTTGCGGTCTACGGCGCCATGCGCGAAGCGGTGGAACGGGCCCGGCGAGGCGAGGGGCCGACCCTGATCGAGGCCCTCACTTACCGCATGGATCCCCACACGACGAATGACGACGACCGCAAGTACAGGCCGCGGGAAGAGGTGGAACGTGCCCGCAGGGAGCAGGATCCGGTGCGCCGCCTCAGGGAGTACGTGCTGTCCCACGGACTTGCCTCCTCTGAAGAACTGGAGCAACTCGAGGAACGGGCGCGGCAGGAGGCGTTGGAAGCAGCTCGCAAGGCCGAGGCCGCGCCTCCGCCCGAAGGTCCGACCGCGCTGCGCCACGTTTATGCGGAGGAGGGCTCGGCGTAATGGCATTGCAAAACACCATCGAAACCATCAACAGCACGCTGCGCGAAATCATGGAGGAAGATCCAAGGGTCTTCGTCCTCGGTGAAGACGTAGAGATGGGCGGAACGTTCGGCGCGACCGAGGGCTGCTTGGAAGCCTTCGGCCCGGGACGGGTCATCGATACGCCCTTGGCCGAAGCGAGCATCGTGGGCATCGCGATCGGAGCGGCTCTGGGCGGGCTGCTTCCCGTCGCCGAAATCCAGTTCGCCGATTTCATCCACGCCGCGGTCGATCAGATCGTCAACGAGGCCGCCAAGATGCGATATCGCTCCAACGGTGCTTTTTCCTGTCCGATCGTCGTGCGGGCACCGTACGGAGGAGGCATTACCGGCGGGTTATACCATTCCCAATCGGTCGAGGCCCTGTTCTTCAGTACGCCGGGTCTGAAAATCGTCGCGCCCGTCATGCCCTACGACGTCAAGGGGTTGCTGCGGGCCGCCGTCAAGGATCCCGATCCCGTTCTCTTTTTCGAGCACAAGAACGCATTGGCTTACCGCGGGTTTCGCCAGGAAGTGCCCGAGGAGCCCTACGAGATACCTATAGGCAAGGCCGACGTGAAACGGGAAGGCAAGGACGTCTCGGTCATCACGTATGGCCTGATGGTGCACTATGCCTTGGCCGCGGCCGAGGAGCTGGCGCGGGAGGGAATCGACGTCGAGGTGGTCGATCTGCGGACGCTGCTGCCGTTGGACGAGGAGACGATCTTGAGCAGCGTGCGCAAGACGGGCAAGGTGTTGATCGCGCATGAAGACAACCTCACGGGAGGCATCGGAGGCGAAATTGCGGCGCGCATTGCGGAAAAAGCCTTCTGGCACCTGGACGCGCCCGTGAATCGGCTGGCGGCACCGGACATTCCCGCAATGCCTTATGCCAAGTCGCTCGAAGATTTCGCTATGCCCGACCAGCAAAAGATGGCCGAGGCCTTGCGCAACCTGGCGACGCTCTGATCGCATTATCGTGCAAGGGAAGGAGGTAGCCGCGCGGAACGAGGTCCGCGGCGGCGCCTTATGTGTCAGTTGAGATCAGAATGCCCAAGCTGGGTGAGACCGTAGTCGAAGGCATCATCGTACGCTGGCTGAAGAGGCCAGGCGATATCGTTCGGGCCGATGAGCCGCTGGCGGAAGTCGAATCGGATAAAGTGAGCACGGATCTGCCGTCGCCCGTGAGCGGCGTCGTGGAGGAGCTGTGTGCGCAGGAAGGGGAAGTAGTTCCCGTCGGCAAGGTGATCTGCGTCATCGCGACCGAGGAGGGAGCCGACCGCGGCCCGGGCCCGGGCCAAGGTGACGGAGGGGACAGAGCCGAGTCTGCCGGCAAGGCCCGGGAGGCGGTTGCCAAGGCGGGTTATGATCCGGAAAAGGGTCACCGATACTCTCCGGCCGTGCGGCGCCTCGCTCGGGAACACGGCATCGATCCCGAGAGCGTGCGGGGAACGGGTGCCGGCGGACGCGTCACGAAGCGGGACATGCTGCGTGCGATCGAAGAGAAAACAAGGAGCGGGCGGAGCGAGGCCGCGCCGCCGGAGGCTGAGGAATTTGCCTACGGCCGCGATGCGAGGGACGAGATATTGCCTCTGACGAGCATGCGGCGTGCCATCGCCCAACGGATGGTGCGCAGCGTGCAGACCGCCCCGCACGCCTGGACTATGGTTGAAGTGGATGTGACGAACCTGGTCGAGTGGCGCGAGAGCATCAAGGCCGAGTTTCGGCGGCGCGAGGGGGTCAATTTGACCTATCTGCCCTTCGTGATCAAGGCGGCCGTCGAGGCCTTGAAGGAATACCCGATTATGAACTCCATGTGGGAGGACGACCAGATCGTCATCCGCAAGCAGATCAACATCGGCGTCGCCGTCGACCTGGAGGACGGGCTCATCGTA
This sequence comes from Bacillota bacterium, assembly GCA_012522135.1. Lineage (GTDB taxonomy): Bacteria > Bacillota > Limnochordia > DTU080 > JAAYLA01 > JAAYLA01. The sequence continues at coordinate 7,867 of JAAYLA010000210.1, read as the reverse complement.
CCGGTGATCCACAACGCCGACCAGCTGAGCATCGCCGGCATCGCCAAGGCCGTCGCCGATCTCGCGACCCGGGCCCGGGCCGGCAAGCTGCGGCCGCAAGACGTGCAAGGCGGTACCTTCACGATCAACAACACGGGCGCTTTCGGTTCGATTTTGTCGGCACCCATCATCAACTACCCGCAGGCGGCCATTCTCAGCATGGAAACGATCACTCGCCGGCCGGTCGTCATCGGCGACGGCATCGCCATCCGCTGGATGGTCAACCTATGCGTGTCACTCGACCACCGCATCTTGGACGGCGCCGTGTGCGGACGGTTTCTGCGAAGCGTCAAACAGCGCCTCGAATCGTACCACAAGGGGATGCCCTTGTACTAAGTTTACTAAACGTCACCCGGGCAGAGTAGACTGAACTTGTCGGGACAGTGGTCCTGTTTACGGCCCTTGGTTGGTATATTCATACGGGAGCAACGGATAAATTTGCGCTCGTACAGGCTGTGGGGGCTGCCAAGTGGCAAATGTTATGTTATGATGGACGTGGGTCACGACGCTTGCCAGAATATGTTTGCGCCACCGGTCGGTCCCTGACGTTTGGGAGGCCGTGCATTGCCGGATCCTAGGACGGAGTGGCTCCGCAAGGGTTTGTCGCGCCTTCACGCCTCTCCCGTAGGGACCCGAGCTGTATATAGACGCATTCGGTTGAGCCGTTTCCGTTCGGAGTGCCTAGGTGAAAGGACGGTATAGGTATGAGTGACATTCGCATTGCTCAAAACTTGAGCGAGGTCGACATAGAGACCAGGGAATGGCTCGAATCCCTGGACTACGTACTGGAGCATGGAGGGGCAAAGCGCGCCCAAGAGCTGCTCGAACGCCTGCAAATCCGTGCGCAGCAAAGAGGCGTACGCTTCCCCTTTACCGCCACCACGCCGTACATCAACACGATTCCGGCGCACCAGCAGCCGCCTTATCCGGGCAGTCGCGAGATCGAACGCCGGATCAAGAGCATCATCCGCTGGAACGCCATGGCGATGGTAGTGCGTGCGAACAAGGAAGAGGACGGCATCGGCGGTCACATTTCTACTTACGCTTCGGCCGCCACGTTGTATGAAGTAGGTTTTAACCATTTCTTCCGGGCACCGTCGGACAAGCACCCGGGCGACCTGGTATATTTCCAAGGTCACGCGACCCCCGGCATTTATGCCCGCGCGTTTCTCGAAGGCCGCATCACCGAGAAGCAGCTGGAAAACTTCCGGCGTGAGCTGCGTGAGGGAGGCGGCGTGTCGTCGTATCCCCATCCGTGGCTGATGCCGAACTTCTGGCAGTTCCCCACGGTGTCCATGGGCCTGGGGCCGATCATGGCCATCTATCAGGCGCGGTTTTTGCGCTACTTGGAAAACCGGGGACTCATCGAGCCGTCGGACGCGAAGGTTTGGGCGTTCCTGGGCGACGGAGAGACGGACGAGCCCGAGACTTTGGGCGCCATCACCCTTGCTGCCCGGGAAAAACTCGACAACCTGATCTTCGTCATCAACTGCAACTTGCAGCGCCTCGACGGCCCCGTACGCGGCAACGGGAAGGTAATCCAGGAGCTTGAAGCGGCATTCCGCGGCGCGGGCTGGAACGTCATCAAGGTGATTTGGGGCAGCGATTGGGATCCGCTTCTGGAAAAGGACACCGAGGGCCTTTTAGTCCAGCGCATGAACGAAGTCGTCGACGGTCAGTTCCAGAAATACACCGTGGAAAGCGGCGACTACATCCGCAAAGACTTCTTCGGCAAGGACCCGCGGCTGCTGAAGCTCGTAGAGCACCTGTCCGATGAGCAGCTGCAGCGGTTGCGCAGGGGCGGTCACGATCCGGAGAAGGTGTACGCGGCGTACAAGGCTGCCGTCGAGCACCGCGGGCAGCCCACGGTGATCTTGGCCAAGACCATCAAGGGGTACGGCCTCGGCGAGAGCGGTGAAGGCAAGAACATCACGCACCAGCAAAAGAAGCTAAACGAGGACGAGATGCGCGAGTTCCGCACCCGTTTCGGCATTCCCATCTCGGACGATGAGATCGCGAACGCGCCGTTCTACAAGCCGAAGGACGACAGTCCCGAGATCATCTATCTGCACGAAAGGCGCAAGGAGCTGGGCGGCTACCTGCCTTCCCGCGAGGTGCGGGCGAAGCCTTTGCCGATGCCGGACGAGAAGCATTTCGCCGAGTTCTACAAGGGTTCCGACCGGCCGGTCAGCACGACCATGGCTTACGTAAGGCTCCTCAGCAATCTGCTCCGGGACAAGGAGATCGGCAAGTTGATCGTGCCCATCGTCCCGGACGAGGCGAGGACGTTCGGCATGGAGGCCCTTTTCCGTACGCACGGCATCTACTCGTCCGAAGGTCAGCTGTACGAACCTGTCGACGCTGCAACGCTCCTTCCGTACAAGGAAAAGAAGGACGGGCAGATCCTGGAGGAGGGCATCACCGAGGCCGGTGCGATGTCGTCGTTCATCGCGGCCGGCACGGCGTACGCCACTCGGGGTATCAACACGATCCCCTTCTTCACTTACTACTCGATGTTCGGCTTTCAGCGCATCGGCGACTTGATTTGGGCGGCAGCCGACATGATGACCAAAGGCTTCTTGGTAGGCGGCACGGCCGGCCGCACGACGCTCGCAGGTGAAGGCCTGCAGCATCAGGACGGACACAGCCATCTGCTCGCTTATCCCGTTCCCAACCTGCTGGCCTACGATCCCGCGTTCGCCTACGAGATCGCCGTCATCATCCGGGATGGCTTGAAGCGGATGTACGTCGACCAGGAGACAGTGTTCTATTACCTTACGGTGGGCAACGAGCCGTATCCGCAGCCGCCGATGCCCGAAGGCGTGGAAGAGGGCATCCTGAAGGGGATGTACCGCTTCCGGAAGTCGGGCAAACAAGCCAAGCACAAGGCACACCTTTTCGGCAGCGGTTCGATTTTGAACGAAGCTTTGAAGGCGGCGGAGATCCTCGAGGCCGACTACGACGTGTCGGCCGACGTATGGAGCGTAACAAGCTACAAGAACCTGCACCGGGACGCGTTGGATACGGAGCGGTGGAACATGCTGCATCCGGACGAGCCGAAGGAGGCCTACGTGACCCGGCTGCTGAAGGACGAGGAAGGCGTCTTCGTGGCCGCTTCCGATTACGTGAAGGCGTTGCCCGAGTCGATCGCCCGCTGGATCCCCGGAAGGTTCCACACCCTCGGAACCGACGGCTTCGGCCTGAGCGAATCGCGGGCGGCCCTGCGGGACTACTTCGAGGTCGATGCCCGCTACATCGTGTTGGCCACGCTATACACGCTGTACCGGGATGGAAAGGTAAGCAAGACGCAAGTGAAGAAGGCGATCAAGGATCTGAACATCGATCCAGACAAGGTGAATCCCGTAAGGCATTCAAAGTGAGCCGGCGCCTCGCGCGCCGAAAGTTCAACCGTGAAGGGGCGGGTTCGGTATGCCGGGCGGCCTTCGCCTGGGCGCAGCGCCCGGGCGGAGGCGGCGCAGCCCGAACGAACTCCCTTCCGCAGGAGGATCAACGCGATGGCTCTCGAGTTTAAACTTCCCGTTTTGCAAGAGGGTGTGGATTCCGCGACGGTCGTCAAGGTGATTGTGTCCGTCGGAGACACCATCTCCGAAGGCGATCCGGTCATCGAGGTGGAGACGGACAAGGCCGCGGTCGAAGTGCCTTCGACGGTGGCCGGCGTAGTACAGCAGATTCACGTAAAGGAAGGCGACGAGGTGTCGACCGGGCAGCTCGTGCTCACGCTGGCACCTGCGGAGGGTGCTGCTGCGTCCGAGCCGGCGGCTCCGGCGGCAGCTGCGCCCGCCGAGCAGGCCGGAGCGGCGCAGGAAGGGACGGAGCCCGTGGCTTCAGCGCCGCCTGCCGAGCCGGCAGCGCCTGCCGCCGCGGCCGAACCCGTGGAGGTGGCCGCGCCCGTAACTGCGGCGGCTCCTGCCGTCGCGGCGCCGGAGCCGGAAGAATCGGATCCGGGCCACCTGGTGCCCGCTGCGCCTTCGGTGCGGCGGTTCGCCCGGGAAATCGGCGTCGACATTCGTCAGGTGAAAGGCACTGGACCTTCGGGGCGCATCTCCATCGAAGATGTCAAGGCGTATGCCCGCAGCCGTAGTGCCGAGGCGCCGCCTGCGGCTGCGGCGCCTGAAACCGCACCGGCGGCCGCTGCCCCTGCACCCGCTGCGGCGGCACGTGCTTTGCCCGATTTCGAAAAGTGGGGTGCGATTGAGCGCGTGCCCATGACGGGCGTACGCAAGACGACAGCGAACCATCTGAGCTACGCTTGGGTCACGATTCCCCACGTCACGCACCATGACAAGGCCGACGTCACGGAGATGGAGAAGTTCCGCAAGGCCTACGCGCCCAAGGTGCAGGAGATGGGCGGCAAGCTGACCATGACGGCCATCTTGATCAAGGCGGTGACCGCGGCTCTAAAAGAGTTCCCGCAGTTCAACGCCAGCATCGACATGGAGACGAACGAGATCATCTACAAGAAGTACTACCATATCGGCGTCGCCGTCGATACGGACCGTGGCCTGCTGGTACCGGTCATACGGGACACCGACAAGAAGAGCATCGCGCAAATCGCTGTCGAGCTCGGCGAGATCTCGGCGAAGGCCAGGGACAAGAAGCTGACGTTAGAGGATATGTCGGGTGCGACGTTTACCGTCTCCAACCTGGGCGGTATCGGCGGGGAGTACTTTACGCCGATCGTGAACTGGCCCGAGGTGGCGATCCTCGGCGTGGCCCGCAGCAAGGTCGAGCCGGTCTACCGTGACGGCGAGTTCGTGCCGCGCACGATGCTCCCGCTGTCGTTGTCGTACGATCATCGCATCATCGACGGTGCCGACGCCGCACGCTTCGTGCGGTGGCTGAAAGGTGTATTGGAGGATCCGCTCCTACTCGCTTTGGAGGGTTAATCAACATGGCAGAAACACTTTCTACGCAGGTAGTAGTCGTCGGCGGCGGACCGGGCGGGTACGCTGCGGCGTTTAAGGCAGCGGATTTAGGGCTGCAAGTGACGCTCGTCGACACGCAGCCGAATCCAGGCGGGGTGTGTCTCCATTGGGGGTGCATTCCTTCTAAGGCATTGCTTCATGTGGCCAAGCTCTTGAACGACGCCAAGCAGGCCGCGGCGTGGGGCATTACCTTCGGCGAGCCTCAGATCGACCTCGACAAGATCCGTGCCTGGAAGGACAACGTCGTCAAGCGGCTTACCCAAGGAACCGGCACGTTGACGAAGCAGCGGAAGATCGAACATATCCAAGGCCGCGGCAAGTTTCTCGGCAGCAACCGGCTCCACGTCGACCTCGTCGACGGAGGAACACGCGAGATCACTTTCGAGCACGCGATCGTGGCAACCGGATCGAGCCCCGTTCGGCTGCCCGGAACGCCCGACTCGCCTCGCATCATGGACTCGACTGCCGCTTTGGATCTGCCGGATATTCCGGAGCGCCTGCTCGTCGTCGGGGCAGGGTACATCGGCCTCGAACTCGGCTCGGTTTACGCTGCGCTCGGCTCGCAGGTAACGGTGGCCGAGGCATTGCCCGACATGCTGCCCGGCGCCGACCGCGACCTTGTAAGCGTCCTTTCGCGTCAGTTAAGGAAGACCTTCGAAGCGATCCTACTCGGCACCCGGGTCGCCGAGATGACAATCGAGGGTGAAAAGGTGCGTGTGCGGTTTGAGGGCGACAAAGTCGAACAGCCCGAACAGCTTTTCGACCGCGTCCTCGTGGCCATCGGTCGCCGGCCCAACACGGCCGATTTGGGCCTCGAGAACACGAAGGTAAAGGTGGACGAGCGAGGCTTCATTCAGGTCGACGCGCAGCGCCGGACCGACGATCCCCACATCTTCGCTATCGGAGACGTCACCCCCGGTCCCATGCTCGCGCACAAAGCCTCTCACGAAGGCATCGTCGCGGCGGAGGTCATCTCCGGCAAGAACGTAGCCTTCGAGCCCAAGGTGATTCCTGCGGTCATGTTCACCGATCCCGAGCTCGCTTGGGCAGGACTTACGGAAGCGGAAGCGAAGGAGCAGAACCGGAATGTACACGTGGTCCGCTTCCCGTGGGGTGCTTCCGGCCGCGCTATCACGCTGGACCGCATCGACGGCGTGACGAAGCTGATCGTCGACGCCGAAACGGAACAGATCGTCGGTGCCGGCATCGTCGGTCCCGGAGCGGGCGAACTGATCGGCGAGCTGATCCTGGCCATCGAGATGGCGGCAGTGCCTGCTGATCTTGAGCTGAGCATTCACCCGCATCCCACCCTGTCGGAAACGATCATGGAGGCGGCGCAAGGGGTTTTCGGTCAGAGCATTCACATGTACCGGCCGAAGCGCTGAAGACGAAGCGGACGAATACCTAGCGGGCAAGGAGCATCGGCCGAAGGGTCGATGCTCTTTCCGCAATAGGGCGCCTTGCGCACGATCCGGGGCGCCCGCAAGAGTTTGGCGTAAGGGGTTGGACATGAAAGCGCTTATTTTCGATTTTGACGGCTTGATAGTGGACACGGAGGTAGCGGAGTTCGAAGCATGGCGTGAAGTCTACGCGGGCCACGGCGCCGAGCTCACGTTGGAGGTATGGGCCGACGTCGTCGGTTCGGCTCAGGGTTACTTCGATCCGGTCGCATATTTGGAGGGGCTCATCGGCCGGCCCGTCGACCGCGCAAAAGTGCAAGCGCAGCGGCGCAGGCGCACCATGGAGATCATTGAGGAACTGCCGATCTTGCCCGGCGTTCTCGAATATCTGGACGAAGCCCGCGACCGGGGACTCCTCCTCGGTGTGGCTTCCAACTCGTCCCATGAGTGGGTAGAGGGCCATCTGGCGCGCAAGGGCCTCCTCGATCGGTTCGACGTCATCCGGTGCGCCGAGGACGTCGAGAAGGCAAAGCCCGCGCCGGATCTATATTTGTCGGCGCTCAGCGCCCTCGACGCCCGGCCGGATGAAGCTATTGCCTTTGAAGACTCGCCCCACGGTGCCCGGGCGGCGGTGGCCGCGGGGATATACTGCGTTGCCGTGCCGAGCACCCTCACGAAACATTTGGACTTCAGTTTTGCCGACCTAAAGTTAAACTCCTTAGCCGACCTGCCATTGGCCGATCTAATACGTCTGGCGAAAAATGCGGAGCGGGTATAAGGAAAGTTTACCGGGGACGCGACAACCTTCGTACCGGCAAATCGTGCTGGGGATGCGACGGCTGGTTCTTCCCGTCCTGAGGGGCGCACCGTTTGACATGGAAGCTTTTTCCAGGTAAGGTGAAGGGGGAAGAAGCCGCGCCGCAGCAGAAGGCGGATCGCTGCGCGGCCTACGCAAAATTCATTCGTCGGAGGTGCGTCGACCGTGGCCAAGGCGACTATTACGGTTCGAGACAACGGGCCTTTGCTCGTTTCGGGAGAGGTACAGCTCGTCGATGCCGAAGGCAATGCTTTTGAGACGCGCGAACAGTTCGCCCTTTGTCGCTGTGGTCTATCGAAAAACAAACCGTTCTGCGACGGCTCGCACCGGCAAGGTTTCGAAAGCACCGTCCGCGCCAAGTAACCGCTCTCGTGGCATAGGTATTGTTTCGGGCCGTGGCCGAGGCGTCACGGCCCTTCTTCGTTCGTGTCCTCCTCCCGGCCGGCGAGCGCACCGATACCCTTGCCGACTCCGGTAAGGACGGCAAAGAGCGCGAGGACGCCTCCGACGGCCCAAGCGCCCGTGACAAGTACATCCCGTGCCGCCGTGTTCAGTGCCCTTAGCCTGGCCGCGGCGACGAGCAAGACGACGACCATCAGCGCCAGCAACGCGTAACGAGACGCCTTCCGCAACGGACATCCATCCTTCCTGCTGCATTGTTTTGT
>JAAYLA010000209.1 GCA_012522135.1 Bacillota bacterium | reverse complement strand
TTCTCCTCTTCAGACGCCGGGAATACATACGCCAAGCTCCCATAGTCTCAGCCCCTTCGTTGCTCAGGACTCGGATCGGTTGCGGTTGTCATTCCACGGAAGGGCATGCGTCTCCTGCCGTAGGATGAAAAACATTGTTATGATTGTCCATTTTTACGAGGGATCAAGTCATCGTTCTTTGGCACAACGGCGACGGGCCTTTGCCGACCTCTCTTGATCCAACTAGCGCCGTCCGCGGACGTGGCGATGCCCTCTCCGCCGAAGCTCGGCACGACGCCGCCTACGCCCTGGCCGTCTTCAAGATTAGTAACCGTTCCCGACCGGGCTGCGGCCGCCTCCGTTCATTGGCCCGGGCACGCTACGCCGGCAAGGAGTTCGTGCCCTGTGCGAAGAATGCGCGGGAGCGAGAAGGTGAAACGGAGGTGGCGGTCACGGTGAGCAAGTTCGAGGCCTGGGTCCGCCCGCATCCCGCAAGGCATGGTCTATTAGGGCACAGCGTGATTTCATCGCCGTCCGGTGCTGACGGTGCCGGTCCGCAGGTTTTGCACGTCATGACGTACAACATCCGCCACGGCCGGGGCATGGATATGGTCATCGACCTCGAGCGCCTGGCCGACGTCATCCGCAAGGCAGACGCCGACATCGTGGGGCTGAACGAGGTCGACATCGAAACGGAAAGGTCGGGCGGGGTCGATCAAGCGGGCAGGCTCGGCGAACTCCTGGGGATGCACGTCGTGTACGGACCCAACATCGAATACCAAGGCGGGCTGTACGGGAATGCGCTGCTCTGCCGCTATCCGGTGGAACGCTGCCGCAACGTCTCGCTGGTGGCCGGGGGACGGGCTCGTTGGGGGCTCCTCCACGCGGAACTTGCCGCCGGTGGCCGTACTCTGCATGTGCTGGTGACCCACCTCAGCCTGGAACCTGCCGAGCGAGCCGAACAGCTCCAGCGGATCGCCAATGTGGTGAAGGCACTGACCGGCCCCGTGGTCTTCATGGGGGATCTGAACATCGTCGCCGGCACGGACGAGGATCCTGCCCGTGTACTCCGTCCCCTGCTGCGCGACGCCTGGACCCACATGCTCAAGGCGCGCGCAGGGCACGGCGATCCGCCCTCCGGCTACACGTTTCCGGCGGACAATCCGGTGCGGCGCATCGACTACATTTTCATCAACGACGGGCTGGATCTTGCCGGAGAAAACGCCGTTTACACCGTCGACACACAAGCGTCGGACCATTTGCCCGTTGTGGCGGCGCTGCGGTGGCGGGAGTAGAGGAATGTCGTCGGATAAGAATCGGTGGCGCCGTACTGAGCCAGGCGGCATACGATGTCCATGAGCAAAGCTATATCATGCCCCCCCTCCGTGTCCCGGCTCACAGGGCATTGTTCCCTTCGTGACCCAGGACTCTACGCCGCGACTAGACCAGAACATGGAACAGCGAGTTTCTATTTCCTTCACTATTCTGACAACTTGCGGGATTTTGGCCATAAAAAAGCGCGTGCCGCCGCCGTATGCCGCTGCACGCGCTTGGATCTCGCCGGAAATCCCGTAGGTGCAGTGTCCCGGGGGCCGTCCGGTGCACAGTCGCCCGGGCAATCCGAACGTAGCCCCGTGGTCCCCCTGCCCTAACCCTGCTTGACCGCCTCGTATGCCTCGCGCACGATGGCCTCCATCTGGTCCATCTTGGCTTCCATGTCCTCGACCAAGCGGAACTGGGCCCGTGCACGCTCGAGGTTGTGGTGGGGCCGGTGGATCTTGAAGTACACATCCCCGTTCAAGTAATCCGTCAGGAACCGCATGCCCAGCTCGTAGGTGATGAGCTTAGCGGAGAAGGCCAAAAGGTCGAGCTCCGCAGGCGTCAACACATCGCCGGCCGCCGCCAAGTACCCTTCGGTGAACTTGCGGAACAGCTCCAGGTCGATTCCTACCTTTGAGAGATCCGTCTCGTCCTCAGGCGCGGTGCTCGCCCCGAACCGCACGGCGTCGCCGAAGTCGTACAGAGCCGATCCGGGCATGACGGTATCGAGGTCCACCACACAAATGGCTTCGCCCGTCCGGTCGCAGATCATCACGTTGTTGAGCTTCGTGTCGTTGTGGGTTACCCGCAGCGGAATCTTGCCTTCGGCGATGAGGTCCACTACCACCGAAGCGTCCTTCTCTCGGGCCTTGGCGAACTCGATTTCAGGCTGCACCTGTCCGGCCCTGCCTGCTGCGTCCCGCTTCACCGCTTCCATCAGGTCGTTGTAGCGCTTGCGGGTGTCGTGAAACTGCGGAATAGTCTCATGCAACGTGTCGGCCGGAAAGTCGTCGAGTAGGCGCATAAACTGACCAAAGGCCTTGCCCGCATTGTAAAACAGAGGACCCGTGGCCTCGTCGTACGTGCGAGCGCCTTCGATGAACTTGGCCGCGCGCCAGTAGTTGCCGTCGTCGCTCACATGGTAGCTGCGGCCGTCTACGGTGGGTACCAAGTTCACCGTTTCCCGTTCCGGGTCGCCGCCGGCTGCGATCACCTTGGCTCGCAGGTGCTGCGTCACGGCCTCAATGTTCTCCATCACCTGGGGCGGATTCTGAAAGACGTGGTGGTTTATGCGCTGCAGTATGAAACGACGCCTTTGACCGCCTTCCTGTTCTACGGTGACGGCGTACGTATCGTTGATATGCCCCAACGTAATCGGTTCTACATCCACGAAGCGACCCTGAAACTGAAACTTGCCGGCCAGTTTCTCCCAATCCATCTGTTGCACGAAACGATCCCTTCCTTTTGGTTTCCCGTGGCTCCCGGAGCGGCATCTGGTACCATATGTATTCCGCGAGGGAGCCGTAGCACAAATCTACGGATAACATACAGAACCGAGCCCACGGCACCTGGCTGTGAGCTCGGTCACTCGGCTCTGACCAACCCCGCCGTACTTGAGGCAAGTTGTCGCTTCGCCGTACACACCAAAGGCGTGACACCTTTGATGATTAGCCAAAAATATTCTCCGGACACACGACGCGTTCCAAATTGTCGGCGGCAACGGTATCTCGAAGCATCCTCATGTAGGCGTCCCAGGACTCCCGCCGATTTTCCAGTACCTCGTCCACAGTCAGTGTTGGAGCTGTTTGAAGCGCAAATAGAATGCTGTTAATCGTCGTCGCCCAATAAAATGCCAGTCGGTCCACCAGTCGATACGCGATCTCATTTGCCTGAACCGCCTCATGGACCAACCTGTTACGGTAGCGATATATACGGCTTAAGTCGTAATTGACCTCGGCTTGCAACTGGTTGAGGTAAGCCGCCAATGCGTTTTTCTCTTGGAAAAGGCTCCGAAACTGATGGATGGCGCCCTTCAAAACATCACCTGTTTGCTCATCTTCCGGAATAACTTCGTTACCCCGAAGAATAGAATGGGCAACCTTGAGACGCCTTTCGCGCTTTGTCATAGCTCGCTCTTCCGATGTCACCGCCGCTTGTTTGTTTCGCCGTTGGGCCCATCGGTTCAGCTCTTGATCAATGTAGTCGCACATCAGGGGCACCGCATAGAGACCGATAATAGCGGGAACGTAGTCGACCACTTTCTTGAGTATGTTGCCGCTGCCAGGCAAGAGGAACTCGGTCGCAGTCCAAAGGCCTACCAGCTTACTTTCAACCGAGGTACTTTCAGCCGCTATAGCGTGCCAGTAGATTGATCGCAACAGAATGTCTTGGGTCTGTTCGTTGAACGCATCCAGGATCCATTGCGTCGGTACTTTCAGATACCGCAATCTCGCGTCGGGCAGCTTCAGAAGTTGACTTGTCTTAGAAGCCGGATCAAATACTAGGACGTCGTGGCTGATTGCGGGATCGTATTTTCTACCCACACGAAATAGGCTTGTGACCTTTGCCAAACGATCTCGGGCAAGTTCGGCGGCACGGACAGGGTCTGCCGCTTCTTGAACCACACCCACACATGTGAGACCTCGGGTAAAAAACTTTGAATGCTTGTCTCTTAGATCGGCCTCTATCTCGTTATCGTCAAGAAAACCTGCTCTGAGCAACGTTGAGTGCACCTCAGGCGTGGAAGTATACTGCAAATACACGCGCACGGGAACCTGCTTCACACAACCAAACTTGTCTTCCAAACGCCTAAGGAAGTCATCGAAACCTTCCGTCCAGTCCGGTCGGCTGCCTAACCACGCGGCGAACCACTGCAAAGAATGCCCTTGATGAGCGAGTTCCAGGATGATTGACGATAGCAAGATATCAACTTGCGCGTATGGAAACGGTTGGCGTCGCATTGTATCCCGAAGGACCCTGCAATGAATCCGCACCACACCCTCGTGTTGGATGCGTTTCATGAAGTATGACAGCAGTCTTCGTGTCGCAGGCTGCTTCGGCTGTTCTTGTAATAGTTCCACTAAGAGGTGGGTGTCGCTCTTGTACCGATCACTTTGCCATGTGGGATGTATCTTTAGGTGGTGAGTAACCTCCACATACAATTTCTCGATTTTACTAGGATCGGTCTCGGCTAATGCCTCTTCTAACATCCCTAACGTGCCAACCAAGGGCAGTCGCCGCAGCTCCCATCGCGTGCTGGTTGCCAGCTCTCGCATACGAAAGAACACGTACTTCTCTTCGTGGCTCCACCAGACCACACCACCGTACTCCTTTCAGATGGTAAGCCCGGCTCCACATTTCAAGTCTTACGGCAGTATGTCGCCGTAGTCGCAAGCCTTGACAGACTATATCTTGCTTGCTAGAATCGAGGTGAACACGTTGAATGTCAGAGTCGTGGGGGCTGGAGCGTGGCCGCTTTTGATCAGGTTTCTGCCAGCAAGACCACGGCTCTTTATTTATGAATCACTGCATCGGCCATGATAATAGCCGTGACGCAGTCACGCTTTCCGCCCCCTAGCCACAGTATAGAGTTTCAAACGTATGTTTGCAATTCCACGTACTTCCGCCGGCGCCGCATCGGCTCTCCGGATCCACTACGTAGTGCTCGGCGAGCTTTGTCCCCACGTTGCAGTACAGTTCGGCCTTTAGTCCTTCCGTGTCACCCCGCTCCGGCTTGCGCTCCAGAGCTTCCAGGTCCGGGCGCATTCGGGCCTGCGTGGGTGCATTTCGTCATAACGTCGCACTCCGGTTCAATTCATCCAGCTCCACCGCCCCCCACACAACGCCCCCCGTCACTTCCGCCTTCGCACCACGTAACGCACCGCAACTCCGACCCCGACCAGGACGGCCACGATGAGCACGACGTTCCGGTAATAATCGAGCCAGCGCAGGATTTCCCGCCACGACGCGCCCAAAATCGCGCCCGCCACCACCAGCGCCGTATTCCACACCGCCGAGCCTAGAAACGTGTACACGACAAACCGGCCCATGGGCATGCGCACAAGGCCCGCCGGAATCGAGATGACGCTGCGCATAATGGGGACCATGCGGCAAAGGAAAACGGTCACGGTGCCGTACGTGTCGAACCAGTTGCCCGCTTGCGTAAGATGTTCCGGCCGGATGGTAAGCCAGCGCTGGTGGCGTGCGACGAAGCGGTAGATGCGCCAGCTCCCGACCAGTGCGCCGACCCAATAAAGCACCAGGGCGCCCGCTACGGAACCCAGGGTGGCAGCGACAACTACCCCGGCTACCGAGACGACGCCCTGTTGAGTCATGAAGCCGGCAAAAGGAAGAACCACTTCGGACGGAATGGGCGGTATGAGGTTTTCCAAAAGTACGATGACGAAAATCCCTACGTACCCTAACTGCTCCATGAGCTGGATAGCCCAGTCCACATCGTTCCCCCTGTTGCGCTGGTTCGTGTGAGGGGAGCGCGACGGCGGCCGTTACCCTGGCGCTCGGACCTCCTCGGGACTCAGGAGTTCTACCCTTGTCCCTCTATCCCTCCATTATGCCTCTACGGGATGAAACAAGCTCAGGCACACTGCTCTGTCACGTTGCACCCATGATCAAGATACTGGTCTACAGGTCCGGAGCAGTGCCCCGGCGCGGTGGACTACCGGAACGTGTCGTTAAGGCTTCCGTTGATACCTTCCGTTGACAAGGGTACCTTGTGCCGGGTAAGCTGGCTGCGTTACCGTAGGCATGAAAATCGTTCCGGGGGTTGGTCTGTCGTACGGGTTGTGATGTTACGGGCAAGAAGGCACCCGGGGCCGCCGAACAAGGGCCGCGGGCAGGGGATGGTCCGCCCTCAGAGCCTGCCATCTTCAGCGGACCCAACTTACAACAGGCGCTTGAGACGGCCGCAGAACATTTCGGCGTGGCTCCCGAGGCACTCGATTACCGCATCGTAAAGCGCCGCCTGTTGGGACTTCTGCGACCTGCGTATGTAATCGAATCCGCGCCACGGGGACTGAGCGGGAACCGATCCGGCGGGTCTTCGGCATGGGATGGCGCGCCTGAGCCGGGTCGTGTAGGTTTACGGGACGGCAAGGTGATCTACATCCCGCCCAAACACCACGGTAAGTACCCCACGATCACAGCGGGAG
>JAAYLA010000208.1 GCA_012522135.1 Bacillota bacterium | reverse complement strand
GTCGTCGAAGCGTCGATAGCGCACCTTCCTCTCCTCCGGCAGTCTATACGCTCCGAAATGCGTACCTCGAGTTCTTATCCGACTACGTACAAAACGCCGAGTCTCTGATTTGCGCCATGAGTTATCCAACCCGTCCGGGCGCAGCATTTGGATTGGACTGGGCACCCGGTCCTATCCTCGGAAGAGCTACGTCGAGGCGAGATCTCTGCCGACGTGGTTAGTGAACGACTGTCCGAACATGTGGCAACGAGCCTCGCACAGTGAGTCGTTCCTCACAAATCCATGATTATTTCCTTAACGGTTCGCTCGGCCAGCTCAACGAATCCCGGGTTCGTCAAGCGATAGTACGGGATGATCAGAGCTGCTTGATGGAGTGCGATCCCTCGAGCCCGATTCCAAGTATCATCGTCAACATCGAGTTCATTTCGAAAAACCTCTCGTCCATTCGGACCGAATACACTCCACGCCGGGATGATGTCAGTTGCCGGATCACCCACCCCGACACTACCGAAATCGATGACCGCAGAGAGTCGACCCTCTCTTATGAGCAGATTCGGCCTGAGCAGGTCGGCGTGGATCCACACTGCCGTGCCGTCCCACGCCGGGGCCTCGAGCGCGCGTTCCCAAGCCGCAAGCGCTGCATCAGCATCGATCACATCGTTTGCTGCTTTGATGGCTTTACGCGTCACATCATCGAGCTCACGAAGTGGACGACGGCCGGCCCGAGGCGCATCCTTAGCCCGTTCCATTGAGCGCATCGCAGCCACGAACCGGCCCAGATCTCGCGCTACATCACATTCGTCATCGACCAGATCATCCGCATAAGGCGCGCCATCGATCCACTGGTAGATCGCCCAACAGAATGGATACCAGCTCGTAGGATGACCCATCGCGACTGGTTTAGGAATACCAAGGGGTAAATGCGGTGCTAGCCGAGGCAGCCACGTCCACTCCCTCTCAAGGCTCCAATCCCCCTCCTCCAGCCGCGGCAACCGCACACATAGATCATCGCCCAGCCGGAAGATTACATTCACCGTACCCATCGATTCCACGGGACGAATCGGCAATTGCGCCAGCTCGGGGAACTGTACCTCCAGCAGCCTGCGAACGACAGTGCTCTCAATATCGGCTTCGCCCTCATGCATCCTCAACGTTTGCCCACCTACCATATCTCAGTCGCCGGCAGCTTCGGGAAATTGAGAAAACCACTGCCCGCCTTGGAGGGACTCCATAATGTTGTCAAACGGATCGGAAACTTAGAACCGCTTGACGGAGATGACTCCGCAGTAAGGTGGAAAAAACGCCATCACCCGCCAGCCGAATCCCCTTGTTTGCGCGCGTTCGCCGCGATGTTCGATCTGGTTGGACAAACTGATCGCATGTAGCATTCGTTGCACTTCGGCTTTACGGGCCGGCACCACGAGCGGCCGATCTCCCATGCCGGGAAATCCAACAGACCAGGAAACTGCGGATTCAGCGCTCGAGCTGCGTAGATAATCTCCTCCAAAGAAGCGCCGTCTGAAACCAAGCCGAGCCGCGTAAACACGCGACGCACATGGACATCAGGCGAGACGTCGATCGAATAGTAGTCTGCGAGTGGAATCTTGAAGTCCCTCGCAAGGATGTTCGTTGCCATGGTAGCGATCTTAGGGCCCACTCCCCGAAACCTCAAGAAGCGAAGGACTACTTCGGCGCTCGGGGGGTTATTCTGCCAGATCCGCGCTGCATCGCCGCCATACGAGCGGTCAATGTGCTGAACAGCCGCATAGAAATTACGGCTCATTTCTTCCGGGAATCGGTGGAGCGGCTCTGGTTTCGAAAATAGATCTCGCACTTCATCAAGGGATAGCTTCCGCAACAATGAGAAGGAGAACCCATAGAGCTTTTGCGAGATTAGATGAGGAATCATCCATGCTCGCTCCGCCTTAATCTGACGATCCATAATGCATGCCAAAACGAACGCATGTGGGTGACCGCTCAAGTCATTGAGAAGTGCGTCGGCTTGAGGATCATTCGTGAAACTGACGCGGGCAGCCTTTGAAGAGAACAATTCCTCGCCACGCTTGACCAGGATGGCTTTAACCCTAAAATTCATGATTCCCACTCCACACGTAGATCGTGATCGGTCCATTTCGAACCCGGTCCCTGCGGCGCCGCGCAGCAGCATTAGCGCACTGCCACGGATTCCAGTTACACCACGGAACCCGTCGGTCGCCACTGAGTGTGAATCGGCTTGTACATTCGGACCGCAAACACAGAAGGGAGAGCAAGAACACTACTGTAGAGTTTGCACCACGTCACACGAAACCCTTTCAACAAGTCTACCATGTCGATCGCAAGCCAGACGTAGTGCCGGCCAATGGGCATACAGCGACGCGGGAATGAGCTGCGCGTACCCGAGGGCATGCTGGAACGCCAACCTGTTCGGCGGGTACAAGTCGGGGCCCTTAGCAAAAGCGAAAGCCGCTTCTAGGTCCTTGCTGGTGGGATGGTCTACATTGGCTAGGCCATGGCGTCGGCATTAGACAAGACTACCGAAAATGCGGTGTATGACTCAGCAGGTGAACCTTCTCCAGATGCTCCTAACTCCTAGGTCCGAGACGGATTATCCCTAATTCTGCGGCAGTCACACCCGCCTAGGCAATACCCGCGGATGATATGGGTCGTCCAACTCTTGATACGGGACAGGCGGATGTGCCCCGCTGGGGGCCCAGTGCAGATTAAGACGGGGCAAGCGGGCTGACTACCGATGAGCGCAAGAAGGTCAATCACCGTGTCGTCACACTCTGGCCGAATACTCGGTGTCTCCACTGGCGGCTACTACGCGTGGCGCACGCGTAGTTCCTCACAGATACCACTCGCGGATGAGGTGCTTATGGCTCGTATCATGGAGCTCAACGTCGAAGCCGTCGTACCAATGGTTCGCCATGGATCACGGCTATGCTGGTAAGAAAGGGCTGGACGACGCGACACTTGGCACTCCCTTCCACCTCAGTCCGCCGCACCTCACATCCCCACATACTCCGCCAGATGCCTTCCGGTCAGGGTTGAACGTGCTGCCACCAGATCGGCCGGAGTACCCTCGAACACGATGCGGCCGCCATCATGCCCTGCGCCCGGGCCGAGGTCGATGATCCAGTCGGCATGCGCCATGACCGCCTGGTGATGCTCGATCACGATGACCGACTTGCCGCCGTCGACCAGGCGATCGAGCAGCCCCAGCAGCCGGCGCACGTCGGCCAGATGCAGTCCGGTCGTCGGCTCGTCCAGGATGTAAACGCCTCCCTCGTCGAACATGTGCGTCGCAAGCTTGAGCCGTTGCCGCTCACCGCCCGACAGCGTCGTAAGCGGTTGGCCAAGCCGAAGGTACCCAAGCCCCACGGCCACTAGCTGCTTCAGGATCTTGTGGGCGGCCGACGTTCTTGCTTCCCCTTGGCCGAAGAACTCCAGCGCTTCATCGGCCGTCATGTCGAGCACCTGGCTTATATCCTTCCCGCCCAGCTTGTACTCGAGCACCTGCGCCTGGAACCGCTTCCCCTGGCAGTCCTCGCAAGTCGTCACCACACCCGCCATCATCGCCAAAT
>JAAYLA010000020.1 GCA_012522135.1 Bacillota bacterium | reverse complement strand
GCTGCCGTCTCTTGGTGCGATTCGAGGCCGATCAAGTTCGTCAGTTCGTAGGGATCGGCCTGCAGATCGTACAGGAACTCCTCCACGTACCGGTCCGAACCCGCATGCTTCCTTCCGTTCAGGCCCGGAGCGGTCACGCCGTACTTCCACCGCCGCGTGCGAAGGGCCCGTCCTACCTGGCTTTCGCTTATCTGGATGAGCACGTCGTCGAAGCCATCCGCCTGCCCGCCCCGGAGAAGCGGCATGATGGACCGGCCCTGCATGTCGCCGGGAACCGGGATGCCGGCCGCGTCGAGGAGGGTCGGCGGCAAGTCGACGAGGCTGACCAGACCGTCCACCCGGCCGCCGCCGAAAAAGCCCGGACCTTGTATGGCGCACGGCACCCGGATGGAACTTTCGTGGCACGAGCGCTTGTACTCCGAGTTGCGGGTTTTGAAGTGGCAGCCGTGGTCCGACGTGAAGAGGACGATCGTGTTGTCAAGTAAGCGCAGGCTCTTCAGCGCGTCGAGCAAGCGGCCCAAGGCTTCGTCGAGGCGCTTTACCATGCCGTAGTAGCCGCCCAGGTGCTGGTGGGCCGAGCCGGGCAGTGCGGCCAGGTCCGGCGGTATCCAGCGGCCCGTATACCTTTCCGCATAGCCGTCGGGCGCCGGGTAGTCGTCGCGGTGGTTTTGGTGATGGGGCTCCAGGTACGAAATGAAAAGATAAAAGGGCTTGTCTTTGTGCGCGTCGATATAGCGGATGGCGGCGTCAGTCAGCGCGTCGACACGGTAGCCGGGCAGCCGCACCTCGCTGCAGTCGCCATCGTAGAGCACCGTGTCGTAGGCGTCGGAAACCATCTCCAGCGTGTTCGCAGCGAGCCAGTACTCGTAGCCGCCCCGTTCGTGCTCGCGAACCCGCTGCTCGCTCGCGAGATGCCACTTGCCGATGTACGCGGTCTGGTAGCCGGCCGCACGGAAGTGGTGGGCCAAGGTGCGCATATTCTGGGGGAGCGGGATTCCGTTGCGCCAGCAGCCCGTCGTGGTGGCGTACATGCCCGTTTGCATGACCGAGCGGGCGGGTCCGCACACGGGCTGGGGCGTGAACGTGTTGTAAAGATGGGTCCCCTGCATCGCCATGCGGTCGAAGTTGGGCGTCAGTCCCAGGGGATTGCCGTGGACTCCCGTCGTATCCCAGCGCTGCTGATCGGTGAAAAAGACGATGACGTTGGGCCGGTCTCCTCGGGTAGCGGGCACTTTGCGTCACTCCTTCTGAAACATCCTGCAGCAGATGTGGCCTCGTTCCCCGATTGTCTTCGAGAACCCGCAAACCGGTTCCTCTGGACAAAACGGTTAGCCGGACGTGTCGTTTGCTGGAGGAAAGGGCGCCGGCAAATTAATAGAAATCGAGATATACTGGAAGCTGGGCATGCGGCCGGCGCTGACCTTGGTTTTGGCGCTGGCGGCGGGCGTACATGGCTAGGGCGATCGAGTCGAGGCCGTCGTCACGGTGCAAGTCGAAAAAGGAACCGCGGGCGATCCGGAAGGGGGCCCGGGACATGTGCCGGTGCGCCGTTCCGCCGCAGCAAGGAGGGCATTTCAGCTTGAGCGGGAACTTCAT
>JAAYLA010000207.1 GCA_012522135.1 Bacillota bacterium | reverse complement strand
TCCACATCGACGATGCGCCCGACGACGGAATAGGTCGGTTCGGAGGGACGGAAGCCGCAGCCTGCGGCAACGACGGCGATGGCCAACAGAAGCAGCGCGTTCTTCAACATAGGACGACACCTCGATCCCCAGCAGTGAGATTTTATACCAAGATTACTCGGATTAGTTAAATAGTGTTCTGGCCGTAACGGGCATTTCCTCCTTTGTACCCGCAACGGCGATAAAGTCCGGTTCCTTCGTGATCCTTCGTGACAGGCGTCGAGCGTACTGGTACTATGATGGTAACGCACTGACACGAGGAGGGGTGGAGCGATGTCCGGCAAGTACGACGTGTCCGCGGGCCGGAAGTTTCTTTACTACGGCGGCATGGCGCTCATGGCCGTCGGGTTCGTGTTGTTCATCTCGATCTTCTTTACAGCGATCGGTGAAATGGCGCGACCCGGTTTCGGCCCCGGCCTTGGCACGCGCTTCGGCACCGTGACCCGGCCCGGGTTGGGAGCCGTAGACCCCGGTGCTTCCCTGATGCTGCGTGCAGTGACCGGAATGCTGCTCGTAATCGCAGGCGGCGCCATGCGCGCGGTGGGCGCCAAGGGACTGGCGGGTTCCGGGCTAGTCCTGAGCCCCAAGAAGGCGAGGGAAGATCTTGAGCCCTGGGCGCGGATGACCGGAGGCCTGGTGGATGACGCGCTGTCCGAGGTCGACGCGCTGAAACGTCCTAAGGAGGCTCCGGCTCGGCAAGTCGCGGTCAAGGTGCGCTGCCGGGAGTGCGGCACCTTGAACGACGAGACCGCCAAGTTCTGCGGCGAGTGCGGAAAACGGCTGTAGGGGGCGCCGGGACTCGCGCTTTGTAGCCGTGCGGGTCCCGGGCAGGAGTTTGCCATTCGCTCCGCCAATGTGACCGTAATACCGGATGAGAGGCGGGATGATAAACCATGAAGCTCGTACTGGCCGTCGTAGAAGATGACGACGCGATCATTTTGATGGACGCCCTGGTGGAAAACGAGTTCGGCGCGACCAAGCTGGCGAGCACGGGCGGCTTTTTGCACCGCGGGAACACGACGCTTCTCATCGGCGTGGACGATGACCGCGTCGACGAGCTCATCGCATTGATCCGGCGCGTCTGCGTCCGCAAGAAACGGGTCCTGCCTCAGGCCTTGGCCGAGGTGCCACCGTCGATCTCGTTGCCCATCGAGGTGGAGTCGGGCGGTGCTACTATCTTTGTCCTGTCCGTCGACCGGTTCCAGAAGGTGTAAATCAAACGTCGGCGTTGCTCCCCTCGCCCCGCGGCCGGTACGGGACAACGCCGTCCAGCTCCTCGGAGGGCAAGGCAGCTAAGTATTTCCGTACGGTCTTTCCCGCGATTTGCATCTCCGGCGCGATAGCGGCCAACGGCACCAAAACGAATGCCCGCTCGAGCATGCGCGGATGGGGAAGCGTCAAGTGCGGGTCGTCCGATTGGAGCGTGCCGTAGGTGAGGATGTCGATGTCCAAGGTCCGCGGACCCCATCGCTCGTGGCGCACCCGTCCCAAGGCCTCTTCAATGCGCTGGCACGTGGCAAGAAGTTCTTCCGGCCGAAGGTTCGTCTTGACTTCGACGACCTGATTGAGAAACCAAGCCTGATCGGTCTTGCCCACGGGACGGGTGTGGTAGAGGGGTGACGAGCGCAACACCTGAATCCCCGGCGCTGCCGCGAGGCGTTCGCGGGCCGCGCGCAAGTACCCTTCCCTGTCGCCCATGTTCGATCCCAAACTCAGGTACGACAGCACTTCGGTCAACGTCGGTCACCTCCGAACGACGAGCTGATCCCGGAACGTGGCGTCGGCCACCTTCACCGTGCGCACCATGATCCCGACGTCGTGCACGCGCACGATATCGGCCCGGCCGGCGACCGACAGGGCGACCGTGGCTGCCGTGCCTTCCACACGCTCCGAGACGGGCAGGCCCAGTACCGCGCCGACCATCGACTTGCGCGACGTGCCGGACAGCACGGGGTAGCCCAACGTGCGCAGCTCCGCCAGGCGCGCGAGCAGCGTCAAGTTGTGCTCGAGCCGCTTGCCGAAGCCAAAGCCCGGATCGACGATGATGTTCTCGGGCCGGACGCCGGCGGCAAGCGCGCGGTCGGCGGAGTCTTTCAACCCTTGCAGCACCTCAGGGACGACCGACACGTACCTTGGGTCTTGCTGCATGTTCTTCGGGCTGCCCTGGATGTGCTGCAGGATGATCGGCACGCCCAGCTCGGCTGCCACCTCGGCCATGCGAGGATCGCCCCGCAGGCCCGTAACGTCGTTGATGACCGCCGCGCCGGCCTCCACGGCCGCCTTGGCCACGGCGGATTTGTAGGTGTCGACGGACACGCGTGCCGATAGCCGCTTGACGATGGCCTCGACCACGGGTACGACGCGTCGCAGCTCCTCCGACTCGGGCACCGGATCCGCTCCGGGCCGCGTCGACTCACCTCCGACGTCGATGAAGTCCGCGCCCTCGGCCAGCATCTTCTCGGCGTGGGCCACCGCGGCCCCGAGGTCCAAGTACTTGCCGCCGTCCGAAAAGGAGTCCGGGGTGACGTTCAATATGCCCATCACATACGTGCGCTCGCCCCAATGCCAGTCTTCTCCGGCCAGGCGGGTAACGGCACGTAAAGACCAGGGCAGGCCGAGGCTTTTGGCGATGCGCTCGCCGATCTCGGTCCAACCGGGTTCATCGGGAAAGCGGGCGAGCAGCGCACGCCAAGCCGACCGGCAGCCGCCGAGCAAAATCGCCGTGCCGTCCGCGGCCTCGTAGCGGACGATGCCCTCCCCTATAAGCGCCGCGTGCAGCCGGCGCGGCAAAGGTTCCGTCAGCCCGCGGCAAAAAAACCACTCCGTGCGGCCGGCCTCGACGTGAAGCGCCGCCTCGGAATTCAGAAAGCCGAGGGTAGAAAAGGCCCTTTCCAGCTCTTCCCCCTTGGCCTGTACAACCGTTACCATTCCGTTCCGTCACCCTCATCTGGCTCGGTCATCCAGAGGCATACATCAACAGCACGACCGCCGCATTGATAACACCGTGCGCCACCATCGGCGCGAGGAGCGAACCCGTACGTTCGTAAAGCAGAGCGAACAAGAGACCCGCTGCAAAAATGGGCAGGGCCTGCACCAGGTAAAAGTGGAAGGCGGAAAAAATGAAGGCGCTGAGCACGGCCGCGGCGGGCACGCCCCAATGGTGCCTGAGGCCGCGGTAGACGTAGCCCCGGAAAAACAGCTCTTCCGCGAAAGGAGTGACCACGGCTAAGAGCACAAAGACCGCAGCCTGAAAAAGCGGGCCGCCGGAAACGAGTGGAGCCGCCCTTTGCAGCTCCGCTTCGAATACCGCCTGTGCCGCCTCGGGTCCCAATAGCACCGCGAGAAAACGCAAGCTCACCTGTGCCAGAACGCCGTTCGAGACAAAACCTAATAGCCCCACGCCAAATCCCGCGACCAGATGCGCCGCCCGGCCCGCTCCGGCCAGCAGGCCGGCCCGACCCTCGGTCCGCCCAATGCGGTACAGTGCAAGCGCAATGAACAGCACGGGCGTGAACAGCATTGCGAGCCAGCCGGCCACGGACGCGGAACCGGGTAGGAAAGAGAGAAAACCCTCGATAATGCCGGCCAAAAGCGCCGGCAGCAGCAAGGCCGCGATCAAGACGAGCCCGATCGTATCGAGGGATTCGGGAAGCGGCTTGGGCCTGTAACGCGCGATCCTTCAGCCCCCCAATCGCCTACGGGACAAAGCGGCTACAGGCGGTAGTTCGGCGCTTCCTTTGTGATCTGCTCGTCGTGCGGATGGTTCTCGCGCACGGAGTTGCTCGTGATGCGCATGAAGCGAGCCTTTGCGTGCAGATCGGCAATGGTTCGGGCGCCGACGTAGCCCATGCCGGCCCGCAGGCCCCCCACCATTTGGAACACCGTCTCGGACAGCGGGCCCTTGTACGGCACGCGGCCTTCGATGCCTTCCGGTACCAGCTTCTGGGCGTCCTCCTGGGCGTACCGATCGCGGCTGCCCGCCCCGGCCCGCATCGCACCGAGGGACCCCATGCCCCTGTACACCTTGTAGCTGCGCCCCTGGTAGATCTCGATTTCACCGGGGGACTCCTCGGTCCCGGCAAAGATGCCGCCGAGCATCACCGTATCCGCTCCCGCGGCCAAAGCCTTTACGATGTCTCCCGAGTAACGGATGCCGCCGTCTGCAATCACCGGGACGCCGTGCTTCTTGCAAGCCTTGGCGCTTTCGACGATGGCCGTAATCTGGGGCACGCCGATGCCGGCGATGACACGGGTGGTGCAAATGGACCCGGGACCGATGCCCACCTTTACGGCGTCCGCGCCGGCGTCGATGAGCGCCTGGGCGCCTTCCTGCGTGGCCACGTTGCCGACGATCAAATCGACCTTATCGCCGAAGCGGGCCTTAAGCTGCTTCGCGGCTTCGATCACGCGCTTCGAATGCCCGTGGGCAGTGTCGAGAACCAACGCATCGACGCCCGCCTTCACGAGCTCCGGCGCCCGCTCGTCGATATCTTCCGGCCGCGTGCCGATCGCCGCACCCACGCGCAGCCGCCCCTTTTCGTCTTTGGCCGCGTTCGGGTATTGCCTGGCCTTCTCGATGTCCTTGATCGTGATGAGACCTTTGAGATGGAAGTTTTCGTCGACGAGGGGCAGCTTCTCGATGCGGTGCTTGTGCAGAATGCGTTTTGCCTCTTCGAGCGTGGTGCCCACGGGCGCCGTCACGAGGTTTTCTTTGGTCATCACGTTCTCGATAGGCTGGTCGAAGTTCTCTTCGAACACCAAGTCGCGGTTGGTCAAGATGCCGACCAAGCGACCTTCGCCGTTCACGATCGGGACGCCCGAGATGCGGTAACGCGCCATGAGGTCGAGCGCATCCTGTACGGAATCGTTGGGGTGCAGGTAGATGGGATCGACGATGATGCCGCTTTCGGAACGCTTGACCTTGTCGACTTCGCCGGCTTGCTCCTCAATCCCCAAGTTCTTGTGGATGACTCCGAAGCCGCCTTCCCGGGCGATCGCAATCGCCATGCGCGCCTCGGTCACCGTATCCATGGCGGCGCTGACCAGCGGCACGTTCAGCCGAATGCGCTTCGTCAGCCACGTCGAGGTGTCCACGTCACCGGGGAGGACCTCGCTGTAGGCGGGAATGAGGAGCACGTCGTCGAACGTGAGGCCCTCTGCAACAAACTTCTCAGCAAAATCCACGGTCTATCTTCTCCTTCACCGTCGTCTCCCGGATGTATTTTTTCATTCTACACCGCCACGAGCCCTGGTTCAACAAAAAATCGCATCCCGTCGTGTGCGCGCCCCGCGCCTCCTACAGCCCGTCGCCCCGTGCCGTCACCACCCGACGGGCAGGGAAAGATCGTTGAAAACCAATCCGGTAAGGAGCTTTGGATAGAAATACGTCGACTTATGCGGCATCGCGTCGCCCGCCCGGGCGACCTCCATAATCAGATCCGGTCCCGGCGCATTCAGAATGCAAGCCAAGTCGCAGACTCCGTTGAACGCCGCCTCGACCGCCTCCACCGCGTCCCGCGTGTAGGTAATGTACCGCCCGTCCTCTTGGAGCTCCCGCGACATCTCGAAACATTGCTCCAGCACGACCCGATGGAGTATCGTTGCGCCGAGCAGCTTCCAGGCGTCGGATGCCTGCTCGTCGATGACGTCGAGGAGCTCGCCGCGGTCGCGCGGCCGCAAGGTCCAGCCTTGCCGGCCGGCCAAAAGGGTCATGCTTGTCTGGTCTCCTGCTATGGCCGTGGCCGCTTCTTCCGCCGTCCGAGTCGGCTCCGATCCTTCGAAGGGTGTGACGTGGAAGTAGCGGCGCAGGCGTTCTTCTACCCGGGAACGGTCTATGCCCGCCGGCAACATGACCATGCGGTGAGTCGGCAGCACAGTCAAGCCGCCGCCGTCCGCGTTGACGAGCATCATCATCACGTACTCGTGGCCGGCGCGGGCATCCACCCCGACCTCGGCCCGCCTTTCGTCGCGGTAGTCGAGAGCCGTCTCGTAGCGGTGATGGCCGTCGGCGATGTAGAGCGTCGTGCCGGCCAAAGCATTTACTACCCGGCCTACGACCTCGGGCGCATCGACGACCCATACCGAGTGGGATGCGCCGTCGTCGTCGAGAGTATGCACATCGGGCGCCCGGCCCGCCGTCACCTCCGCCAGCGCCTCGTCCGCC
>JAAYLA010000206.1 GCA_012522135.1 Bacillota bacterium | reverse complement strand
TCCGGCTCCGAATTGACAGGCGCTCTTCCAGGAACGAAGCTCTTGCAAGCTGCGTCCCCCTTGACCTGCTGTTTAGTTTTCAAGGATCAACCGCCGATCGCCATCAAAGCAAGGCTTTCCGACCCCGCCTTGGCCAACCGGCATCTGGGACAATGCATCTGGGATTATATTCTAGCATGTCCCTGCGCCCTTCGTCAAAGCCCGCCGCATTCAACACGCACCTGCGAACCGCCGGGCGTTCCGTGAGCGCTCGAACACTATACCACGACCTCCCACTGGCGGTCAACTGACATACTTTTCCGCGAAGTGCCCTCGATCCCGGACGA
This sequence comes from Bacillota bacterium, assembly GCA_012522135.1. Taxonomy (GTDB): domain Bacteria; phylum Bacillota; class Limnochordia; order DTU080; family JAAYLA01; genus JAAYLA01. Next base: position 2,243 of record JAAYLA010000206.1, on the reverse strand, counting down.
TAACCTTCCTTATTCATTGGACCTCGCGGCCCGGGCCCTATCCCGTCTCAAGGCGTCCGTTCCGGAGGCCGGCCGTGCTCCATCCCGGGGGCCAGCCGGGCTGCATCCACCCCTCCACCGCAGCTCGGAGCCCTTGAGACCGCGCGACGGATCGGGTATAATGCAGAGTGAGAAAGTGCCTGTTCAACATAAGAAAGGGTGGTTAGCTTTACATGGACCCTGATAGTAGCATATTGGGCTCATGGCAAACGTGGTTGTTGCTTCTGTTGATCATGGCGTCCGCGTTTTTCTCTGGATCGGAAACAGCGCTCATGTCGGTCAATAGGCTGCGCCTGCGCGCCGCGGCCGACCAGGGCAATCCACGAGCCCGTCTTCTCCTTAAATTGCTCGAAGTACCCGACAAATTTATCACCGCCATACTCATCGGCAACAACGTCGTCAACATCTTGGCTTCTTCGGTTGCCACGGCGCTGGCGATCCAACTATGGGGTTCAGTAGGAACCGGTATCGCTGCCGGTGTGATGACCATCCTTCTCCTCACTTTTGGCGAGATCATCCCGAAATCACTGGCAACCCGCTTCGCTGATCAGGTTGCGCTTCAAATCGTCCCCGTCATTCATTTCTTGACCCGCCTACTCACACCGATCGCGGTGCTGTTCAACCGGCTGTCCAGTTTGATTGCCAAACTAGTGGGCGGCGGTGCGGAGCCCACGTCGCGAGTCACCGAAGAGGAGATCCAGACCCTCATCAACCTCGGTCAAGAGGAAGGTGTGCTCGACGACCACGAACACAGCCTGCTGCGCAGCATCTTTGATTTCACCGAAACGACCGCGGAAGAAGTTATGGTGCCCCGCATCGACATCGTCGCGATTCCTCTCGACGCAGACATTAACGAGCTCGGCGAGGTCTTTGCCGAACACCGCTTCTCGCGCCTGCCCGTATACGACGGAACTCTCGACAACGTTGTCGGCTCCGTCCACATGAAAGACTACATCCGCAACAAGGACAATCCGAACATCAAACTCGAAGACATCCTCCGGCCCGTCCTCTTCGTACCGGAGACGCTGGACATCCAGACGGTCTTCGCCCGGATGCAGCGGCAACGCATCTCCACGGCCATTGTCCTAGACGAATACGGCCAGACGGTCGGTATGATCACGCCGTCCGACATCACTGAGGAAATCATGGGCCGGTTCATGGACGAACACGACACCGACGTGGAAGAGTTTGTCACATTGAAGGAAGGTGCGATCGAGGTCGACGGCGGATACTTGATCGAAGACCTCAACGAGGAGTGCGATTTTGACATTCCCGTAGACACGGCGAACACCGTCGGCGGCTATGTCTTCTACAAGCTGGGCCGCCTGCCGCGGGTGAACGACCGGCTGCCGCTGTCGGACAAGGTCGAAGCGGTGGTCACCGAGATGAACGGCAAGCGAGTGGCCAAGGTGCGCCTCTTTCCCACCGTGCCCATCGAGCGCAAGATGACCACTCCGGCCGAGTAACCGCAACCGTAGCCGGGGGAATCCGACATGGGTCACACGCCTCTCGCCAAAGAAACCGCGCGCCGCCTAGCCTACGAAGGTTTGCACGCTGCCCGGGCGGCGCGCTTTCCTTTTCCCGTCGAAGGTCGCATACCGAACTACGCAGGCGCCGAAGCAGCTGCACGGCGGCTGCGCGGCCTGCCCGTGTATCGCCGGGCGAAAACCATCAAAGTGAACCCCGACGCGCCCCAGCTGCCGGTGCGGGCTATGGCGCTCGCAGATGGCAAGACGGTCGTCATGCCCTCGCCCCGGCTGCGCGGCGCGTTTCTCTGCATCGATCCCGCCGCGGTTCCCAGGGGCGAAGAACGGCGAGCGGCGAGCCTTTCTCACTGTCACCGCTACGGACGAGAAATCACCCTGGCCGAGCTCTCTGCGGGCAAAGTCGACCTCGTCGTGGCGGGCTCGGTAGCCGTGACCCGCGACGGCGCACGCGCGGGCAAAGGCGAAGGCTACGCCGACTTGGAGTATGCCATCCTGCGGGAGCTGGGACACCCGGAAATTCCTGTGGTGACGACCGTGCACCCCGCGCAGATCGTCGACAGCCTCGCCGTGGAAGCCCACGACCTCGTCCTCGATTACATCGTTACTCCGGAGGAAGTGCTCGAGACGCGCACGCCCTACCCCAAGCCGGCCGGCATCGACTGGGCCAAACTCGCGGAGGACGCTCTTTCCGCGATGCCAGTCCTGGCCGAGCTGCGC
>JAAYLA010000205.1 GCA_012522135.1 Bacillota bacterium | reverse complement strand
CATCCTGGAATTTACACCACTACCTGGTACTCTAACGGAAGGCGCCTGCGCCGGGACGAAGTCCCTTCGTGGACTGGCTGCGAGAAGTTCGTGCTCTCCGAAATGCGGCCAGATCCACACGAGAGGTGATCCGATCATGTCATCGCAACCGGTGAAAGCGGGCGTCATAGGGCTCGGCCGCAGCGGCTGGTACCTGCATGCGCTCGTCATGAAGGGCATGCCCGACCGCTTCGAGGTCACGGCCGTCAGCGATCCTTTGGAGGAACGGCGTAACGAGGCGGTCCAGGAGCTGGGCTGCACCGCCTATGCCGATCCCGAGCAGCTGATCCACGACGACCGCATCGAGCTCGTTGTCGTGGCCACGCCTTCCCACACCCACGCCGATCTCGCGGTCCGGGCGCTCGAGGCGGGCAAACACGTCCTCGTGGAAAAGCCCATGTGCATGAACGTGGAAGAGGCCGACCGCATGATCGAGGCCGCCGAGAAGAACGACCGCCTGCTCACGGCGTACCAGCTGCGGCGGCTCGACCCCGACTACATCCGGCTGAAGGAGATTATCGATTCCGGCATCTTGGGTCCCTTGGTGCTGGTCAAGTTGGCCCGCAACAGCTACCGCCGCCGCAACGACTGGCAGACTTTGCGCAAATTCGGGGGCGGCATGCTAAACAACTGGGGCTCCCACATCGTCGACCAAGGCTTGCAGCTCCTTGACGGCCAGGTCACCCGCTTCTTCGCCGACTTGCAGCACACCGTCAGCGCCGGCGATGCCGACGACCATGTAAAAATCGTGATGAAGGGCGAAAACGGCGCGGTCGTCGACGTCGAGGTAAGCAGCTGCATCGCCTATCCCACGCCCGAATATTTCGTCGTGGGCAAGTACGGCACGCTCACCGGTTCCACCCGCAAGTTCAAGTATAAGTATTACGATCCGGCGCAAGTACCGGAACTGGTCGCCGACGAAGGTCCCGCCGAAGGCCGCTCCTATGGCCAGCCCGAAGACTTGCCGTGGGTGGAAAAGGAAGAAGAAATCGATACATCCGGCGACGTCAAGGTCACTTTCTACGAAAACCTGTACGAAGCGATCCGTAAGGACGCACCGCTCATCGTAACGCCCGAGAGCGTACGCCGTCAGATCGCCTTTTTCGACGAGGTGCGGGCACAAGCCGGATTCTAAGGCAAAAACGATTCGCCCCCCTACGGCCCATCCGTGCCCCGGCGCGGGTGGGCCTTTTCGTTTCCTGCTCCAGTCGCCCGGTTTGCTCTCTCCCTGCCCGTCACGACGATCACCGCCGCGGCCGCGAACGCCAAAACCGCCGCCACCTGGAACATCGTCCGCAGGCCCATCCCCTGGCTGATGTACCCGCCGAGCGCCGGGGCAACCAGCATCGCCCCGTTCTGCACCGCCACCTTCCAGCCCAGCACCGTGGCGAGGCGCTCCCGTGCCACGTAGCGGGCCACAAACGCGACGGCCAGCACTTCGGTCACGGTAACGCCCACCGCGTGCAGCAGCTGAACGGGAATGAGCCACGGCGAGCGCCCGGCGAGCGAAAGGAGCAGCCACCGCAGTCCGCCCAATGCCACCGTCACGGCGCGCACGCGCCGGGAATCGCTGCGGTCCGACAGGGCGCCCAAGGCGAGCATGAGGGGTACTTCCAGCCAAGCCTGCAGCGAGAACATCCAACCGAACTCGGCGTCGCCCAGCCCCAGCTCTTCTTTTAGATAAATGGCATTGAAGGTGATGCCCATGCTCTGCGCCAGTTGAAAAAGGCCCAGTGCGATAAAGAAGAGGGCCAGCACCGGGGGAATACGGGCGGAAACGGGGCCCCCGGCGGACTCGCAAACGGGCCCAGGCGCGGGCAGGGCAGGTTGGACGCTCCCGCTTCCGTCCACGTCATGCCCTTCCTTCGGCCCGATCTCCCGCACCGCGGCGGCGATGAAAAAGGCCGACGCAATGTAAATCCCCGCCGCCAGCTGAAACGGGGCCCCCTCGTGCCAGCGCCCCGTCACCGCACCGAGGAGCGGCGTCGCGACGATCCAACCGAGGCTGCCCGCAATGCGCATCGTTCCAAAGGCACGGCCGAGCGACGCGGCTTCGGCCAACGACCGCACCCAGGCATTGACCATGATGCGAAAGGCGTTCTGTAAAATGGAGTGGCACGCGAGGAGCAGTCCGAACGCAACCGCCACGTCCACCCGAGGAAACCAGGCTATGACCGGCGCCGCCAGAACGAGACTCGCCAGAAGTAGCGGTTTGCGGCGGCCCATGCGGTCGGAAAGGGGCCGAGCAGCGTCTGGGCCAGCATCGATCCCAAAGCGGCATACGATTGCAAAAGGCCGTACGTGTGCACGGGCAGCCCGGCGCCGACGATCACCACCGGAAAGAGCGGCACCGTGAAACCCCACGCCATGCCGATAACGAAAAAGGCGAGCCAGAGGAGCCGGAACGTGCGCCTGTGCTCCGGTAGGATGCCGGCCGGCAGGGTGCGCCCGGCCTTGGAAAACATTCGCGTCTGCTTGGCCATCGGGATCATCCGCTACGGAGTTCGTGCGGATGACAGGATTTCCCTGCGCCCGCGCGGAACACCACGTCAGACGATTCACATTGGGGAGGAGACGCATGAAACCTTTGCGCCGACTTCTCTTGTTCGCCGCGGCCGTGGCGTTTGCCGTATCGGGGTGCTTTCAACTGAAGGCGGAACCTATCCCCCTTCTGCCCGGCCCCGTCACGCAGGAGGAAATTGAGGAAAACCGCAGCCCGAAACTTTCCTGGCTTCGCTTTCTAAACATCGCTGAAAACGGGCCCATCGTCCCGGGACTGCGCCAAGGTTTGGTGCCCCAGGGCCTCGACTACTTGCCCGAAGAAGATTGGCTCATTATATCGGGTTACCGGGACAACGATACGAGCCTCGTCGTAGTGGTCCACGGGGAAAGCGGGGAACTCGTGAAGGCTGTTAGTTTCCGGCTTCCCGGAGGCGGAGCGTACCGGGGGCATGCGGGCGGCGTGGCCGTGAGCGACCGGCACCTGTGGCTTGCGTCGGGCTCTCAAGTGTACTGGGTGCGGTTGGATAAGTTCATCGCCGCGCGCGACGGGACCGAGATTACCTTCGACGGCACCGCCCGGATCGACGCGCGGGCAAGCTTCGTAAGTGTAACAGACGGCGTTTTGTGGGTGGGAGATTTCGCGTACGAGGCCGAGGGCTACGAAACGGCCGGCCACCACAAGCTGCGCAACAGACAAGGCCGGCAGCACCACGGCTTGATCGCAGGGTACAAGCTCGATCCGGCGACGGACCTGATTCCCGCAAGTCGTCCCAAAGCGAACGGCGTATACATTCCCGACTACGTCCTTTCGATCCCTGATAAAATCCAGGGCTCTTACATTCTCGGCGACTACATCATTTTGACCGAATCGTACGGGCGCAGGAACGACAGCCACCTGTTTATATACGAAAACCCGCTCGACGAGCCGGCCCATCGTACGGTTTGGATCGCCGGCACGGAGGTACCGGTGTGGTTCTTAGACGATGGAAACCGGGTGGACAGTTGGGTGCTGCCGCCCATGGTGGAGAGCGTCGTCGAGCGAGACGGCCGCATTTACATCATGTTCGAATCGGCCGCGCTAAAGTACATGCCGAACGGCCGCTACGCCCTCAGCCGACTGCAGATCGTGGACACCGCAGACCTTTTGCCGTAAGGTGCGCCGCCCAGGCCCCGGTCCCGCTCCGGGTATTCGGGTGCCTGGGCCGACCTTCAGCGGCCGCTCCGTCACCGAAACGCATTCATATGAAATTTTGAGAAGGAATTTTGCCTTTAACGTAGAATTGGAACGGTGCCATTTCCCTTAGCATTTATATGCCCCGCGTCACCGAAGAGCGTGCCAGGGAGCCCCGTAGGATCCGGAGGTGCTTCTTGGCATGGCAATCAGCGAAGAGGCCGGGTTGGCTCTTCTGCGCCTGGCCACCGATAATCCTTCGGCTACGTTCCGCCGCAGTCAGGAGGAACTGCTGCAACGCTTGTTCCGTTCCGGCGTGCGGGTGCTCCTCGTGGGACCGGCCGGATGGGGCAAGACGCTGCTCGCCCTGCTCGCAACGAGGCTCATCCGTCGGGCCGGCGGCGGTCCTACGCTCATCGTTACGCCCGAGGTGACCAACGCACACCGGGACGTCGCCCTGGCGGAACGGCTCGGACTGGACATTTCCCTTTGGACATCCGAAAACGACTGGCACACCGTCGGGGCGTCCTGGCGCGGCGGAAAGCTCGACGTGTTATTGATTAATGCCGTGCGCTCGGGCTTGGCCGATTTGCTGGCACGCCTCCTCGCTCCGCCGGCGCCTTCCGTCGGCCTCCTGCTGCTCGAACACGCGCACACGCTCAGCACCGCGAGTCCGTCCTTTGAGCCCACGTACCGCCATATACAACAGGCTTTACATCTATTCGGCACCGGTACGCGCATCGTGCTCACGGCCCCGGCGCTGAAGGAAGCCCAGGAGAGCGAACTGCGCGCTTTGTTCGGCCCCGACCTTGTGACCCTGCGTGCACCTGTGGCCCAACGGGCCCTCTTGTTGCAAACTGCTCCGCTGAAGTCGCAGGCCGAACGGTACGCCTGGCTCGCCGAGCATCTACCGCAACTCGAAGGTCCCGGAATCGTGTACACGGGCACAAAGCGCGACGCCCAGCAAGTGACGGAATGGCTCAACTTCCGGGGCATCGCGGCGGAAAGCTACACGGCGACCCAAGCTGCACAGCGCACCAGGCTGGAAGCGAACTTCCTGCGCGGTCGTGTGAAAGCCCTCGTTGTGTCCCTGGCCTGCGGCGGCGGCATGCCCCATCCCGATCTGCGCTTTATCATCCATTACGACCCGCCCCCCACGCTGACGGATTATTACCGCCAGCTCGGCTTGGCCGGTATCTATGCGCCGGCCCGTGCGCTCGTGATGGCGGGAGCGGAGCGCATTCACGGCGATGAAACCGAAGGCAGGCCGCCGGCCCTCGTCCCCACCGCCCGCGAGGTGCAGCAAATTTTGACCGTCATGCAAACCTATCCGCAAGGCGTGACGCCCCTGCGCCTGGCCGCCACCGTCAACGCGCCGCTCTCCCGCATCCGCTACGCACTGCACCTTCTGACCTTGGCATCCCCCGCTCCGGTAAAGAAAGTAGGCGGCCGCTGGCGCTTGACCCAGGCCCCGCTGCCGACGTCCTTTCTCATCCGCCTCGACCGCCTGCGCACGGTGGAACAGGAGAGCCTCGATCAGGTGCGACGGTACTTGGAGTTGGCGGAGGGGCATTGGGACTTTCTCGCGGCCGCCGCCGGCGTGGACGAAGGGGCGGGCGCAGCCTTGGACCCGGCGCAAGAGGACACGGCCGGCGGCGATGACCGGGCCGCGGACTCCCTTGCCCTGCCCGCACCTTTGTCCACGGATGCCGATTCCGAGCTCATAGCCGATGCCCGCTCCTTCCTGCGCCGCGGGAGCATTCTGATTGAACCAAGGAAGCAATGGCCACCGGGCGGGCTGCCTCGTTACCGGGTACGGGGCCGCTTGCCGCAAACTCTTTGGGCGCGCCAGGGGAAAGCCCTTTGCGTCCACGGCGATTCGGGTTGGGGTGAGCTGGTGGCCGAAGGCAAAAGGACGGGCCGGTTCTCGGACGAGCTGGTTGAAGCCTGCGTGCGGCTGTATCACGCATGGCATCCCGTTCCCGCACCGCAATGGGTCACATGCATTCCCTCGCTGCGCCATCCGCACCTCGTACCCGATTTTGCCGCCCGTCTGGCCCGGGCACTGAATCTACCGTTTCGGCCGGTGCTCGTGCAAACCGTGGCCCGCCCACCGCAGCAAACGATGGCGAACAGCACCCGGCATGCCTTAAACGTCGACGGCACGCTGCGCCTGACCGAGCGGCCGCCCCAAGGTCCCGTGCTGCTCGTAGACGATATCGTCGACTCCCGCTGGACCTTTACCATCGCGGCGTGGCTGTTGCGCCAAGCAGGCGTGGCGGCGGTGTTCCCGCTGGCCCTGGCCTCCCACTACGGCATGCCGGTCGAGATGCCGATCGCGCCGCCGCAAGCCGCAGCCGGTGAGTCCTCCTAGAGGCAAGGATACGGGAGACCGCTCATCCCGAGGAGGTGGAAGCAAACGACCCGCCCGGTGACCGGAATCCGTACACGCGGGCGGGCCGGTGGAGCGAACAAAGTAGGGATTGGCAGACTGACAAAGCCGTTTACCGCACGGCGGACGGCTCTTCATAAAGGTACGTACGGACGATCTCCGTCCAAAGGGCGTAGCCTGCGGGCGTCATGTGCAGTTGATCGGAAATGTACAGCTCGGGCCGGGGCAGACCGTCTTCACCGAGCATGTGTGTATAGACGTCGATGAACGCGAGGCGCTCGTCGGTCTGCGTATACAGTTCGATGAGCCGGTTCGCCCGCTGCACGTTCAACCGGTGGGCCCACCGGGCCGGGCTCGAGGCGATGGAGATGTACAGTATGCGGGTCTCCGGAAAAGCCGCGTGCACGGCGTCGACGAAGGCCACGAAGTCGGCAAATACCTGCTCGGGGCTCTTACCCGCGGCAATGTCGTTGCTGCCGGAATACATCACGATGGTGTCGGGCGCTACGGGCCGCACGAGCCGGTCGAAGAAATAGACGGCGTCGATGATCTGCGAACCGCCGAACCCTGCGTTCAAGACCGGCAGACCGGCAAAATCCGTCTGCAAGGTGCGCCAGCCCCGGATGCTCGAACTGCCGATGAAAAGCACGGGCGGCGCCTGGCCCGTGAAAGCGGCATAGCCCTGCTCGATCCGGGTGAGTTCCGCTTCCCAGTCGTTCGTCGGCGCAAGGGGCGAGACGGCAATGCCAAGCGACGTGCCGCTCGAGACAATCGTATCCTGCGTGCGCGGGCCGAAGAGGATGCGGTTATTCGCTAGCTGCGTACTCAGGGCAGGTTCCGACTGCAGGCTCAGCTCGACAAGCCAAAGGGGCGGCTCGCTTTCCACCGGAAGGCGCACTCGCACCGTGGCGTCTTCTCCCCGGACGCCGGCCAGGAGATGGTAGCGATGGGATGAGCGCACGACCTCGGCAAAGCGCATCGCCTCCCGTTCCCACTCCAGTGCGCTCACCACGGCATCCAGCTGCAGGTCGATGCCGTCCAAAGGACCGTCGCTCGCAAGCTCCAGTGCCAGCTCGAGCACCGCCGCGTCCGCCACAGGCTTCGCT
>JAAYLA010000204.1 GCA_012522135.1 Bacillota bacterium | reverse complement strand
GGTGCCGTGACAGATAGGGAGTCCGCCCTGGCGACCTCTTATAAGGAAGCGTGGACGCGGATCATCCCCATCGACTTCGACCGCTCGCTTTACACGAACGATCTGGGCTATTCGGGATGGGTCCAGTTTGACGACGGCGAGGTGTACATCGTCAATTACATCATGGATGACAGCCCCCGCAGCCAAATCCGGGGCTATGCGTTGCGGCTTGAGGACTTCATGTTGGATCCGGTCTAAGGACATAATCGGCCAATGCGGAGCCGCGTGTGCGTCGCGAGCATCCGTCCGCTACGTGTGCTCCGTCTCGAGATCGAGACGATACCAGTGCCCCGAACGGAACCGGATCCCTAAGGTGACCGCACGTGTGGCCGTAAACAGGAGCAACGCCCACCAGATGAGCTGCAGCGAGAGACCCGACGCCAGCCAGCCTACGCCGAGCGTGCCGGCGAAGACGGCTGCGCTCGTCAGCATGGCGTTTTGGAGGAAGTGGGTGTCGGTGGCGCCGATGAGGACGCCGTCGAAAACGTAGGCGATGGCATTGACGGGCTGGCTCAACGCAACGGCCCAAACGAGGCTGATGACGATGTCAGCCACCTCTTTGTTGGTGGTGAAGAAGGTGGCCACTTTGTCTACGCCCACGAAGTAGGCGATCCCAAAGAGGGTACCCACGCCCACACCCCAGAGCAGCGCCGCCACGCCGCTGGCATGGGCTCGCTCTCTGTCGCCCCGGCCGAGCCAAGCGCCGACCATGGTCTCGGTGGCGTAGGCGAAACCGTCCACGCCGTGGCTAACGAGGGACCACAGCTGCATCAAGATGGCGTGCGCCGCCAGGATGGGGGCCGACTCCAGTCGAGCGACGCGAGACGTGACCGACGCCAAGGTGAGCACCAGGGTAAGCGTCCGGATGAACAGGTGCCGGGATACCGTGAAGAAGCGGTGCCACGGAAGCCTGCGCCAGGCTCTGAGCCATCCCCAGTCCCAGTAAGCACGTACACGCTTCCATCCGACCAAAACGGCGATTGCCCAGCCTGTGGCCTGAGCCGCAAGACTGGCCCACGCAGCGCCCACGACGCCGTACGAAGGCAAGCCAAACGTTCCGGGTACCAGGAGCAGATCGCCTGCAATGTTGACGGTATTGACGCCCAGCACGATGTACATCGGCACCAAAGCGTCGCCTTGACCGCGCATGAGGGCGGTTAGGGCGAGGGTCATAAGGTAGAAGGGCGCCTCGAAGATGCGGACGGCGAAGTACGCCTCGCCCAGGGCGGTTACATCCTCCGGCGCGCCCACAAGGGCAAAGCCGATCAGGGCGATGGGGCGGCGGAGTACGATGAGCCCCAGCCCGAGCACGGCGGCGATTGCCAGAGACTGGAACAGGACCATGGCGGCCCCGCGCCGATCGTCTGCACCCCAACGTTGGGCTACAAGCGCCGTGGTGCCCATGCGCAAAAAGAAGAACATCTGGAAGACGATGCTTAGGATGACACACGCCGATGTCGCGCCCGCCAACTGACGCACATCCGGCAGGCGACCCAGCACCGCCGTGTCCACGATGCCCAGAAGAGGCACCGCAAGCGTCGAGATGATGGTCGGTATGGTGAGCCGTATGAGCTCGCTGTGGATCGGTCTGCTAAGCCAGAGGGGTCGTGGGTGCGATGTGTCATGTTGTCCCATCGATTGCCAAGGCCCTCCATATCCGGGATGTCGTAGGCGTGGCTACCGTCTATCACAGACGGATGTGTTGGGGGAGGCAGTGGTTGAAACGATCCGCAGTGCTCCCCTCGACGGAATCGATCAACGGCAGAGCCGACACCGCCGGACTACTCTCCAGTCATCCGTCTAGTCTATGCGGGTCCAAGCGCCGGCGGATTCTACAGAGCGTCGACGCGAGTGCCGCTGCTATCGTCCTCGTCAGACCGCCGCAAAAGGGATTTCTAGGCACACCTGAAGTATTGGTGATAGAGCCTGGATTCGCTCCGGGCTTGTAGTCGCGTCGTAATTGTGACTTTGTGGTAATCGCTTAGTTCGTTGTCCAGCACGGCCGGTATGACACGCGAACCGGCCGCTAGCGCCTGAGTGACGGGCTGCGAGTGAGCGGCTACCGGGTGGTCATCGTTGACGAGGAATCGATGCTGACGGAAGATATGCTCGACGCGCTCTTGGACGCGTTGGAGGGTTTGGAGCGCATCATTCTTGTCGGCGACCCGGCCCAGCTGCCGCCCACAGGTGCCTACCGTCCGTTTGCCGATATCGTGACCAAGCTGCTCCCGGAGGATCATGAGCAGCGGTTTCCTCGCGTTGGGCCGGGGTATGTAG
>JAAYLA010000203.1 GCA_012522135.1 Bacillota bacterium | reverse complement strand
GTTCCACAGCTGGTTGTTGTTCTCGCTGCGCTCAAGATCCCGCGGGAAGGAGCTCGGAACGGGCGTCGTCTCGAGCCCTTCTTTTTCCAGGTCCTCGATCGCGGCCATCCACTGATACTGATGGTACGTGTCGCGGGCCAACAGGAACGAAAGCATATCCCGCACGCCCGCATCGGTCGTCATTTCGTAAAGGCGCGCGACCTGTAGCCGGCCCTGGGACTCGGCGGCTAAGTTGCTGCGGAAATCCGCCAGCAGATTCCCGCTCGACACGATGTACCGGGCCGTCCACGGAAAATCGGCCGAGTCGTTCGCCGAGGCACCCAAGCCGCTGACGATGGCATGCTGCGGGCTCATGCCTCCGAGCACGGCAGCGACGAGCGGATTGTCCTTGGCCATAGCATCCTGATCGATCGGAGATCCCTCGAGGAGCCGGGCAATCATCGTGGCGATCATCTCAACGTGGCTGATCTCTTCCGTACCGATGTCGAGCAGGAGGTCCTTGTACTTGGCAGGTCCTCTGCAGTTCCAACCTTGGAACAGGTACTGCATCATCACCGTGATTTCGCCGAACTGCCCTCCGAGGATCTCTTGCAGCTTCTTGGCGTAGACGGGATCCGGCCTATCGGGCTTGGCATGATACTGTAACCTCTTGTCGTGAAAGAACAACGGCTTCTCCCCTTCCGTATTGAACTCCCGCACCATACCTTGGCCCGATGGGATAGAGAGGAAACACGGAATCCCACACCAGAAGCGGTAATGCCTGGCATGAAGCGAGGGCGTGTTCGCTCGGCACGCCCTCGTGATTCAACGCGGCTTAACCCCGGCCGAGGTAGGACAAGATGGCGTCGCGCAGAAATTCCGTGCCGCCCTCGACGGCCTGGTCGTAATAGGCGGTAAAGCGCTCATCCGCCACGTACATCTCGGCGAGGTGGGCATGGGCTTCTTCCGAGTACTCCGGCCACATGTACGTGAGCCACTCTTTGTGCTTCTCGGCTAGTTTCCTCGCCGGGGGAGAGGCGGGATCGCCGGACGCGTGGGCTTCCTTCAGCAGCGCCATGATCTCCTCGCTCAAGGCCGTCATTGCTTCGAACTCCTGTTGCGACAAGCCCATCAGCTTGGCATTTGAGGCGTCCACGCTCTGGTCGCCGAATCGCTTCCGGGCCTCCTCCCCGTACTTTGCGTCGTTTTCTTGAATCAGCTTTTGTTTAAACCCTTGAAACTTCTCCTCGTCGCGCATAGGTGCGCCCTCCTCACGATGCCGAATGGTCTTTGCCAAGGTGGCGATCAACTTGTCCAGGCGGGCGCGCTGTTGTACGAGCAGCCGGTAGTGCTCCCGCAGGGCATCGAGTTCATCAAAACCGGGATCGGCCACAATTTCGCGAATGGTTTCCAGGCGCACACCGAGCTCGCGATAAAAAAGGATCTGCTGCAGCCGGTCCACTTCACGCGGTCCGTAGATGCGGTATCCGGCTTCCGTCACGCGTGCCGGCTTCAGCAGGCCGATCTGATCGTAATAGCGCAGCGTGCGGGCACTGACCCCTGCGATCTTAGCCAGCTGATTCACGGTGTACTCCTGATTCACGGTGTACTCCACGTTACCCCTCCTGACACGACCACTATAAACGTTTACGCCGCGTCAAGGTCAAGGGTGTACTTGCGTCGTCACCGCCGATGGTCCGTTACCCGCGCAAGAAAGGCAGCTCCGCCCTGGCCACGTGCACATCCAAGACGACAGGCCCGCTTACGTCCCGGCTCTCGTGCCACGCCGCCGTCAGCTCATCGTGGCTGGTTACCTTTCTGCTCCACGCGCCGCAACTTGCAGCCAAAGCGGAAAAGTCGGGCTCCGGCACATCGATTCCCTCCGGCTCCATCCCCCGCCGTGCCATGCGTTCCGCCTCGATCTCGTACCGCCGGTTGTTCACGATCACCACCGTGACCGGCACCGCATACTTCACGGCGGTGCACAGTGCGCCGAGCGAAGCCAGCATGCCTCCGTCTCCCACCAGAGCGACCACCGTGCGCTCAGGCTGTGCCAAGGCTGCCCCGATGGCCCCCGGCAGCCCCGCGCCCAAACTGCGCCAACGGGATGAGATCAACACCGCCTGTTCGTTGGCCATGAAGTACGAGTCGAACCAGTGGACGTGCGCACCGATGTCGCAGACGATCACGGCGTCGGCAGGCACCAAGTCGCCGAGCACCGCCATTACGTGGGCCGGGTGCAGCGGCTGGGACGTGTTTGCCAGCTGCTCGTCGATCAGACCGCTGCGGTGCAGCTTTTCCCGGGAAATCTTCTCCTGCCACTCGGCATTGTCATTGAGCGTAAGCCGATCCCGCAGCGCCGCCAGAATCTCGCGCAGGTTGCCCACGAGTGCGAGGCTTCCGCGCCCCGGGTCGATGACGTCGGGCTTGTCAAGGGCTTGTACCGTCGTCACGTTCGGATCGACATACTGTTTCTCGAAGGTCACGGCGCCTACTTGGAGAACGCAGTCCGCCTCGTGCAAAG
>JAAYLA010000202.1 GCA_012522135.1 Bacillota bacterium | reverse complement strand
TCCTTATCAATCCCACGACGAACGAGCTGCTCCAGGCCGACCGCTACTACGTCGACTACAACGTCATCGTCGAGTTTAACGGGCCGCAGCACGACGGAGCGACGGAGCTCTTCTCCCATGACGAAGCACAGGCGCAGATGGAACGCGACCGCATCAAACGGCAAATCTGCGCCCGGCACAAAGTGCCTTTCATCGAAGTGCGGCCGGAGGATCTCACATTTGACCGCCTGCACGAGCTGGTAGATGGGGTGATGCCGCTGCTTGAGCGCAGGCGCGACGAGCCTGTCGTCTTGTACCTGGAACAAGAGTCACGCAGGTACCGCAGGATCATCGCCGATATCCGCAGAAAATCGGGCCAGGTACTGTGATGCTCCCATATCGCGGGACAACTCCGCCCACGAGGCCAGGTACCGTGATGCTCCCACATCGCTGGCCAAATCCGCCCACAAGGCCGGGTACCCTGATGCTCTCGCAGCTCTGTACAACTCCGCCCACGAGGCCCCGTCCGCCCAGCTGCCCAGCTCCCCAGCTGCCCAGCTCCCCGTCCGCCCAGCTGCCCGGCTCCCCAGTTCCCCAGCCCTCCGGCTCCCCCGGTCCCCCGATACCTACGCCCGGCCATGTGGCACGATGCTCGCAGGGTCTGAGTCCCTTCCTGCCACGTTGCACCGATTTCCCGCGCAGCCGGCGTCGGGTGAAACCGAATCCTCCGCGGGCCGGCCCCACTCGGCTAGACGGTAGCTGCCGAAAACGCCGCCTCGTTCCCGTTGCGCGGCAGCGCCCAGCAAGCCGTCACTCCCGCTGGCGCGGGCTCACGATTCCGGCCACCACCACGAGGGCCATGGCGCCAACGGCGACAGCGAAGTACACAGGCGATGTGGTGCGAAGGATAAAATACATGACCAAGACTAGGATGGCAAACAAATTGAGCGTGGCGTGGTTGAGTCCTTGGAGACGACGCACTTGCCAAACCTGCTGCTCATACCTGGTCCAACCCTTGTCGTCCTCCTGCGACTCCTCGATGCCCAGCAAGGCAGCAGCGGGTATCGAGAGCACACGGCATATCCCCGGCAACAGCGCGGTGTCGGGCAAAGAAATTCCCTGTTCCCACTTGGAAACGGCCTGGGCGGTTACTCCCAGTTTCCGCCCGAGCTCCTCTTGCGTCAGTTCCAGCTCGATCCGGCGACCCTTAATCAGCTCGCCGACGCGCTTCGCATCCATCGTCGGCCGGCACCTCCGTTCCGAGATTGTCGGTCTTACTTGCGCCAATCATAGCGAACGTGAGTCCCGAAAGTCCATGGATGCGCCGGCGACGACGAAAAAGGGCACTCAACCGCCCGTTGAATGCCCAGCTCAAAGCCGCAGTGCGATACTATCGGACTCCTCAGTCGACCAGAGTCAATGTCACCTTGCCCGAGGCGATGTCCATGAGCTCCTCTATAGCAGGCAGCAGTTGACTTTCGGCCAGCTCGCCCGAGCGTCCGAGGGGTTCGCCCAAGGGCAATCTCGCCTGTTTCTCCTGCTCGGCGATCCAAGTCAGCATTTCCCGCTTGACCGCCGAAGCCGCATCGGAAAAGACCTCGTCGCGCCGCCTGAGGTAACCTCTTCTTCCACCCGGCAGGCGCCCTGTGCCACGCTCCTCTTGCAGCTCCCTCAACGTTTCTCCCAAGGCCGTGACGAGAAGAAGCGCCGGCCTTCCGGCTTCCAGCGTGAGCTCGATGTTCCCCTCCATCCTCATCGTGTGTAGCCGCACGGGCGAAAGGGCGTATTTCTCGCCGAATCCCGACTCGTAGAGGAACTCATCGCATACCACCTTGCCCGTGTCGACCGCCTGGAACAGCCAGTAGAGCTTTCGTACCGGCTCGGACAGCAGCGGAGCGGGAGCGGACGGCTCGATGAGGACGCGGAGCGTGCCCGGCGGGACGAGCGTCCGGCCGGTCAAGGTTTCAACGGGTGCCGGGGACGCGAACCGAAGCACAACCTCTGCTACATCCCTTTGCACGGCGACCTTCTCGACGACCGCCGGGAACTCGTCTTCGGCGAGCGGAAAGGACACCACGACGCGCCCCGACCGGAGCTTCCTCACGAAACTCGGTCTCGCCAGCCTCTGGACGTGTTCAGGCTCGTTCACCCGAATGCTGGCATAGGCCGGACTCAGTTCGACCGTCGTCCCGCGCAGCAGCCCTTCACCGGCAGGCCCCCGGAACGTGATCACCGCTCCCACGGTATCGGAGTACACCGGATACCGTCCGCGCACGGCCTCGTCCCACAGGGGGTCTTTCAAGCTTTTCACATCAAGCTGGTTGATCGGCACGTACCGCTCGTAGCCGTAGCGTCGCAATTTCTCGTAGTGCGCGAACGTCCGGGCCGAAACCGGCATATGGCCGAGGGCCTCGAGCCGGGCATTGAGCTCATCACGGGCCAAGGTAAACCCCGATTGGCGCCATATCTGCCAGCCCGCCTTCGCATCGTCGAACCTCGCTGCCATGAAAAGGGCACTCCTATCCTTGCCGTCCGGTGAACGCTGCCGGCAATTGGCTTCACGACCCAGGCGACTCCACCACCCAGGCAGCTTCACGACCCAGGCGGCTTGACGAAGTCAAAATAATGGTTTTCACCCTCGTCCCGGGCGGTACCTGCCAGGATCAGCCCGGCTCCGGCGGCAATCGCTTCGTACTCTTCCCGTCCGAGGGAGCGCGACGGCCGGCCCGTCAGCACGTCGGTCCACATACAGGGCAGTTCGGGTGCCGTGAAGAGAAACCTCCCGCCCGGATGCAATAGGCCGGCTATCCGCTTGATCAGGCCGCGCTGCGTGTCTTCCGGCAAGAGAAACATCAGCCCCACCGCTACCGCGCCATCGAAAGTACGCCGAAAAAAGTCCGAATCCTCAACGCGCTCACAGGCCACCGGCACCCCGGGAAAGCGTCGCCGAAACTCTTCGACTAGGCGCCGGGACGCGTCGACGGCGTAAAGTGCCAGGCCTTCTTCGATCAACACTTCGGAAACCGGTACGCCGTGGCCGCAACCGAGGTCGAGGACGGCGGCGCCACGGGGCAAGGTTCGCGCCCACCGGCGAACGGTCTCCGCACCGATACGCGAACGGCGGGCCATGAAAAGCTCCGCCGCCATGTCATAGCCGTTTGCACCGTCCGGAACCGGCAGGGCTTCCTCCAGGGCGTCCCCCACGAACGCAGTTTCCTCCTTAGGCAAGACTCAACGACTTTGCCCGCTCCCCGGGTACAGTCCGCCCCGAGCGTCGAGACGTGCAACCAGCTCACGGATTTGGGCGCGCAATTCCGGGGGCAGCGATTCTTGCACCTTCTCGACGAGCGAGCGCATGATCGCACTCGCTTTGGCCAGGCTCTCCTCGGAGGGCAGTTCCAAGTCGTGCACCAGGCGATTGCGCAGCGCACGCAACCAGTCCAGTTCCTCCTGCTCTGGTTCGCTCAAACCGGCCAACGGACCTGCGAGCAGACCTCGTTCCAACGCCACCCAAAGGGAAAGAAACTCTCCGAACAGCGCGGCTCCCCGGGCGCGGTGGACCGTCACCTCGTCGCTGGCGTTGTAGGGGTTGCGGGGACCGGCCTGGCGCATGACTTGCATGAACAGCTCATATCGTTCGGTATCGCCCGCGATGATCTTGTCCACGATCTGCTCCGACAAAGGCCGCGTGTCTTGCGTCAGGTCGATCCCGTCCAAGTAAGGCGCGAGCGCGGCAGGAGTGCGCAGGCCGATCCGGTCCAGCAGGCAATAGAGGACATCGGCTCGCCCCATAGGAGGCTCCTCACCGAAACGCTCTTTGGCCCAGCCGTGCAAGTAAGCCGCGAGTTCATAATGGCTGGCGAACTCGCGCTGCATCTCGGCGACCTTTGCGCCAATGACCGCTTCGAGGTTTTCCAGCGCCATCTCGCCTGCCAGCACGAGGCCGTTGATCTGGTCGAGAATGGCCAGTTCCTGCTTCGAAAGGCCGCTGATGAACGGTTTGTATACGAGATCGTGCTCTACTTCAGCCCAGGCGTGCATCAATACCGACGCCACTTGGACTTCAATGCGCGTCCGGGCGAAGTGGCGTTGCTGCGGACTCAAGGTATCCGGGCAAAGGCGGACGTGGTAGTGCGTTGCGCAGTAGCCGGGAAAACGAGGTTGATAGCCGTGGGTCACGCGCCGGAAACTTTCGGGAAACTTCTTCTCCCGTTCGACGATGAAGTGTTCCCGAATGAGCTTGCGTACCGCGTCGCCCTGCCCCGGGAAGTACAGCGCGATGCGGATGCCGACGAGATCGTGGATGTCGGCGAAGATCTCGTCCCGGTTGCCGTACTTTTTGCTCGGATAGCGCTGCAGCAGCTTCCTCCGCAGGCTCGCCACTCGCTTTGCCCGCGAGGTGACGATGGCCCGCACCCCTTCCGACTCCAGAAGGGATGCCATGCGTGCCTCGGCGAGCCGCGCTACCTGTTCGTAGTGGGCGAACTCCCGCTCGTACTCTGCTAGAAACCGGGCGATGACCTCGGGTAGCATCTCATTGCCCACGCAGTCAGCTCCCTTCCACCCTTCCCTTGGTGATACCACTTTACGGAGCCGGAGGTTTAATGTTCTTTCTCACGGACTTCGCCATGCCGTGTCGCCGTACCTGCGCCCCCGGGCCCGCTCCGCTTCCCGGCGTAGAAATGGTAGACTATAACATACTTGGCAATGGGAAGGACTGGTGGTTTTCCCGATGGAACAGGCACGAAGTTCGGCCGGGCGCCCTCTGTGGCTGAGTAAGGAAATACACCGGGAACTGATCCGCCTGACCGTCCCGACGATCATCTCGACCCTAGCCGTTCCGCTCCTCGGCATCGTCGACACGGCAGTGCTCGGCAGGCTGCCCGACGTCCGCCAACTCGCCGGCGCCACCTCCGCGGGCGTGATCTTGAGCGTAGTTTTTCAGATGTTCTTCTTCCTGCGCATGGCGACGACGGCCCTCGTGGCACAGCGGTGGGGTGCGCAAGATCGCCGCGGGGCCACGTTGGTGACGTTCCAGGCGCTCGCCCTCTCCGTAATGCTGGGCCTCGGCATCGTCGTGCTGCGCGGTCCCGTCGGACTCATCGGCTTCGGTCTCGTCGGTGCGCCCGAAGACGTCACGGCGCTCGGCAAGGCATATTTTTCCATACGCGTGCTCGAGGCGCCCTTCTATTTCATGACTTTGGCGCTGACGGGAACAATGCGCGGGCAGGGCGATGCGCTGGTGCCCATGTACATCGTCATCGGCGTCAACGTGGTCAACATCGTCGGCGATCTGCTCCTCGTGCCCGGAACGTTCGGCATCCCCTCGTACGGCGTCGTCGGTGCGGCGTGGGCGAGCCTCGTCGCGCAGGCTGCCGGATGTGTGACGGCGGCCCTGGTCGCATGGCGTCGCCTGCGCCCGTACTGGGATCACACCTGGCTGCGGAACTTGCTCCGGCTTCCGTGGCAGCGCTTCTTCTCCGTATCGTCCCACCTTTTCGTGCGCACGCTGGCCCTCGTTCTGACCTTCGCCGCGGTCACTTCACTCGTCGCCCGGCTCGAATCGGCAACGATCCTGGCGGCCCACGCGATCTTGATGCAGCTTTGGTCCCTGGTCAGCCACGGCGTCGACGGCTTTGCTTACGCTACCGAGGCCATGGTTGGACAATGGCTGGGGCGGGGCGACAGAAGGCGGGCCCATGCGAGCGGTGTGGCTTCTCTCCTTTGGGGCGTGGGCCTAGGCGCCGTCTTCGCGGTGCTCTACTTCACGGCGGTCGACAGCGTGGCCTTTTTCTTTACCCACAACCAGGAAGTGGCCGAGATCGTCATCAGCTTGGTTTGGGCCGTCGCGCTCAGCCAGCCGGTCAACGCGGCTGCCTACATATTCGATGGCATCCTGATCGGTGCAACCGACACCCGTTATCTGCGCAACGCCATGTTGGTTAGCAGCGCCGTTTTCGCCGCCACCATCGCCGTCGGCTGGCTGGTGTACGGCCTTTCGCTGCCCCTCGTCTGGTGGGCGCTCTTGCTGTTCATGGCGTCCCGAGCAGTGACGCTGGGAGTGCGTTTCCGCTCGGGCCGCTGGTACGCCTCGGCCCATGGGGACGGGTAGCCGGCGGCGCTCGGGTCCCGAACAAGTCGCCGCAAGAAGCTCCCACATAGCAGAGGAAGATGGCGCCGAGTGACGAAATAATACTTATATCAGGATGATATCACCACGATAAGGAGGCCTGCCCGATGCGCAGGAATACATTCATCGTTCCCCTCGCTATGCTGCTTTTCCTGGCTCTAAGCGCCGCAGCTGCCGTAGCCCAGGAAGTCACACCCGAAGTGGCGTACAACAGGCTATTCACCGAGCCGATTCAAGCCGAGTGGTTTTCTTCCGACATCCTAGCGCAAATTTCCGTAGATGACTGGGAAGAAATCGTCGCGCAGTTTGCCGCTTTGCTCGGGCGGTTTGAACGGGTGGAACAAACCGGTCCGATCAACTACAACCTCATTTTTGAGCAGGGCCGCATGGAATCGCAGCTGGCCTTGGGCCCCGACGGAAAAATCATCGGAATCTGGTTCAATGCCCCCGAGCTGACCGTGGGCAGCCTTGACGGGGCAGTAGAGGAATTTGACGAGTTGCCCGGCAAAGTGAGCCTTCTCGTCATTAAGGACCAGGCCGTCCTCGCGGCCCGCAACGAGCACGAACCGCTCGCGGTCGGCTCGGCCTTCAAGCTCGCCATTTTGGCCGCCCTCAAAGACCTGGTCGCGGCCGGCGTGTTGGCGTGGGACAACGTGGTGACGCTCGAAGCCGGTGACAAAAGCCTCCCCACGGGTATGCTCCAAGACTGGCCCGAGGGCACCGCACTGACGCTAGAGACCTTGGCCGCGCTGATGATCTCGATAAGCGACAACACGGCGACGGATGCACTGCTGCGGGTGGTCGGCCGCGAGCTCGTCGAGCAGTACGCGCCGCGCAACGTACCGTTTCTGAGCACCCGGGAAGTGTTTACGCTCAACAACCCGGACAACGCGGAACTGCTAGCCGCCTTCCGTGCGGGAGACGTCGCCGAAAAGCGGGCGCTCTTGACGCAACTGGCCGAAGCGCAGCTGCCCCATCCTGGCGTCTTTACGGAGCCGCCTAAGGCGATGGACGTCGAATGGCACTTTTCCACGTTCGAGCTGGCCAACCTGATCTTCTACGTGCACGACTTGCCCCTCATGTCGATCAACCCTGGCCTCGCCTCGC
>JAAYLA010000201.1 GCA_012522135.1 Bacillota bacterium | reverse complement strand
GATTTCGTACACGGCGTGCACCTCGCAGACTACTTCGTGCGACGATGGCCCAACATTACGCCGATAATTCGCCATATAGGTAATTTTCCCTGTATGGCACAGTCTGTGAACGGGGAAGTTTCTTCAGGAGCATCCACGGGGAGACGGCCGCGTAGGTCCGTGGCGTACTTGATCCGGGCGCGCAGCGGTCTTGCAGGAGCAAAGCTAGGGGGACCGTCAACGGACGAGCCTCACGGCGTAGGCTACGACCACGAAGGCCAAGAGGGCGGTTAGGCTTGCCTGTCTGCCATGATCCGACACCCTCTCTTGGTGTACTTGCCCCAGGATTGGGTGTCCACTAAATCGGGGCAAGCTCAGGAATCGCTTAGGTCGGTTCCGTGCATGAAGTAAAGCGACACCCACTTCGTATGGGCCGAGAGGGCTATCATACCCCAGCCGTCGTAACCGTACTGACGAATTCCATAGGAAGTAGCGGCGTCGACGGTATCGGTGGAGTAGTTTACGTCGCGTAACGTCTCCAGGATGAGCCGATGTGCAGCCAGGTAGGTTTCACGCACTCCGGGGCTCTTTTCGCCGAGCAGTGCGGCCAGCTGCTCTTCCGTCGCCATGTCGATATGGGGGTGCTTTTCCGCCATGTCCTTCTCACTTTCCAATTCGCATTCAACCATCGCACTTGAACGCACAAATCCGTTTGCCTACCCCTTAATATCCTTTTGCCTGAGAGTCCATACGCCAACCTGTCTTATCTGCTCCGCACCAGGCCGAACAGAACTGGAACGAACAGAGCCAGCTTGGCGGCCGTGCCCCACGAGATCGAGCTGGCCACCAGCCCCGACTCCACGGCGCCCGGGAAAAGCTCAGGCACCGCTATCGCAACTCTAAACCATACGATGTGATCTGCCGTAGCTTGGCTGTCTTGCTAAAGCCCGCAAACACGTACACGTCACAGAAGGCGTACTTCATCCCGCCCTCAAATGTCAGGACCCCGTGGGCTGCCGCCTGGTTGCCGTGGGTGATGATGTGGTGGATGTGCAGTTCGGTGGCCCGGGAATCCTTCATGGCCTCCAGCGTGGCGCGCATCGCCGCCTTGCCTTCCACACGACGCTCGCCGACAATGTCCCAAACGATGTCATCATGGACGATCGAGAGCACGGCGTCGACATCACCTGCGGCGAAAGCAATGTTGAAATCTTTGAGCACCTGCTTGCGCGGAGCGTTACCGCAGTCGACGGGGCAGTGGACTTTGAGCATGAGCAGACTCCTTTCATGTGCTTCCCGGCTGCACCTGTAGCTTGACTATTCACTCAAGTCTTGGCGAGTTCCTGCCGGGGAGGGACGGGGTGTGTAGAGATCGGAGCGGTGCGGCCGTGGTCCAGCCGAGTGAAGGTGGAGAACGCTACGCCTGTTTGAGCCTGCGCTCCGCCCTCCCTCTGTGACGGTGTCGTCCGGCTCATGATCGTGACCGTACCGGCGTCGCCGTCCACTAACACCTCGTCGCCATCGTGCAGGAGGTCGAACAGGCCGGGGATGTTGGCTGCGGCAGGCAGTCCATACTCCCGGCTTACGATGGCGCCGTGGGACTGGTACCCCCCGACCTCCATCACTACGCCCGCGGCACGCAAGAAGAGCGGTGTCCAGCCGAGCTCCGTCTACGACGCGACGAGGATTTCCCCGTGCAGAAGTCGGTTCCCCTCGTGGGGATGCTTGAGCACACGCACCCTGCCTTGGGCGGTGCCCGGGGAGCCCTCAATGCCCGCCAGCTTGTCACCGTCCGGCTCGCGGCAGGCCGTGGCCGCGCGCCGACCGTAGCTCCCGGCAGTGCTCCACCCGTCCAAGCCCGCAGCTCGCCGTCTTCACTTGCGATGAACACGTCGGGTGGGGTCTCGGTTAGCCAGGCCTCGTGTTGCGCCTTCCGGTAACGCAAAGCTGTGTCGCAAGCGCCTGGCCAGCCACCTTATGAGGGGGAGTAGAAGGCGGGTGCGTGACGCTAGCTCGGTCTCTGCTGCCTGCCGGCGGCGCCGCGCCTCATCCCTTGGATCGGGTATCTCGCCATCGTCATGAGTGCGAGGATCTGGTCGAGGAGATAAGTGGGATCTTCGCTCCACCGTGGGGTCATTACGTCGACCTCGTAGACTGCCCTGTGGCCGAATTCTCGCAAGAACTCTCGGAACGCGGCACGAAACGGCGACGCTGGGGGTAGGTCCTTCCATCCTTGGGGATCGACCGGCTCGCTCAGCAGATAGGCCCGCGCCGCCTCCTCTTGCTGCGTTACACGGGCCAGGTCGTACAGTCGAAACCCGTGGTCGGCGCTGACAACTCCGCCGCTTCCCGCCATGAGCCCGGCAGTGAGGGCTCTCCCTCGTCCTCGGACCACCTTCTCGAGCAGTTTGTCTGGCATGTCGAGCCAAACGCCGGCACTCGCGTTGGCGCACATGGAGGCGGGCGCAAAGGCCACACCCTCGTTCATCACGTCCTGCAAATGCTG
The DNA here is from genome assembly GCA_012522135.1 of Bacillota bacterium. GTDB lineage: Bacteria > Bacillota > Limnochordia > DTU080 > JAAYLA01 > JAAYLA01. The sequence continues at coordinate 2,405 of JAAYLA010000201.1, read as the reverse complement.
AAGCAGCTCGTGATTGCTTAGTGCCTGAAGGGCGAGCCGGGACCAGCGGTCGATCTTCTCATAGACGGCCCGAATCCGCTCCTCGCCCGTGCGGTCAAATTCCCGGAACACACGCCACATGCGCATCCGGGTGGCACTGCGTCGGCGGCCGTTCGCATTCAGCATACTCTCCCGGGTTATCGGGATTTCCGGCTGATATCCGCCCAGGCTACGGTTGAGGTTCGCGGGCGGCACGGCCAATAATGCGTCGTAGTAAACCCAAGCCATGAGACCGCCAAGGAGAATGGCTTGAACCCCTTTGACTACATCACCTATCTCCTTGAGCAGGTGCCAAACCTCGATCTGGACGAGCCAGGCGTCCTCGATTCTCTGATGCCGTGGTCCGAGTCCTTGCCTGCGGCTTGCAACAGGCTACAGAAGCCGGCATAGGCCTCGCCCGAATACACCTACCAGACTTCAACACGAGCAGAACGGAGCACGCCGCATCAAGGTGTGCTCCGTTTGACGCTTCCCGGCCACCGCCCTTCTGTGCAAAAATGTTACGACAAGTATTGACAAAGGACCGCCGGCCTTCATAGAATCTAACCAACGGTCAGTAACCACTGGTTACTGATTGCTACCGGCCGTACGCGTGCGGCCTCCGGAGTGACATAGCCTATGACGAACAAGCAAAGGGCCCGCGCCGAGAAGACGAGAAAGGCGATTTTGACCGCCGCGGAAGCCTTGTTTTCGACGCGGTCCTTCGACGAGGTCACGATGCGCGACATTGCCGAGCTGGCCGGATGCTCGCACACCACAATTTACATTTACTTCGACGGCAAGGAAGCGCTCCTCAATGAACTGGCCGCGGAGCCGCTGCGCACCGCGCTGCGCCGCCTCGAGCGCACATTGTACCGCGGAAATCTTTCGCCTGATGAGCGGCTAGCAGCGTTTAGCAGAGAGTTTCTCCGGCTTGCACTGTCCCAGCGAGCGCTGTATCCGGTGTTTTTCACAGTAAGGGCTTCCCGGGTGGATGAAAAGGACCCTGCCCTCGAGCTGCAGCGCCTCCGGAACGAGATATTTGCGCTCGCCGGCCGGGCTTTGCAGGCGGCTCTCGGAGTGCACCTTGCGGAAGACCGCCTGCTCGCTTACACGCGGTCTTACTTTTACCTGCTGCACGGGATCGTAGCGTCGTCTGCAGCTTCCCCGGAAAGCCTAGACGAGCTCCTGGCGCGGCTCGGACCGACCTTCGATTTGGCGTGCCTGTGCATGTTCCGGGGCATCCGTGCGCACGTGCACGAGGGGAGGCAGGAGGTTAGCCCGCAATGAAGCTGGAACGGGTATCCGAACACATTTGGAGTGTCAGCGCGTGGGTCCTCATCCCGGTGCGTGTTTGGCTTGTGCGGGACGGCGACGGCGTGACTCTGGTCGATGCCGGCTTGTCCTTTATGAAACGCGGCATCTTCAGGGCGATCCGTGGTCTCGATACCGGACCTTTGCAGCGCATCCTGCTCACCCACGGACACGCCGACCACGTGGGAGCGCTCGCCGGGATCGTGGCGGAGGCCCCCGTTCCCGTATACGCCCACCGGGTCGAGCTCCCGTACATGGAAGGCGCGGCGCCTTACCCCCGGAGGAGGAAAGCGAAGGCCTCGGTGCGGACCGGCCTCGTGCAGCCGTTGCCGGAAGATGCGGAAGGCAACCTACTGGCCGTGGCGGGCCTGACACCCTACTGGACGCCCGGACATTCACCCGGCCACGTCGTGTATTACCATGAGCAAGACAAGGTGCTCCTCGGCGGCGATTTGGCCATGACAAAGGGCGGTCAGCTGCGGCCGCCGATGGCGATGTTTACGGGAGACATGGAGCAGGCGCTCCGGAGTCTTCAGATATTGCGGCGCCTCGACGTCCGTCGCCTGGAGGTGTGTCATGCGGCACCGATCGAGCGCCCGTCCGAACAACTGGAGACTGCCTTGCTGCGGCGCGTCGGGTAAGAGCGGTTCCGGCCCACCGCGGGAACCAGCATCCGGGGCACGGGGCAGGCGTATCCCTCTGTCCTTATCGACAAAAACTCAGCATTTTCTCGGCAACGTTTCGACAGGTCCTCGTCTGGTCGTGCCGCCTCGGCTACGGCATGCTGATGGCAAGATTAGGATGGCTTTTTATGTTTGATCAATGATGAGGCCATCCGTTTCGAGGGGGCACAACGGAGGACATGTTGAAAAATCGCGACTTATTCACCACCGTTCTGTTTCTCGCAGTTCTCGGCGCAGCTGCATCGGTTTGGATCCTCCCGGTGCCGGCGGCTCGCGCTGCGGAGCTGTGGGTCGGCACGGAGGCCGGAGATTACCCGACTATCCAAGCAGCCGTGAATGCCGCTGCTCCGGGAGATACGATCGTTGTCAGAGACGGAGCGTATAGCGAGG
>JAAYLA010000200.1 GCA_012522135.1 Bacillota bacterium | reverse complement strand
TCGTCTTGGGCCCGCGGTCGCTCGCTGTTTTCTTTGCCGGTTCTCCGGAGCGGCGAGGATCTTGATATCGGACAAATATTCCTGATAACCTTCATTGCCCTTTGCCGCAGGCAGACGGTAGACTGAAGGCGGGACATAGCGTGTTCGGTATGGAACAGACCTCCGCCCAGTGTGTTATCGGACAATGATTCGCAAACGAACGGAGTGAAATCATGGGCGAGCAGTCACCAGGAGCGGCTCTGGAACTCAAAAGGGTCCACCAAGTCTTCTCTTTGCAGTACGGAGGAGAGGAACTGGCCCGGTACCGTTTCTTCTGGGAACAGGCAAAGCCGTATCTGTATCCCCTGCGGCTTCCGGGCTCACCTTGTCTGTTGTCGGATTCGCCGCCGGACCACTTCCACCATCACGGCATTTGGTTCGGCCACGGTGAGGTCAACGGATTCGACTTCTGGCTGGAGCATCCTCATGGCAAAGGGCGCATCGAGCAGCATTTCATCGAGGAAGTGACGGGCAGCGGCGAACGGGTCGGCTTCAGGACGCGCAACCGCTGGATTGCCCCGGACGGCTCCATCCCGGTGCAAGACATCCGCGATTGGCGTTTCCACATGGACGCGGCCGGCGATTTGTGCATAGACATCACGTTTTCGCTTTGTCCGCTCGGAGGGCCGGTCACGCTGTACGGTTCTAACGAATCGGGGTTGCCCCATATCCGGCCGGCGCAAAAGATATGGGTTACGTCGGGTGGCAGGATCGTCAACTCGGAGGGCGGCGTAGACGAGGCCGGCACGTACGGCAAACCGGCTCACTGGGTCGACTACTCCGGGCCCGCCGGCGACGACGGCAGCTGGTACGGCATCGCCGTGTTCAACCATCCGGAAAACCCCCAAGATCCTGCCCCTTGGTTTACCCGCAACTACGGTCCTTTCTCGCCGAACTTCCTTCTGTTCTCGCCGCCGGTCACAATCCAGCCGGGCGCGCTGTGGACGCTGAAGTACCGCATCGTAGCCCACCGCGGTGATCACGAAGCTGCCGACGTCCGGGGCAAGTACGAGCAGTATTTGGCGGAGGTCCAGTCGGGAGGACGTAAGGATGGCTAAAGTAGGCATCGGCATTATCGGAACGGGGAGCATCGCGGGCGCGCACCTGCGGGCGTACGCCAGGTACCCTGAGCTTTGCCGTGTGGTCGCCGTGGCCGACATCGACCGGCAGCGGGCGCAGAAGTTCGCGGCCGGGGCGGGAGACAGCGTGGCGGCCTACGGAGACTACAAGGAACTGCTCCGGCGCGACGACATCGACGCGGTCTCGATTTGCACGCCGCCCTTCGCACATGCCGAGATCGCGGTGGCGGCACTGAACGCAGGCAAGCACGTTCTGGTGGAAAAGCCGATGGCCGCTTCGCTGGCCGAGGCGGACGCGATGCTGGCCGCTGCCGAACAGAACGACAAAAAACTGGCCGTCGTGTTCCAAAACCGCTGGCGCCACGATTGGATGCGGGCCAAGGCTTTGATCGACGGCGAGCACCTGGGCAGGATTCTCTTCGGCAAAGTGGACTGCTTGTGGTGGCGCGGCGACGAGTACTACGACATGTGGTGGCGCGGCACTTGGGAGCAAGAGTGCGGCGGGGCCACTATCAACCACGCGATCCATCACATCGACGCTTTCCTGTGGCTGATGGGCGAGCCCGAGTGGGTGATCGCCGAGATGGGCGCCGTCGACCACGATATCGAAGTGGAAGACCTGTCGATGGCCATCGTGCGGTTTCGAAACGGTGCCCTCGGACAGATCACCAGCACCGTCGCCGCGATGCATAATTTCGACCGCATCGAGGTGTTCGGTTCGAAGGCGAGCCTCGCTTTGCCGTGGGCCCTATACTCCGTTGCCTCGCAGCCGAACGGGTTTCCGAAAGCCAATCCCGAGTACGTCGAGAAGCTGCAGGCCCTCGCCGACGGTCTGGAGCTCGGTCCCCAGTGGCACGAGGGGCAAATCCTCGACTTTCTCGAAGCCGTGACCACGGGGAAGCGTCCGCTGGTCGACGGGGTCGAGGGGCGCCGCTCCTTGGAGCTGGTGACGGCCATATATAAGTCGGCGACCACGGGCGAGCGCGTGCAGCTGCCGCTCGCTCCGGACGACCCCTTCTACACCACCGAAGGACTGCGCGCAAACGTCGTGCGGTTTCCTTCGAGCAAGTCGGCTGTGGAAACATTGTAGGCGTCAGCAAGGGAGGAACCGCGACATGTGCCGGATAGCCAAGGTGGAGATGGCGCGCTACGACTACGAGACGATGGGGGAGTTCAAGTTCCTAAAGCCCGGACCCGACGGGAAGGTGCGCCGTCCCTCCATCGTACTGCGCATCCAGGACGACGAAGGGTACGTAGGCTACGGACAAGCCGTGCCCCTGCCTACGTGGGCATACGAGACGCCGGAGACGGTCGAGGTCACGCTCCGTCACTACCTTGGCCCGGCGCTGATCGGTCGCGATCCGAACCGGATAGACGAGCTGCATCAACTGATGAACACCGTCGTGCGGCCCGGCTTTACCGTCGGCCACCCCATGTGCAAGGCGGCGGTGGACCTGGCTTGCTACGACTTGGTCGGCAAGCGGCGGGGGCTCAGCGCATCCCAGCTCTTAGGCGGCGCGAAGCGGGACAGCATCACGCTCAGCTGGACCGTCAACTCCGCCAACATGGAGACGGTGGAAGCGCAGCTAGAAGAGGGCAAGCGCAAGGGGTATTGCAACTTCAACATCAAGGTGGGCGCGCCCCAGGACCCCGAGTACGACCTGAAGCTGGCCAAACTCGTTCGCCGCTTTGCGCCCGACGGGTTTTTGTGGGCCGACGCCAACATGGGATATACGGACGATACGGCTCTCGAGATGGCGCCGAAGCTCGCCGATGCGGGAGTCGACGTGCTGGAGTCGCCGCTGCCGCCGAACCGCCTGCGCGGCTACCAGGCGTTGAAGCGGCAAGGCGCGCTGCCCATCATCATGGACGAGGGCGTCATGTCCCCCGTCGAGGCCGAGGAGTTCGCAGCGCTCGGCCTGATGGACGGCATCGCCATGAAACCCGCACGCACCGCCGGGCTGTGGGGCTCGCGGCGGATCGTCGAGATTATGCAGGAGAGGGGCCTCATGGTGCTGGGTTCGGGGCTGACCGATCCGGACCTTTCGCTGATGGGCGCGGTGCACCTTTACGCTTGGGCCGGTATCGAGCATCCGTGTGCGCTGAACGGTCCGCAGTTTTTGGCGGCAACGTTGGCCGCCGAGGCGTCTAAGATGCAGATTGACGGCGGGGTGCTTCGGGTTCCGCACGGTCCCGGGCTCGGCATGGAGATCGACGTATCGCTACTGCAGTTCGAGACGATCGCCGAAGGGTAAAGGCTGCTAGGCCGCGGCGCCTGCACGAACCCGGCTTTTTCGGCTTTCTTTACTTGCCCCCGAATGCAGTAGTGACACAAGCTCCCGGCGCTTCGTGAAGTGCGGGCGGGAATCGCGTCCGACGACACGGCGAACTGGTTCACAACCCGGCTGAATTGGAGCGACGGAAGCTTATATTTGCGCGTTCCACGGCCTTACCGCACCTTGCCGGCAAGATGAAGGTGCCGGGGGAAGGGGGGTAGAGGAGGTGTGGAGCCCGGTGCGTGTGCGGTTATCGGCGAGCCGAGAAATGGAGTACATAGCGAGCTACGGGCAGAACGTGCGTAGGCTCGTGCGACCTGATGATTTGGACGTAACGACGGATCCCATTCAGACGTATGATCTCGTAGAAGTATGGGTGG
>JAAYLA010000199.1 GCA_012522135.1 Bacillota bacterium | reverse complement strand
CTCCCGCATTCTTGGTGCAATCTAGCTGTCGGCTGGAGGAATCTTCCTGAGAGCCGCGAACCCCTTTGCGATTGCTTCACGTGGGGCTTCGCGGTATGTGGGGATTTCTTCGAAGCATCGGATTGGCGTTAGAGTACCAGGTAGTGGTGTAAATTCTAGGATGTGGTCCCCTTAATCCGAGACGGTACTTCAGCCAGGAGTCGATGCGGAAGGTCTATCAGCGTAACGAGTTGCCCAAGCCAACGGAGTTGTTGGATGCGCGTCAAGCCGAGTTGACCGTCCTCACACGATGGAACCGAATTTATACCTTTTGACGGGACGCGATCGGAAAACCTATCCGTGGCCAAGCAAACGTCCGTAAAGACAACGTACGAATGGAGGAACTCGAACTCCTTTTGCTTCTCGCTCCCTTCCGTGGTAACTCATCTTGTTCCTATAACCGTCTTCGACGTACAAGTCCCGCTACGTCACACCGCACACCCGGGTTCGCAAATGAAAATTCACGGTCCAACACCGGACGGCACGGATGTCCAGGGACACGAGTACCGGTTCGGATCCGACGAAAGCGGACATTAGGAATGAGGACAGCCGATATTAGGTCCTAGGACTTTTTGGAATGGAAATCAGTCTTTGGTAGAGGATCTCTAGGACTAATGGCGTACCCATGCAAGAAAGAGCCGTGCGCCACCACGGAGTGCGGCGGCGCGCATGTAGCGAAATGGGGGTTGCGAGCAGTGGAAGGCGATCGATGCATCCCCGTAGCCATAGTCGAAGATGAGGGACTTTTTCGAGATCTACTGCGCCGTGCACTAGACCAAGATGCTTCGCTGCGCGTGGTGGGGGAGTTCGACTCGGCCAAAGCAGCGCTGGAGCGGATCCCCGCGTTGCGGCCCGACGTCGTGATCCTGGACATCGAGTTGGGAGGCGGCATGAACGGAGTTCAGCTCGGGCTCGCGCTGCGCAAGTGCCTGCCGCGGCTCGGCATCGTACTTCTGAGCAATCATGCCAACCCGCAGTTTCTGGCCGCAGTGCCAAGAACCGAGGCCGGCGGCTGGTCGTACCTGCTCAAACGTTCGGTGCGCGATCTGGATGCGCTAAAGCGTGTCATTTTGGGCTCGAGCATGGGCTACGTCGTCCTCGATCAACAGATTGTCGACACCTTGCAGCACAGGGAGGCGAGCGTTCTTTCTCGCCTTACGCCCCGTCAATACGAGATCTTGTCGCTTATCGCACAAGGCTACACCAACGCGGCCATCGCCGATCAGCTGGGCCTCTCAGAGAAGTCCGTGCAAAATCACATCAACAGCCTCTACCAGCAGCTGGGACTCGATCGGGAAGACGCCTCGGTGCAGCCCCGTGTGACGGCGGTGCTGACGTACTTACAGGAGACGAGTCATGGTTTCGGTCGCACGCTCTAAATCGAAAAGAGTGACCCCACACGCCATGAAACAGTGGCGAAGCAAGTGCTACACGGTCTTCGCCTGTGCCGGCAGCCAGGCAGTTATCCGCGTTCCGATTCCCTCTCTGCTCATCACCCACACAGCCCCTCCGTGAGCTTCCACCAAGTAGCGGACGATCGCCAGGCCGAGCCCCGATCCGCCGCTCTTCCGAGTGCGCGACGGATCGACGCGGGAGAAGGGCTCGAAGACGGTCGGCAACGCTTCGACAGGTATCCCCACGCCGTGATCGATCACCGAAAACGCCACCCCTAGCTCGTCCAGGTCGGATCCGTCGTTGACGCCGTAGGCGATGTCTGCGCGCGTGCCCTCGCGCCGAGGCGCCGCCTCGACCCGCAACGTCACGGTGCCTTGGGCGTGGGAATGGCGGATGGCATTCGTGATTAGGTTGCTCAGTACTTGCTTGAGCCGGTCAGGATCGGCGTGCACGGTCGGCACGTCGTCCGGCACGTCCAATTTGAGATCGAGCTGCTCCCGTTCAGCCAAGATCACGTGGGCCTGCAGCGCCTCGCTCGCCAACGTGACGGGATCGACTTCTTCCATGTGGAGGGTGAGCGCCTTTGCCTGAGCGAGGGCGAGCATCTCCAGGTCGTGCACGAGCCGGCCCATGAGCAGCGCCTGGGAGTGCAGGGCAGCCACCTCTTCGGGCGTGGGCTCGATCACTCCGTCCAAAATCGCTTCCAACCGGCCCTGTATGATGGTGAGGGGCGTCCTGAGCTCGTGTGCGACATCGGCCAAAAACTGACGCCGTTGCTGCTCGTGTTGGTCGAGGCTGAGGGCCATGGCGTGGAAGGCCCGGGAAAGCTTTTCCACCTCGCCTTCGCCTTTGCGCGGTGCCGGCGCGATGGCGGCCAACTGCCCCGGCCTGGATGCAGCGAATTCCGTTGCGGCCCGGGTCAGCTCGTTCAGCGGTTTGCTCAGGCGGTGGGCAAGGAAAAAACCTACGAGCCCCGCAAGCAGTGCCACGCCCACGCTCGCCTGCAGCAAAGACTGGCGCAAAGCGGCCAGATACTGCTCCTCGGCGATGCCGACCAGAGCGCGCACGTCGAGGTAAGGCCGGGGAAACAGCAGGTCCACGATTCGGGAGGGCGAGCGCTCCAGGTACACGTAAAACTGCAGCGCCGCCACGTTCTTGAACAGGACGCCGATCACTCCGACGGACGCGACGGCCACGAGAAGAAACGATATCGTGAGCCGGGCCCGCAGACTACGGAGCATCGGTGGGCACCTCCAGTTTGTAGCCGACGCCGAACACGGTGACGATGTATTGGGGCTGGCGCGGATTCGGTTCGATCTTCTGGCGCAAGTTCTTGATGTGGGCGTCGATCGTGCGCTCATACCCTTCGAACGCGTAGCCGTGGACGCGGTCCATCAGCTGCATGCGGGTGAAGACGCGGCGGGGATTTTGCGCCATGACGAGCAGCAGCTTGAACTCGGTGGCGGTCAGGTGGATCGGCTCGCCGTTGCGTGTGACCGTATAGCCCTCCGGATCGATGACCAGCTCGCCGATGCGAATCAAATTGTCCGGCGTCTGTCCCTTCGTTCGACGGAGCACGACCTTGATCCTCGCCACAAGCTCCCGCGGGCTAAAGGGCTTCGTCACGTAGTCGTCCGCACCGAGTTCCAGGCCTGCAATCTTGTCCTGATCGCCGTCGCGGGCCGTCAGCATGATGATGGGCACGTCCGCGTCGGCGCGAAGTTTGCGGGTGATGGTGAAGCCGTCCATTCCGGGCAGCATCAGGTCGAGCACGATCAGATCGGGCTGGAACGACTCGACGAGCGGTAGCACCTCGGTCCCCGTGTAGGCCGTCGCCACCTCGTACCCCTCACGCTCGAGGTACGTTTTGACCAGGTCGACTATTTCGGGGTGATCGTCGACCACCAGTATTCGCTGACCCTTCAAGACGAACCGCTCCTTCGTGCGCTGATTCACTTCCATTGTAACGCACCGATGTGGAGAAGCGGTGAAGGTTTGCTTTGGCACTGTTTCATGGCGTGTGGGTTGGGCGGGACGGGCGGTTACGGAATGCTCAGCACTGAGGATATCCCGCTCGCGGGCTGCCGTGGATTATTGAGCGAATCGGGCGACGCGTGGTAAAGTTCGAAGTGAATGCGGTCTAGGATAGGCCTTGCCGCACGGGGGAGACTGACTTTGCGGCACGAGGGATAGAGCTCAGCCGGAAGCGCTCAGTCCCTGCTTAAGAGCTGTTTCGCCTCGTGTGGGATGCCCGGCGCGCGGTCTGGACCCGATCCCACACGCCGTGCAACAGTGTCGAAGCGACGGAGACAATCAACGGGCCGTAATATGTAGGCAGCGGTTCACCAGGACGTCCCAGTGCAAGGTGCGCAGAGCCACTTCGTAGCGGTGCGGCTCGCCGGTGGCCAAGGCCCGCAGCAGCAGGTCGCAGGCTCGGCGCAACGTGGCACGCCGGACCATCCCGACGCGGCTGGCCAGAAACACGATCCACGGATCGCCGGTGTCGATGGCTTGCCACGACTCGTAGGCGCCGAGGGAAAGGGGAGCCTTGGCCCCGAGGGCGACGAGG
>JAAYLA010000198.1 GCA_012522135.1 Bacillota bacterium | reverse complement strand
TGGGGCACACCCGCTTCGTCGAACAACGTCTTGTTGTAGTAGAAGGTGTAGATATTGCCGTAGCTCGGGATCCCGTACTGCACTCCGGCACGCGGACCGAGGTTCAAGATGCTGGCTTCCCAGCTGATCGGGAAAAAGTCGTCGATCTCTTCCTGGGTGAAGTCCCGGGCCACGTAGGGCGCAAGGTCGAGCAGGAAGCCGTTCTCGCCCCAGTCGCGAGCTTGCCGGCCCCACATTTCGAACACGTCCGGCGCCGTGCCCGAAGCAATCCAGATGGGCATCTGATCCATCCAGTCGCCGGAAGCGATACGCCAGTTGATCTTGATATCCGGGTTTTCGGCCTCGAACTCTGCGATCCAGTGGTGCACCAGCTGCTCCTGGAGCTCGCCGCCGCGGAACATGAAGGTGAGCTCCACCGGCTCCTGGGCCCCGGCCGGCCCGCAAGCGATGATTAGGCCGAGCGCCACGACGAGCAGCTGCACAAGGCGTTTCGCGTTGATCTTTCCGGCTACGTATCGGTTGGTAAGCCTGGTCATCTGTCGCAACCCTCCAATCTACGTGTGGGCATGGAGCGGTAAGACACTCCGGTAACGATGGTAGGCGTACGCTGGGGTTTCCTAGGTGCAGGGCCACCTCCCCGGCTCCGGAGACGTGCCCGGGCACATGCTCCGGATGGTTGTAACGTTTTTCTCATAGGCCATAGTACTTCCTCCCCGTCCAGAAATCCTCCCTAGCCTCAGAATTGACGGGCGACAAGGTCGGGAGCTGGGAGAAGATGCCGACCCTGCCACGAATTGACCCGGTTCCCGCATCACCCGTCCGGACAGCGTAATCAGTGGATCATCACGGGAAACACGTGCAGCACGGGAGGTGTAGCGCCATGAGCAAACTGAAGGCCCACGAATTCCTGCACCTGCAGGAGCACATCCGCAGCGAGATTGCGGCGGCCAACGGCTACCGCGAGATGGTAAGCCAGTGCCAAGATCCGGAACTGAAGCGCTTCGTCGAGACCCAGGCGCAAGTGGCCGAGAACGTCGTGCAGCAGCTGCAGAGCTTCTTGCAGTCGTAGACCGCAGGCCACCCGGAAGGAACACTCAAACCAGGGGAGGTTACACGATGGACCCGATCATCGCAACGAAGGTCAACAGCGGCCTCAAGGCGTGTGCGTCCGGCTTTGCCCTGTCGGCGACGGAATGCAGCTCGCCCGAACTGCGCAGCTTTTTCGCCCAGGTGAGCCAGGATGCGATCAAACGGCAAGGCGATCTGACCAAACTGATGGAGCAGCGGGGCTGGTACGTTCCTCCGAACGCACATACGGAGGACATCCAAAACATCTGGACCCAGCTCCAGGCGCTGCAAGGCAACGTGCCGGTAGGCGTGTAGCAGGCCGGCGTGGCGTCGCGAGCAATCTAGAAGGGATCGGCGCCGCTGCCTCGAAGTGCGGTCGAAGGGCGCCCATGGACGGCACCCTGCCTTACGCATCGCGCAGCGAGGTGAAGGAAGATGAAAATCCCGCAGGTACAGGCCCACCGCGGCTACAGCGGCCGGTACCCGGAAAATACGTTGCTCGCGTTCGAGAAGGCCATCGAGGCGGGCGCCCGCCAAATCGAGCTCGACATCCGTCCGGCCAAGGACGGCACGGTGTTTGTGTTGCACGATGCCACGGTGGATCGGACCACGGACGGCTCCGGTCCCCTGCACGCGCTCTCGGCCGGCGAAGTGCGTGCCCTAGACGCCGGCGCCTGGTTCGACCCCAAGTTCCGGGGCGAGCGAGTTCCAACGCTGGCTGAGGCGCTCGATCAGCTGAAGGGCCGGGTGCGGGTGAACATCGAGGTGAAAGTGGCCCACACGCCCCTCCCGCTCGTGCAGCAAGCGATCGACACCGCACTCGACACGGTGGCCGAGCGCGGCATGTTCGGCGAGGTCGTCTTCAGCTCCTTCAGCCTGGATGCGCTGTACTGGGTGAAGCGGCTCCATCCCCGGGCCGAGGTCGCCCTGCTCGACTGGGACCGCGAGACCTACCTCGACCGGCAGCGGAGCGTAGTGGCCCTGGGCGGAGGCGGCTGGTTCCCCCATCCCACGCTGGCGACGCCCGAGCGGGTGCGTACGGCCCACGAGCGGGGGCTTTTCGTCGTCAGCGGCGGCGGCAACGATCCGAAAACGCGGCTCGAAAGCGTCCGGCGGCTGTGCGAGGCGGGGGTCGATTACATCTCCACCAACTTCCCCGCCGAAGTCGCCGAAACGCTGCGCGCTATCGCCGCAACGCAATCATGAGCTCCGTAGCCTCACGGCCGAAAAAGTCGTGCAGCCGCATGTAATGTCGATACAGCTTGTCGTACAGTTCGCGCCGGCCCGGGTCGGGCACGTACTCCACCTGGGCCGCGCCCGTCATCGCCGCTACCGCTTCTTGCACGGTGCGGTGTCCTCCCCGCTCCGGACCGGCGGCGACCGCACCGTATATCGCCGCGCCGAGGGCCGTAGCCTGCTGCGCCGGCGCGACTTGAATCGTGCGTCCCGCCACGTCCGCGAACACCTGCATCAAAAGGCGGCTTTGATGCGGTACGCCGCCGCAAGCCACGAGCCGTTCCAGCCGGATGTCTTGCGCCTCGTAGCTTTCCAAAATGACCCGGGTGCCGAAGGCCAGCGACTCCATCAGTGCCAAGTACACGTGCTCGGGCCGGGTGTCCAAAGTGTAGCCCAAAACGAGCCCCGAAAGGCGCGCATCGTCCAATATCGAGCGGTTCCCGTTCCACCAGTCGAGCGCAATTAAGCCGGAACCGCCCTCAAGCTTTGCCGCCTTCGCCTCTAAGTACCCGTAGAGCGAAGTGCCCTGCCGCTCGGCCTCCCGTGCATATGCGGCCGGAGCGTGGTGCGTCACGAACCAGTCGAGCAGATCGCCCAAAGCCGGCTGGCCCGATTCGTACGCATACAGCCCGGGCACGATACCGCCTTCCACCACGCCGAAGATGCCTTCTACCGGACGAAACCGCTCCGCCAGCACCATGTGGCAGATGCTCGTGCCCATCACCAGCACGGCCTGGTTCGCCTCGGCCACGCCCGCGCCCAACACCGCGGCGTGGGCGTCAATGGCGGCGGCGGCCACCGGAATGCCCGCCTGCAGCCCGAGTCTTTGCGCCGTCTCTTCCGCTAGGACCCCGGCTGCCGTGCCCACGGGAGCGAGCGGGCTTTCCACCTTTTCCGCCACGACCCCCTCGAGCCTCGGGTCAAGCCGCCGGAGGAAGTCCGCCGGCGGGTACCCCCTTTCCCTGCTCCACAGCGCCTTATAGCCGGCAAGGGACGTGCTGCGCACCTCGCGGCCCGTCAGCTGCCACACGATCCAGTCGCCGGCCTCCATAATGCGGTCGGCGGCTTCGTACACGGCCGGCGCCTCCCGCAGCATGTGCCATACCTTCGGGAACAACCACTGGGCGCTGATGTGATTTCCGTACCGGTCCAAGGACAGCGCGCCGTCTTCCAATGCCGCTTCCGTCATGCGGTCGGCTTCCTCCTGGGCCCTAAGGTGCTTCCACAGTTGCACCCAGGCGTACGGCTCCGCGCGGTAGGCGGGATCCGCGGCCAGGGGGCTGCCGTCTTTGCGCACCGGCAAGATCGTGCACGAGGTGAACGCGACGCCGATGCCGATCACCTGCTCGCCGCCGACACCGGCCTCGGCCAGCGCCCGCGGCACGGCGGAATACAGCGCATCCAGGTAATCGAGGGGATCCTGCAAAGCGAAGCCGGGCGGCAGCGCGACGTCCGTACCCGGCAGCCGCTCTGTAATGACGCCGCTCGCATACGGACAGGTTGCCGTCCCGAGTTCCCTGCCGGTGGCGACGTCTACTACTACGGCCCGCGCCGAGAGCGTGCCGAAGTCGATGCCCAGCGCGCATTTGAATCGTTTCGAACCCATCGCTTCAACATGCGCCCCTTCCCACGTACATCCGGCCGATCCCTCCTACGCGTACTTGCGGACGATGTTCGCCGCCTGCGCTTCCAACACGCCCAGCTCTGCCGCGAGATCGAGCATCGTGTAGCGCTCGCGCATGTAGCGGGCGTGAAGAACCGTGTCCATGGCCGTTTCCGGATCGAGGCCCAGGTCGCGCAAATTCGTAGGCGCTCCCACCCGCGCCAGACCTTCCCGGATCTTGTGGGCAGGCGGCACCTTCTCCAGCACCGCCAAAATGTCGTCCCACCGCGAAGCGATCACGGGCAGCCGGGCATCTCGGATCTCGGCATCGAACTTGCTCTTGCCGAAATTGCCGGGTACCTCGTCCAGCCGCAGCTCCGCCAAAACCTGCTCCATGTCGGCCGGGGTGAAGCGGGTCTTTCTTACATCTTCGGCGCGCAAGCCCCGCATCTTTTCGGCCAGCTCGGCAATGACCAGCATCCCGAAGCCAACGACGTGGCCGTGGGCGGGAGGCCGGCCGCCTTCGTTGAAGCGGCGCATCTCCACGTAGTGGGAGACGAGGTGCTCGGAACCCGACGTCGGCCTGCTGCTGCCCACGTGGAACACCGAGATGCCCGCCTCCAGGAGCCCTTCCATCAAGAGCCGCACCGAGTCGTGGGACCGCTCGGCCAACGCTCCGGCCGCGGCGAAAAGGCGCGAGGCGATGCCCTCTACGTGATCCGAGACCGCCCGGCACCAATACTCGCCGAACAGCACGCGGGCCAGCTCCCAGTCCCGCAGCGACGTGAGTTTGCCGACGACGTCCGCAAAGCCCGCCGAAACGAGCGACATAGGCGCCCCGGCCAAGACGTCGAGATCGGCGATGACTCCGTCGGGCGCCTTGGTGTCGTAGGTCACCTTCACGCCGCCGATGAGCAAAGCCGAGATGGGCGCCATGTAACCGTCCATGGAAGGCGCCGTGGCCACGCTGATGTACGGCAGACCGGCCTCGTGCGCGACGAACTTGCCGAGATCGTTCATCGCGCCTGCTCCGACCCCGGCGACGAGGCCCGGCTGCTTGTCTTTGATGGTGGCCCGCACCGCTTCCAAGGCGGCTTCATTCGGTTCGAAGGGAGCCGATTCCGATCCGAGCACGAGACGTTCCCAGGGCTTATCCGCGCGGATAAAGGCCCGGGCTATGTTTTCACCCGCCAGTCGATGCGTAACGGGATCGAAAAGAACGAGCGGGACGCCCTCCGCCAGCTCTCCGGCCAGGATGGGCAAGCTCTCGACGGCGCCGGCCCGGATGATGATTTTCGTCGGAAGCGGCTCGTGCACGCGACCGCAGGCGCACGCTACACCGGTTGGAATTGCCATTTGCTGCACTCCTCGCTTTAGACTTCTTGACTGTATGCGACCATGTGCCACGCCTCGCCGCCTCCGGACATCCGCACCCGGCAAAGGCTCGCGTTCTTGGGCTGTCCGAGCTGGCGCCAGCGGTGGTACGGCAGGTTCAAGAAAAACGTAAACAGCATACGGATTATCTGGTCATGGCATACGACGACTGCTTTCTCGCCGCCGGCGGCCACGACTTCTTCCAGGCCCCGCACCGCCCGGTAGTACACGTCGACGGCCCGCTCGCCCCCGGGTGCGCCGCAAAAGGGATGGCCCGCATTCCATTTGTGCCACGCCTCCGGGTAGGCCTCCGCGATCTGGGGCGGCCGCATCCCTTCCCACTCGCCGAAGTCGAACTCGGTAAAGGCCTCGTTCACCCGCACCGTGTGGCCCTGCACCGCGGCGATCCGCTCGGCACAGACGAGGGCGCGGCGCAAGGGGCTCGACCACACGGCGTCGACGGGCTCGGTTGCGAAGTGTTGTACTAAGCGGTCGACTTGCCGCAGCCCCTCCTCGCTGAGCGGCGCGTCGGTGCGGCCGCAGTACCTGTTGCCGCCGTCGTTGTAGGTGCTTACGGGATGACGGATGAAGATAAGGTGCAACCGGGTTCCTCCTTCGGCCGGGGAAATCGGGGCCCCCATTGGTTTGAAACGTTTTTACACTCAATGGTTTGGCGGCCGGCCCGGAAATTCCTGCCTAGCTACGGGGAATTCGCCCGGACCGGGATCGATACCAAAGCCGGCCCCGCGCGGCGCGCCCGGCCGTTGCCCTCCCACTGCCTTTCCCCCTCCCTTTTCCAGATGCAGGAACGGAGGCCCTTCACCCGAATAAGCATATCAGGAAAAGGAGTTTCCTGCGGGGCTGCTTGCCTGCGGGAGAATGGGGGATTCGCACAGCCATGACCACGATAAAGGACGTCGCACGCAGAGCCGGAGTCGCACCGAGTACCGTTTCCAACTACCTCACCGGCAACGCACGGGTCAGTCCCCCCACCGCCAAACGCATCCAGGAGGCGATCGACGAGCTCGGTTACATCCCCAACCGCGCCGCCCGGAGTTTGCGGGTCAAGCACACGAACACCCTCGGGCTCATCGTGCCGGACATATCGAATCCATTCTTCTCGGAAATCGTGCGCACCATCAACCACGTGAGCCAGCGGATGGAGTACACGGTCATGCTGTGCGATTCGGGCGGCGACGGCACCCGGGAAAAGTCGCTGTTGGCTAACCTCTTGAGCCAGCGCGTCGACGGCATCTTGATGATTCACACCGGCCACCGCGACGACTACGTGGAACTCGCTACGCAGGCGAGCCGGCCCATCGTGTTCGTCGACCGGGCGGTGGAAGGGATCCGCTCGGTGGTGACGGACAACTACACGGGCGGCAAGCTGGCGGCGCGGCACCTGCTCGGGCTCGGCCATACCCGTTTCGGCATTCTG
>JAAYLA010000197.1 GCA_012522135.1 Bacillota bacterium | reverse complement strand
TAAAGCAACTCCACCCCCAGTTCGCCTGGCGCCCGCCTTACCGCGAAGGGGGCCGGTACTTCATCGACCTTTTGGCCGGCGGCGACGAGCTGCGCCTCGCCGTCGACCGAGGCGAGCATCCCGACGACATGCTCTCCCGCTGGGATAAGGAACGAAGCCGCTACGACGAAACGCGGGCCCGCTACTTGCTGTACACCGAGGAAAAGGAGTGAATCCCGTGGCCGATCTCGTCATTCGCACCTATCGCGGCGGCGATGAACCGGAGATCGTCGCTTGCTGGAACCGTGCCTGCCCCAAGGAGACGATCAGCTTGGATGTCTTCATTAAGAGGGTGCTGTGCGATGCGAACTTCGCACCCGAGGGCCTTTTCATCGCGGAGAAAGGCGGCGTCCTCGTCGGCTTCGTCCTGACCGTCGTGCGCCGCGTGCCGATGATGGGAACCGATTTAGAGCCCGACCGCGGTTGGATTACGGCGTTCGCCGTGGACCCGGATCACCAAGGTCAAGGCGTCGGCCGGGCCCTTTTCCGCGCCGCGCTCTCATACCTAAAGGACCAGGGCCGCACCGTCGTCTCCTTTTCCGACTACGCGCCGGGGTACTTCGTGCCGGGCCTCGATCGCGACACCTACTCGAGGGCCGCGGCGTTCCTCGAAGCGCTCGGGTTCGAGCGGGCGTACACGTGCGCCGCGATGGATAAGAACTTAGTTCTCTACGAGATTCCGGCTGATGTGCGCGAAACCCAAAGACAGCGAGAAGCGGAAGGATACAAATTCGAGTACCTTACGCCGGCGCGGGTGGCCGAGACGATCGCCTTCGCCACGGAAGCTTTTCATGCCGATTGGGGCCGCGCCGTGCGAGAGGGCGTCGCGGCGGGCTTGCCCTTCGATCAGTTCCTGCTCGCGATCGACCCGAACGATGCCGTCGTGGGCTTTGCCATGTTCGGAGGTTACGACGGCATTCCCGAGCGCTTCGGTCCTTTCGGCGTAGCCGATTCGCAGCGGGGCAAAGGCCTCGGCAAGGTGCTGCTCTATCTCACCCTCGACGTCATGCGCAGCAAGGGCCTGCACAACGCCTGGTTCCTGTGGACGGGCGAGCAGTCTCCCGCGGGCCATCTGTATCTACGGGCGGGCTTTCACGTGACGCGCCGCTTCGACATTATGCGCAAGAAGCTGGACTAAGCTGCACTGGAGGACTCCGAACATGAAGACGGACGGTGAGCACATGGCAGAACACGACGGCAAGCTGGACGGAACACGAGCGTGGGCCGAACCGGAAGATTTGGGCCTAGACCCCGGGCAATTGTACCGGGCCTACGGGGTGCTCGAGCGCTTCGTGGCGGAGGAACGAATTCCCGGCATCGTCGCCCTCGTCGGGGACAGCTCGGGCATGTTGGCGCCGTATACCTCGGGCTGGGCCTCCCTCATCCCGGAAAAAGTGCCCGTCACGCAGGACCACCTGTTCGATATGGCGTCGGTCACGAAGGTGGTGGCGACTACTACGGCCGTCTTGCAGCTTGTGGAACGGGGCGTGTGGCGGCTGGACGATCGCGTCGCGCAGTTTTGGCCGGAGTTTCGTACAGAGATCACCTTGCGCCGCCTGCTGACCCATACGTCGGGGCTGCCGGCCTGGCTGCCCGTTTACAAAGAGGCCCGCGGGCCGGAGGAGTACCGGCGGAAGCTGGCTGAGGTGGCACTCAAGTATGAACCCGGTACCCACGTCGAATACAGCTGCCTCGGGTTCTTAATCTTGGGCGGTCTGGTGGAAGAGGTAACCGGCCAGCCTTTCGATGCCTACTGCCGGGAGAATATCTTCGAACCGCTGGGCATGGCCGACACGTTGTTCAATCCGCAAGGCAGCTACAAGGCGCGGTGTGCGGCCACGGAGCAGAAACAAGAAGACGGCCTGCCGCTGCAAGGCGAAGTACACGACGAAAACGCCCGGGGCCGGGGCGGCGTAGCGGGCAACGCAGGTCTTTTTTCCACAGCGTACGACATGGGCCTATTCTGCCAGGCGCTGCTGAACGGCGGTGCGCTGAACGGCCGGCGCATTTTGTCCCGGGCTACGGTTGAGCTCGCGACGATGGACCACACCGCCCACCTGAACGAGTCGCGTGGCCTCGGATGGGTAGTGAAAGGCACGCGCACGCACTCGAGCGCGGGAGACCTGCTGTCCCCGCGGGCCTACGGCCATACGGGCTTTACCGGCACATCCGTCTGGATCGATCCGGAAAACGATCTTTTCGTCGTGCTGCTGACGAACAGGGTCCACCCGACGCGGGAAAACAGCAATCACATCCGCCTGCGGGCTCTTTTTCACAACGCGGTCGCGGCCGCACTGTGAGTTGATCCTTTATGTAGGGATGCGCTTGCTTCGCACCGCGGCGCGGGTCTTTTGCAGGTGCTCCATGGTCTCTTCAAAACGCCGCTGGGCCACTCCGACGAAGAGCACGTCGATGATGGACAGCTGCGCGATGCGCGAGCCCATGGCGCCGCTGCGGTAATCGGACTCTTCGACGGACGTGTACAGTTTGATATCCGCGACTTTGGATATCGGCGAAGCCATCACGTTCGTAATGCAAATGGTCGTCGCGCCGGCTCCCCGCGCGGTCTCGAGCGATTCTACCGTATCGCGCGTCGCGCCGGAGTGGGAAAGTCCGATCGCGACGTCGCCGCGCTGGAGCACGCTCGCCATGCTCATCGCCGTGTGCGGATCGGGGAACGCGTGGCAGTCGAGGCCGATGCGCAGCAGCTTGTGCTCGGCGTCCAGGGCGACCAGTCCCGAGGCGCCGACGCCGTACAGGTGGATGCGCGGTGCCTGTAACAGCGCTTCGACGGCCCGTTCCAGTTCGCGGTCGTCGACCATGCGCATCGTGTCATCCAAGCTCTTTTTGTTCATGTTGAAGATCTTCGCCTTGACGACCGGCAATTCGTCTCCCGGCACGATCTCGCCGTAAATGGGCGTCGGGAACGATGCGAGCTCGGCGGCGAGGGTGATCTTCAAGTGTTGATAGCCCGAGTAGCCTAATCGCTGGCAAAACTTCACCACCGTGGCGTCGCTGACACCGCTCTTACGCGCCAAGTCCGTTACGGGCAGTGTGATCACTTCACTTGGATTGTCGAGGATGTACTGGGCTACCTTCTGCTCGGAAGGCCTGAGCGTAGGAAACAAACCGCGTATGCGAATCAAGCAACCGTCTACTCGGCGTTCAACTGCATCGGATGCGTTGGCGTCGTTCAAACCGGAAACCCCCTGGATAAGGCTCAGCATCCCAGGAGCATTCGACAGAGTATAGGATATTCCTCTAGGCAGCGGGACGCGTCCCAGTGAAAAGAACTACCCGAGGAGGTCGACTCCCCTATGCAACCGGCGGAAGTGTACGAACGGCTCGACCACATTGAGAAGGAGTTCGGCGGCGTGCTCGGCGTCTCGGCGCAGGGCATCGGCAAGCAATCCGACCTGCCCCGTATTAACCGGCAGGCCGACGAGACCTTCCCCGCCGCCAGCACCATCAAAGTGCCGATTCTGTATACCGCCTTGCGCCTCGCGGACCTCGGCCGGGTCTCCTTATCGGAACGAATCCCTCTGACCGCCGAGGACCAGGTGGCTGGTTCCGGCGTACTGCGGGATCTCGAGCCCGGCCTTGAGCCTACCTTCTACGACCTCCTCATGCTGATGACCATCGTCAGCGACAACACGGCGACGAACATGGTGATCGACCGCATCGGCACCGCAGCGGTCAACGACGACGCCAAAGACCTAGGGTGCCTAGGCACCGTTCTCGCCGGCAAACTGATGCTGCCTAAGGAGCGGCAAAACGCAGCGCAGCGGGCGGGCCATTTCAACAGGACGACACCGGCCGACATGCTGCGCTACGTGCTCGCCCTCCACGCCGGGGAAGGATTGAGCGTGGAAAGCCGGACCGTCGCCCACCGCATCTTGTACCGCCAGCAGGTCACCGATTCGCTCGTTCGCCTCTTGCCCTGGCCCCGGACGGAACCGAACATGCCGTGGCGCATCGCGTCCAAAAGCGGGTCGATCCGCGGCGTACGCCACCAGGTCGGCTGGCTCGACGGGCCCGGCGGCGCCTACGCCTTTGCCATCATGACCAAGGATTGTCCCGACGTGCGCTTCTCGCCCGAAAACCTCGGCAACTTGGCCGTCGCCAAGGCGATGCGCACCTTGTACGACTACTTCATCGGGCATCAGTAGCGCTGGACGATGCGCACGCCCGGGTAATAGTGGGCAACGATTTCCTCGGCCGGCTGGCCGGCAAGCGCCCGGCCGGCTGCGCCGATCTGTGACATGCCGACGCCGTGGCCCGAGCCTCCGCCGACGATCAAGAACTCGACGGGAAAGCCGTCCGATCCGTAGATGGCCTCGATTCGGAACAGATTGCTCTTAATTCCGCCCAAGGTGCTGCGAATGCTGTCGCCCGACACCCGGTACGTTCCTTTTGTGCCGACGAACTCGACGGTGGTGACGTGACCCGATACCGCGCGCCCTCGGGGGACAATCGCCACGATGCGGCCGATGTCCGCGCGGGCGTCGACGATCGCTTGCAGGCGCGGCGCCGGCACGGGCTGCACCCACCGAAACGTGCTGCGCAGCCCGAAACCCGCGGTGCTGGCATACGTTTCGGGGATGCCCGTGAGCCAACCGTACAGGGCCGACGGCAATAGCGGAAATTCGGGTCCGCCTTCTCCACCGTCGAAGCGAGCCGGGAGGTACGCGTGCTCGCCGCCCCACACGTCCCGGGCCGCTGCGGAGTGGCCTCCATGTTCGGCGCTGTACACGGTGTCGGCCAGCTGGCTGCCGTACATGAGCACAAGGCCCCGGGTTGCGTCGACCGCTGCGGTGCTATTGGGATGTTCACGGTCTACGCCTCTGTATTCCGACGACGCGACCGAACCCAGCACGTCGAAGCCGCGGCTCGCGTAACGCCCCATGTTGCGCAGCGTGTACGTGCGAGCGGCCATGGCCTGCACCTTCAAGGCCTCAATCGGCATGGTGGCGTACATCTCGCTCGGCACGACCGAATATAAGTACTCCTCCAAGTTCACCACGTTGACGACGGTCAGGCCGGCGCTGCGGGGCAAGATCTCCAAGCTGCCACGGTACTGGCGGTGTTCGATGGTCGCGAAAAAGTACCCTTGGCCGAAGATCATATCGTACAAAATGAACGTTTGGGTGCCGTCGATCTGCTCGAGCCGCACGGGTCCGGCGGCCGCAGCCACCGTGGTGCCGGCGCTGTCGCGCACGGTCACGCCGCCGTCCCCTGCGACCGCCGTGTAGATGACGCCGCCCCGGCCTTGTCCGAGCTCCCTCCCATCGGCACCGATGATCCGAAAGGTCCCACCCGACGAGATACGCACTTCGGACTGGCCTTCGGCGAGCCCTACCCGTACGATGGGAACGCCTTCCGGATCGGGCGACGGCGAGACGGTTTGATGGCGCGCCGCGGCAAGGCGGGCTGCGTTCTCGGCCTCTTCGATGGCCCGCAGCACGTCGCCGTATGCGACGACGAGGCGCGCGATAGCCTCCTGCGGGGCGGGGTCATTCGGATAGCGCAAAGCCGCGCCGCGCCAGTAGCGCCACGCCCGCTCGATGTTGCCGGCCTCTTCGTTCAGCTGCGCCAAAGGTTCGTACAGCTCCGTGTAGCTAGGATCAAGGCTGATCGCCCGGGTCAGCGCGGCCAGGGCCCCCGGGCCGTCGCCGAGCTGACGTTTCAGAAGGCCCATATGGTAATAGGCGGGCGCAAAGCGCGGATCGGCCTCCACCGCAGCCTCGAACGCCGAGGCCGCGTCCTCGGCACGCCCGGCGGCTGCCAATGCCCGCGCCAGGGCGTAGTGGGCCCACGGCTCGTCCGGCAGCGCACCGACGAGGGGTGCGAGGACCTCCACTGCTTCTTCGTGGCTGCCGATCTGATGCAAAGTCCACCCGTATAGAAGACGGTCCCGGGGCTCTCCGGCGAGGAGCACCAGGCGCTGCAAGTCGTCGAGAGCGCGCGTGTATTCCCCGAGTTCCTTCAAGAGGAGTGCCCGGTTGCGCAGCAGGAGGGCCAGGTCGTACTCACCCGTCGTTTCCATGCGGTCCAAGAGCCCCACCGCTGCTTCTAACGCGCCGGCCAGGTAAAGGTCAATGAGCGCGCGCCATTCCGGTTCCGGTGTGCTGCCCCAGCCGTTGTGGAACCAGGGCGTAGTCAGAGCCATCACGTCCTCGGCGTAAGCGCTCACCGAGGCCCCGGTTCCGGTCAAGATGGCAAAGCAAACGATCAAGCCCACGAGTTTGTCGGCTGCTCGATACACGGCGACGTCCCCTCGATCTGCGCAGAAGGGCCGATCCCGCGGGATCAGCCCTGTCCTGGTTGTAGACGGAAACTACATGATGGCCTTCTGGGAACATTGGGCTACGGTCGTCCAAGCAGAGGCGTTTACTTGACCTTGTTGTAGGCTTTTTCGAGCGCCGGCAGCTCTTCTTGATCGACTTGGGCCTTCAGCGCTTCGTATAGTTCCTGAGCCGCCTCGGAAGAGGATGCGAAGACGCCCTCCTCCACCGCTCGATCGACCGCCTGTTTGAAAGCGTATTCCGGGCTTTGTTTCATGCGCCGGGCCTGCAGGTAAATGTCTTCATACTTGCGCGTGCTTTTTCCCCGTTTACCGAAGAGCCTGCTAAAAATACCCATACGCTCGCCTCCCCGTTCGAGAAGTTAAGACATTATGCCCCTACCGGATCTTTCTGCGCACGGCCGGGCAATCCTGCCATCACGAATGGGTCGAAAGGCAGTCACGTCTCCCTCACGACACGAATCACCTGAAGTGCGGGATCCTCCGGACCTTGCACGGGCAGTCCCGCCTCGATGTGTTCGCGAATGTACAGCAAGTTTCCTTCGCTGATCCGCTCGCCGGGCATGAGGATCGGGATGCCGGGTGGATAGATCATCACCGACTCGGCGGCCACGCGCCCTGTACTCTCGGACAAGGGTACCACCTCGGTCGGCGCATAGAAGGCTTCTCTCGGCAGCAAGACGAGTTCGGGCAGTTCGGGAAGGCGTACCCGCACCGCGGCGGCCGGACCTTGAGCTTGGAACCGCTCGGCGAGGGCTTGCAACGCTTGGACCAGATGCGCCACCGTCTCCTCGGTGTCTCCGAGGGTGATCAGGCACAGGATATTGTACAAGTCGGAGAGCTCGACTTCGATGTTGAACTCATCCCGCAGGATGCTCTCCACTTCGATGCCCGTCACGCCCCACCCTTTCACGCAGATACACAGCTTCGTCTCGTCGAGGTCAAAGGAGGAGCTCCGGTCGCCGACCACGTCGCGGCCGAGGCACAGGAGACCGGGAATCCGGTTGATCTCGCTGCGGGCCCAGCGGGCAAGCCGTAAGGTCCGGTCAAGTAGCTCCCGGCCGTGGATTGCAAGGTGCCGCCTTGCCGCATCCAGCGAAGCCAACAGCAAGTACGAAGTCGACGTGGTCGTGAGCATGCTCAAGATCGCCTGCACACGGTCTGGATTGACCAAACCTCCGCGCACGTTCAAAATGGAGCTTTGTGTGAGCGACCCTCCTAGCTTATGAACGCTCGTCGCAGCCATGTCCGCGCCTGCGGCCATCGCGCTCACGGGCAACTCGTCGTGAAAGTAGCAGTGCACTCCGTGGGCTTCGTCCACGAGCACGGGGATGCCGTAGGCGTGGGCTTCGGCCACGATGCCGGCGAGATCGGCGCAGACCCCGAAGTAGGTCGGATTGACGACGAATACGGCCTTGGCGTCGGCATGCCGCGCCAGGGTGCTGCGCACGGTAGCGAGGCTGACACCGTGCGCGACGCCGAGCTCCTGGTCGAGCTCGGGAGCCATAAATACGGGCCGGGCGCCAGAAAGCACCAGAGCCGCGAGAACCGACTTGTGGACGTTGCGCGGCACCAGGATCTTGTCGCCCGGGCCGCAGGTGGACAAGACCATGGCCATGATGGCACAGCTAGTGCCTTGGACGGAAAAGAATGTCCGGTCGGCGCCGAAGGCTTCGGCGGCCAGCTCCTGCGCTTCCTTTATAATGCCGGTCGGCCTATGCAGGTCGTCTACGGGTGCGATGTTAATCAAATCGATCGACGGGACGCCCGGCCCGAGCAGACCGAGCAGCTCTGGGTCCATGCCGGCGCCCGCTTTGTGGCCGGGGATATGGAACTGCACGGCACGGCGGGCCGCGTGGCGCAGTAGTCCCGTTAAGAGCGGGGTAGCCGCTTGGCGGCTCGTCGCCTGCGTTGCGCCGAAAGCCGCTCCGTGCCCAGTGATTCGCGACATAGTCGTGCCTCCCGTATGGAGAAGAAGGATCAGCGGGTTATTCTACCATTCGGAGCGGCGAGGGGCAAGAGAATTGGGATTATACCGACTCGATGGGGTCCTAGGAGCACAAAGGGGGCTGTCCCGAAAATGGATTTGGGACAGCCCCGGGCGAATGACCCACGGTTGGGTCACTTTGCCAACGGATCGACCCACACGTGGGTCGATCTGCTCTGTGCGCGACCCATTTTTGGGTCAACCGCCTCCGTCCGGCAGCGACCAGGTCTGTTGGAAACCGCTTCCAGCTTCCCTAGCTGCGAAAACGCCGGGAGGTGGGCCGAGGCGACAGGCGGCAAGCGTTCTGTTGGAGCCAAGGGGCTGTCCCGAATGAACTGTTGGGACAGCCCTCTCCGGTCTGATTTCCCTTGCGACGTGCCGCTGCCCGGGCGGTGCCCCAAGGCCCTCGCTATTCCGCCTCGGACCCGGAAGAGGAGAACAAGCGTCCCTTTCCGTTCCGGTCGGCCGCTACGCGGCGTTTCGCTTCGACCTCGGCCATGAGCTTCTTTTCAAACGTGATGCCGCGCAAACGTTCGAAAATGTTCGGCGGCCGGACTTCGGCCGACAGCTCTTTCGGCGCCTTGTACCAAGTGCACTTGGGACCGTTGATGGCCTCCACGCGGGCGAAGTCGCGGATGAGCGTCACGCGTATTCCCCACTGCTGCCCGGGCTCGATTTCCGTGTAGACCGCCGACTGGTCGGTCGGCCGCTCCCACTTCCCTTTCGTCAGCAGCTTGTAAATGCTCACCGGCACTCACTCCTCAATGCGCAGCAGCCTCCCAGCTCCGGCGAAGCGGGTGGCCCAATACTCTCCGTCCAAGTTGGCGCCCGTCTGGACCACCTTGCCAGCGCTGGCGGACGCGACCACGAACCGGATGTTCCGGCCGACCGTCCGCTCATAGATGGCCACCCCGTCGATCCGTCCGTCCGAACCGAAGAAGATCAGGTCTCCCGGGCGCAGGTCTTCGACTGCGACGGGTATGATGTTGTGCGCATAGAGCATCGAGCTGTTGACGTTCCAGGTCGTCCTGTATCCGTCGCCCGCGGGAACCCGAAAGCGCAGATTCGGACTGACGCCATGCAGCGCGCCGATCAAAAGACCCGAAGCGTCGACGCCGAGCTCAGCCGGGTTACGCCCTTCCTCGAGCGCCGCCAGAAACTCGGACAGCGTCATCCTGCCGCCCCACAAATACGGCACCCCGACGTGCGTCTCGTCTCCGATCTGCCACGTGATCGTGGCGTAGCGGATGGCCTCTTGGAGCAGGACCTCGGCCTCTTCATCGGAGAGCGTGGACGTCTCCGCCGCTTCAGCGCCCGGCGCCGCAAGCACGACCAAAAGGACTGCCAAGAAAAGGCACAAAGCGTATCCCCTCGTCCTCATT
Organism: Bacillota bacterium; assembly: GCA_012522135.1. Taxonomy (GTDB): domain Bacteria; phylum Bacillota; class Limnochordia; order DTU080; family JAAYLA01; genus JAAYLA01. Next base: position 2,281 of record JAAYLA010000197.1, on the reverse strand, counting down.
GCAAGTCACCCCCTTTTCCGAGGATCGCGGTCCGCAAGGTCCAAGGCGGGCGGTCTGCGGACCGTGCCGGCAGGCGGTAGAGACTAAGGGTCTTATTCGCCAAAAATAGGCGTGCGCCTCCGCAAAGGAGGCGCACGCCGTGGCTGTTGTGCTCACACACACGAGAGAGGTCAGACCAGAACCTTCGGCCCTGCGGCAACGATCTCGGACGCTACACCGTCGAAGTTCTTGAAGTTCTCGCTGAAGCGCTGCGCCAGCTCCCGTGCCTTCACGTCGTAGGCGTCCTTGTCGGCCCAGGTCTCCCGCGGATCCAACACGTTTGCGGGCACTCCGGGGCAGGTCGTCGGCATGCGCAGCCCGAAGATCGGGTCCTCCTTGTACTCCACGGTGTCCAGGTCCCCGTTCAGGGCCGCCCTGACCATGGCCCGCGTGTAGCTGAGGTTCATGCGCTCGCCCACGCCGTACGGCCCGCCGGTCCAGCCGGTGTTGACGAGGAAGACCTGGGTACCGTGCTTGGCGATGAACTCGCCCAGCATATCGGCGTACACGCTCGGCGCAAGCGGCAGGAACGGTGCACCGAAGCACGTCGAGAACGTGGCCTCCGGGTCCGTCACGCCTCGCTCGGTGCCCGCGAGCTTGCTCGTGTAGCCCGAGAGGAAGTGGTACATGGCCTGCTCAGGCGTGAGCCGCGAGATAGGCGGCAACACACCGAACGCGTCGGCCGTAAGGAAGATGATCGTCTTCGGATGGCCACCGACGCCGGGTATTACGGCATTGTCAATAAAGTCGACGGGGTACGCCGCACGGGTGTTTTCCGTCTTCGAACCGTCGTCGTAGTCCGGCACCCGGGTGTTCTCGTCGACGATGACGTTTTCGAGCACCGCGCCGAAGCGAATGGCGTTCCAGATCTGCGGCTCCTTCTCTTTGGACAGGTTGATGCACTTGGCATAGCAGCCGCCCTCGAAGTTGAAGATGCCCCGGTCGGACCAGCCGTGCTCGTCGTCGCCGATGAGAGCACGCTCGGGATCCGCAGACAAAGTCGTCTTGCCCGTACCCGACAGACCAAAGAATAGCGCCGTGTCGCCGCCGGGGCCGATGTTGGCCGAGCAGTGCATCGGGAAGACGCCCTTTTCCGGCAGCAAGTAGTTCATCACGGTAAAGATGGACTTCTTGATCTCGCCGGCATACTCCGTGCCGCCGATCAGAACCATCCTCCGTGCGAAGTTCACCAGGACGAAGGCTTCAGAACGCGTTCCGTCCACCTCGGGATCAGCCTTGAAGCCCGGCGCGGACAAGACCTCAAATTCGGGCTCGTGGTTTGCCAGCTCCTCCGGAGTCGGCCGGATGAACAAGGTGCGGGCAAACAGGTTGTGCCAGGCGTACTCCGTCGTGACACGGATCGGCAGCCGATACCGCTCATCGGCTCCTGCGAAACCGTTAAACTCGTAGGTGGTGCGGTTTTGCAGGTACGCCTGGACGCGATGGTACAGGCGGTCAAATACTTCTTCGCTGACAGGCTTGTTCACCGAGCCCCAGTTGATCTTGTGCTCGGAGCCGGGTTCACGGACGATAAACTTATCCTGCGGCGACCGTCCGGTGTACTTCCCCGTATCCACGCACAAAGCCCCGTCTGCCGTGAGAATTCCTTCTCCCCGAGCCAACGCGTGCTCGATCAACTGCGCCGTACTCAAGTTGCGATACTTCTGCTGCATGCATCCAACATCTCCTTAATTTCGTTGCAGTAGTGTCACCGGCGGGAGCCCGGCCCATTGGCCTTCCTAAAGCAATTCCATGTTCGACCAGGATTTCCCTGCGTCTCCATGAGAAGAATTGTCACGTGTCGTCTGTATCGATCCAGCATAGTCTGCCGGAGACCACAGGACTATATTACTCGTCTCGGTAGGGATGGTCCACCGCCACGTCGAAAGGGCCATACCACGATCCAGACGGGAGGCTGCCCGATGCCGAAAGACTTCTACGCGTTCTTAGGACTGATCGCCGCGCTCATGGCGTTGCGCCTCCTGAACCTGCCACGCGGAATCCACTTTTTCTTCTTCTCCCTTATCGTCGTCGGACAAGTAGCGCTGCTGGCCCACGGCTTTTTGCGAACCCGGCGCCGCAGACCTTAGGGCGACGCTCCGCCGGTCGACAGCTCGGCTTCCGCCGCACCGGCTGGCTGACGGCGCACCACCACGTGCCGCTTCCACCGTCCGGTCCGGTAGTACAGGTAATTCAAGAGCGAACCCGCGATCGGGCTAGCCAGCATGGCCCACCACACGCC
>JAAYLA010000196.1 GCA_012522135.1 Bacillota bacterium | reverse complement strand
GTGGCAGGGCTGATCTCGGTCGACTCACCGCCCATGACGCCGGCGATGCCTACGGCGCCGTCCCGGTCTGCGATCACAAGCATCTCTCCGGTCAAAGTGCGTTGAATGCCGTCCAACGTACGGATGGTTTCTCCCGGCTTCGCCCTGCGCACGTGAATCTCTGGCCCCCGCAAGAGCACGAGGTCGTACGCGTGTAACGGTTGCCCCATCTCCAGCATCACGAAGTTCGTGACGTCGACGACGTTGTTAATGGGGCGCATGCCCGCAAGCCGCAAATATGCCTGTAGCCAACCAGGAGACGGACCGATCGTCACATCCTCAATAACTTGCGCGCAAAACCTCGGACAAAGCTCGAAGTCCTCGATGTAAACGGGTACGGTTTGTCCCCCTGCCGCCCCCTTGATCTTCACGTCGGGCAATCGGAGCGGGGCCTGAGTCAAAGCCGCCACTTCTCGGGCCAGGCCGATCACGCTCTGACAGTCCGGACGGTTAGCATAGGTCTTGATTTCGAGGACCCAGTCGTCCAACCGGAGCTCGGAAATGACTTCCCTCCCAACAACCAGGTCATAGGGAAGTTCCATAATGCCGCCGGCATCGTCGCCGACTCCCAGTTCGCGCTCGGAAAGAAGCATGCCTTCCGACAAGACCCCGCTCAGCTCGGCCTCGCGCAGTGGCCCGTCTGCACCCGGAAGAACGGCTCCCGGCAGCGCCACCGGAACCTTCATTCCCGCCCGCACGTTGTCCGCTCCGGTGACGGTCGTGATTTCCTTTCCCCCTACGTCGACGCGGCAGACGTGCAAGCGGTCCGCGGCGGGATGAGGAGCTACTTCACGCACTTCGCCGACTACAACGTCCCGCAAATTCGGGTAAGGAGGCTTAACTGCAGAGACCTCCATCCCCGACATGGTGAGCCGGTGAGCAAGCTCTTCCGGGCTCCACGCAACATCCGTATATTCCTTCAGCCATCCGTAAGGGAGAAGCATTGCTCTTCAGGCCCTCCTTAAAACTGGTGCAAGAAGCGCAGATCGTTGTCAAAGAAGAGGCGGATGTCGTCGATCCCGTAGCGCAGCATGGCGATACGTTCGACTCCCATGCCGAACGCAAACCCGCCTACTTCCTCTGGATCATAGCCCACCATCTCCAGCACCCGCGGGTGGACCATACCGGAACCCAAGATCTCGATCCAGCCCTCTTCCGAGCAGACCCGGCAGCCGGCTCCTTTGCACATCATGCAAGAGATGTCCATTTCGGCACTGGGTTCCGTAAACGGGAAGTAGCTAGGCCGGAATCGCACGCCGCGCTCCTTGCCGAACAGATGGCGGGCGAACTCGGCGAGTATGCCTTTCAAATCTCCAAAGGTGATGTCTTTGTCGACGAGGAGCCCTTCTACCTGTTGAAACATTGGAGAATGCGTGGGATCGGCATCGACGCGGTACACTTTGCCCGGTGCGATGATGCGGACCGGCGGCTTGGTCGCCTCCATCACGCGTATTTGTACAGGTGACGTTTGGGTGCGCAGGAGAAGGTCTTCACCTAGGTAGAACGTGTCCTGCATATCGCGGGCCGGATGGTCCTTCGGAATGTTGAGGGCTTCGAAGTTGTAGTAGTCGGTTTCGACCTCCGGACCTTCGACCACTTCGAACCCGTAGCCCATGAAGAAAGCCTTTATGTCGTTCAGTGTCTGCGTAAGGGGATGCAGCCGACCCCGCGGCCATACCCGGCCGGGCAAGGTGATGTCGATACGCTCCCGTTCCAGCCGTGCCTGCGTGAGTTCGGCGGCAAGCTGCTCGCGGCGGGCTTCAATGCGCTGCTCGACGGTCGCCCGCGCGCTGTTGACTGCCTGTCCCAGACGCGGGCGTGCCTCGGGCGCGACTTGACCCAAGCTGCGCAAAAGCCCGGTGATGATGCCCTTCTTCCCCAGATACTTCACGCGGATCGCCTGCAGTTGCTCTAACGTTTCCGCCTGGTCAATCGCCGACACTGCCTCCTGGGTCAGTTCCGTGATTTTCTCGTCCATCCTGCCAACAACCGCCCTTCCCAACTGTGATGCCCTGTCCTGAAACGTCACCTACGGCTGCAACAAAAAAAGGTTGCCTCCGCCCTTCGGGACGAAGTACAACCTCCGCGGTACCACCCAAATTGACCTATCTTGGTCCTCTTGAGCCTCCGATATCGGGGAGAACCGGCACGGCCTACACAGCGCCCTCGGGCACCTTCAGCCTGCGACTCAGGAGGGAACTTCTGCCGGCGCGGGTCCGGAAGGCGCTTGCAGTCTACGGCACCTTCTCCCTGTGCGGCCGCTGCGGGCATACTCGCTCCGTCATCGTCTCATCAACCGGTGCTCAGTTCTTGAGCGCCGGCGCTTGGAATCGTTTGTAAAGCAGATAGGCTGTGACAGACCCCGTCCTTACGAAGAGGTTCCAGAAAAGATCGGCCAGTCGCATGGACGACACTCCTTCGCAGGGACTCGGGGTCGATGTCCGCATTATAGCACACGCCGAGGCGACTTTTCAACCGAGCTACATGCTCCTGCTGCCGGTCAGCGCGTGTTCGTCCCGAGCCGGGCCGGCATTCCGGCGCCCGCCTACTCCACGGCAAGGAAGCGCTGGCGCACCCCTTCGTACAAGCAGACGGCTGCGGCCACGGAAACGTTCAGCGATTCAGCCGGGCCGGGCATGGGAATTCGAACCAGCTCGTCGGAGGCGTCTTTTAACAGCTCGCTCGGCCCGGCGGCTTCGTTTCCCACCACGAGCGCCGTCGGGCCGGTCCAGTCGATATCGTAAATGCTCCTTTCGCCCGCAAGGTCTGCGGTCACGAGGCGTATGCCTTGGCGCTTAACCTGTGCCACGAGCTCCTCACCAGAAAGCTGGGTGATCGGAAGGCCGAAGACTGCTCCAGCCGAGGCACGTATCGCTTTCGGATTGCCGGGATCAACGGTACCGTGCAGCAGCGCGACGCAAGTCACCGAGGCAGCCAGGGCAGTGCGGCAAAGTGTGCCCAAGTTGCCGGGATCTTGCACGCGGTCGACCACCAACATCCACGGGTTCGGATCGGCCGGCAGGGCAGCGGAGCGGGTCGGGGCGAGCACGATGCCGACTACCCCTTGGGGAGTCTGCGCGTCGCTCACCTCGACCAGGAGCTCCGCGGGCACTTCGTAGGCCACCGCACCGGCTTGCCGGGCAGCCTCCACGAGCGCTGCCACCCGGTCCTGTCTCAGAGCATCGTCCGTGACGAACAAGGTCTCCACGGCAGTCCCGTGGCGCAGTGCCTCCTCCAGGGGGCGGACCCCCTCGACCAGCCAGCGGTCACTCATCTCCCGCCCTCTGCGACGCAGCAGACGCCGGGCCAGGCGTATGCGAGGATTGGAACGGCTGGTAATCCGCACGCACCGTCCTCCGTCACCGAGGTTGAACAGGTCATTACGTCCCGTACGTCACTGGGCCTGCTTTGCCACGTTGACGAGTTCGGCAAAGGCTGCCGGATCGTTAACCGCGAGCTCGGCGAGCATCTTCCTGTTGACCTGCACGCCCGCGACCTTCAAACCGTGCATCAACCTGCTGTAAGACAGCCCGTTTTGACGTGCACCGGCGTTGATACGAGCGATCCACAGCTTGCGAAAGTCGCGCTTTCTGACCCTCCGGTCGCGATACGCATAGGCGAGGGACTTGAGAACCTGCTCATTCGCCGGACGGAATGCCTTGCTCTTGCGTCCGTAATAACCTTTAGCCAGCTTCAAAATCTTCTTGCGACGGCGCCGTGCGACAACTCCGCGCTTTGCTCTTGGCATCTAAAACACCTCCCAAAATCCACGCTTACCGGTAGGGCAGCATACCTTTGACACGCTGCATGTCGGCTGCGCTGACCTCACGCTTGCCTGCAAGACGGCGCTTGCGGGCAGGGCTCTTGTGTTCAAGCAGGTGGCGCTTGCCCATCGTGTTCCGCATGATTTTCCCGCTCGCGGTCACCTTAAAACGCTTTGCCGCACCCCTGTGGGTCTTGGCCTTTACTTTAGCCACACTGTTTCCTCCTCTCGGAAAGCAAAAAGCAAGCGGACGCACTTCGCCATCCGCTTGCACAAAAAGACAGAATGCCGTGGACGAGTCGGCTCGGAACCCCGGAGGCACCGGCGCCACGGGGTGAGAAGCGGATGGCTTCTACTTCGTCCTGCTCAGTTCCGACCCAGTATATCACACCTTGGGCTCCCGGGGCAACGAAAAATCGACGGGCGGCCCACGGAACTCAAGGCAAGCGGCGTAAACATCTACAAGGCCCGGCTCTCTATCTCGGCGCGCACTCTGCTTACGAACTCGTCCAGCGCCATCGAGCCTAAATCGCCGTCGCGCCTGTGGCGGACGGACACAGTGCCCTCTTCGGCCTCGCGGTCGCCGACGATCAGCATGTACGGGATCTTTTGCATCTGGGCGTCCCGGATCTTGTAACCGACCTTCTCGTTCCGTTCGTCGAACTCACAGCGCAGCCCGGCCTCACGCAGCTTCCGGTCCACTTCTTGACCGTAGTCGTGATGCCGAACGGAGACGGGAATCGTGCGGACTTGCACCGGTGCGAGCCATGTCGGGAACGCGCCGGCAAAGTGCTCGGTGATGATGCCGATAAAGCGTTCGATCGTGCCCAAGATGGCCCTATGGATCATGACGGGCCGCTTTTCCCTTCCGTCCTGGTCGACGTACGTCAGATCGAACCGCTCGGGAAACTGGAAGTCGAGCTGCACGGTTGCACACTGCCACGAACGGCCGAGCGCGTCCGTCACGTCAAAGTCCAGTTTCGGACCGTAAAAGGCGCCGTCTCCTTCGTTCAGCGTGTAAGGCAGATTGTGGCGCTCCAGTGCTCGGGCCAGCGCCGCTTCCGCCCGGTTCCATGTTTCGATTTCGCCCATGAAATCTTCAGGGCGCGTGGAGAGCTTGATCTTGTACGACATCCCGAACGTGGAGTAGATCTCGTCGATAATGGCCAGGACATTGCCAATTTCCTCTTCGATCTGATCCTCCCGGACGAACAGATGGGCATCGTCTTGATGGAAGCCCCTCACCCTGAGCAAGCCGTGCAGCGTTCCCGAAAGCTCAAAGCGCGACAGGGGGCCGTATTCAGCGTAACGCAGCGGCAGGTCCCTGTACGAGCGCGTTTCCCGTTTGTAGAGGAGGCAGTGGGCCGGGCAGTTCATCGGTTTTACGCCCATCGTCTCCTCTTCCGTTTCGATGATGAACATGTTCTCACGGTAATGCTGCCAGTGGCCCGAAGTCTCCCAAAGCTGGGGCCGGAAAATCCAAGGCGTCGAGACTTCTTCGTACCCGTACCGTTCCTGAATTTCGCGAGAGAAGGCCTCCAGCGTTCTGTACAGCGTGTAACCTTTGGGATGCCAGAAAACGAAGCCGGGGGCCTCATCGCGAAAGCTGAAAAGGTCCAGTTCCCGGCCGAGCTTCCGGTGGTCTCGCTTCGCAGCCTCCTCCAGACGTTCCAGGTACGCATCGAGATCGCTCTTCTTGGCAAAGGCCGTGCCGTAGATCCGCTGCAGCATCGGACGGTTTGCGTCGCCCCGCCAGTACGCGCCCGCTACGGACAGGAGCTTGAACGCCTTCAAACGTCCCGTGCTGGGCACATGGGGGCCGCGGCAAAGGTCGACGAACTCGCCTTGGCGATAGAGGCTGATGCTTCCGTCCTCCAAGTCCTCCAGGATTTCCAGTTTGAAGACGTCGCCTAGCTCGCGGAACATCTTCTCCGCCTCAGCCTTAGGGATTTCCTCGCGGCGGATGGGCAGGTTTTCCTTGACGATCTTGCGCATTTCCTCCTCGATGACGGCAAAATCGTCGCTGGAAAGTTGCTGCGGACAATCGATGTCATAATAGAACCCGTTCTCGATGGTCGGTCCGATGGCGAGCTTCGTGCCGGGATAAAGCCGCTGAATCGCCTGTGCCATCAAGTGGGCGGTAGAATGTCGCAGCGTGTCCAAGCCTTCCGGGTCGTCCGCTGTCATGATCTGCAACTCGACACGTCCCTCCAACGGAGTAGCCAAATCGACAAGCCGACCGTTGACTTTCGCGACCAGGGCTTCCCGTGCCAAGCGGGAGCTGACGTCTTTGGCTACGTCCGCTGGGGTCGTTCCCGCGGGATACGTGCGCTCGGAACCATCGGGCAATATGACCTGAACTTGCTCCACTTCCGTTCATCCCCTTCGCTTTCACGCCCACTGGAGAAAATAAAAAGAACCGTCGAGCCTTGGGGCGATCTGGCCGCGGTTCCACCCAACTTGACACCGCCCGGCGGAAGCAGGGGTGTCCACTCTGAGCCCGTAACGCAGGCATGCGGCACGGACTACTGGGAAGGCTCGCTTCCGTTCGCCCGGCGGTTCGAAGGGGGTTTTCGGCAGGGGGTCCGCAGCCGACTTCCAGCCTAGGTCGGCCTCTCTGCAGCGGACGGATGCTGCCTACTCGTCCTTCTCATCACCTTTGTGCAACATTCTACGTCGTAGCTTCGGTGATGTCAACCGACCAGGAACAGGGCCCGGCACATACGAATCTATTAAGAGGGTTAAGCTGACGGCTCGGCCCCGCATTTGACCGGTAGGGAGTGAACGCCTTGAACCGCGGCGTCCTGATTAGCCTTGTGATCGTGGCCGTCACCGCGATCATTCCGCTGACGCTTTATTTCGTGTTACCCGATCCAGAACCTCCGGCGGACGCCCCTTCGCAGGAGGAACGCGCCGAGGTCATTGCTATGGTGTCCCAAGCCGCAGACGAGCTTCCCGATGTCACATTCACGCGCCTGCGCACGACTGACCGGCGCGTGGTGGTCGTCGAAGCGCGTTGGGTCGGTCCGGTGCAGCCTGAACGCGGCAATCCCGAAGCATGGAACTTAGCTGCCGACGAGATCGCCGAAGTGATCGCCGAGTCCTATCTCCCGGCGGGATGGCAGGTAAACGTACACTTATACCGCACTCGGTTTCAGCTGATGGGCGTCGCCGGTCGGCCATCGGCTCTGGACGGACCGGAGGGATGGCTACGGCTCGATGACTAACCTCCGTGTTACTGCTGAACCAACGTAAAGAGCAGGTCCACGCGCTGCTCACCCGTGCTGCCGGCTCCTCGGACGTGGGGCACCACTTGAATGTCCCAGCTCAAATCGTATGACCCCGCCTGGCCGTGGTACACCGGAGCATCGGGAACGAGCCGGGTCCAGGCGGCCGCCGGATCTCCGCTGGGCTTGACGAATATGGCCGAGTAGGATGTGCCGGCGGTATTGACGGTCAGCGTCCACGGCGCGTTGCTCATGACCCGCATCTTACCTACGTTCTCGAACACGAGGGGGTCTCCGCTCCGTGCCGCACCGGCCGGCACGACAACGGTAACGGGCTCGAGCAGCGCCAGTTGTTGGAACACCGGCACGCGCACCGTGATGGACACAGTGGCTTCGGTCTTGAAGGCTTGGACCCCGTGGGATGCCCACGCGACGGCGAGAACGACGAAAAGCGCGGTCACAGGAAGGAATGATCTCTTAATCAACTTGTTCGCCCTCCTCGGCAGTCCGGCTGCCATAAGCCCTTAGGGCTGACAGGCCCGTGACTTTGTGCCCCCGCCTTTCGACGGGTTTACCCTTATCGGGAGAGACGCGGCACATAAAGATATGTGACTACGTTCTCCGCTTCGGAAGCCCGGCTGCCATACCGTCGTTCAACGGCTCCAGGCCCGCGGCTTTGCGCCCCCGCCTTTCGACGGGTTTGCCCTTGATCGGCGAAGATGCACTACAAGACACTGCCATTGGCGGCAATGTGAGAACAGTCTTCAACCATATTTTAACAGCTTGAAGTTCCGGCAGCAAGGTACAGATTCGAGCACCAGGTAGTGGTGTAAATTCCAGGATGTGGTGGCCCCCTATGCTCCCCCGGTCTACTGAACAGCGAGGCACACAACATCGAGTAGGGTGACGCTCGCTGCTCAGGCGAGCGTCAGTCCTCTCACAGAACCGTACGTGCGGGCATCGCATACGGCTCCTGAAGAACATCGACGCTATCGACGGTATCGATAAACG
>JAAYLA010000195.1 GCA_012522135.1 Bacillota bacterium | reverse complement strand
TCCCATTCCGAACACGGCAGTTAAGCCCTCCAGCGGCGATGGTACTGCCGGGGCGACCCGGTGGGAGAGTAGCTCGTTGCCGGCAAACTTTTTTCTCGGCCCAGCGCATAGCCGCTGGGTCTTTTTTGTGTGCCCCGGATCTAGAACATACTCATCCATTGGAATAAGTATCCCGCTGCGACCGCGCCTGTGAGCAAGACGGCGTAGTAAAGGGTCAGGAAGTTTCGGCGAAACAGAGTGGCGACTGTAAGCATCGTTGAGACGTTCGTTGCCGGTCCGGTGATGAAGAAAGCGAGGGCCGATCCCGGTGTCATGCCCATGGCCGAAAGAACCTGGACCAACGGTATCGCCGCGCCTCCGCATGCGTAAAGCGGTACGCCTGCAGCTGCCGCCAGCAGGATGGAATACCGGGAGGAAGGCCCTACGACTTGCATAATCGCGGCGGGAGAGACCAGTTCCGCCACGGCCGCCGAGATCAGGAGAGCGAGGACGAAAAACTTGCCGGCGAACTTCAACTGGAGTCCAAAGGTCTGCAGCCACGAACGGGCACCCTCCCGTCCTTGCAGCATCCTCTGAAAGCGACCGCTTCTGAGCCCTTCCACCGACTTGCGGTAATGGCGGAAGGGGACATGCAGCGGTGCGGCGTCCTCGTGGCGCAAGTACGCCTCGACGCCGCCCCACCGCTTCTCGCACTTGCCTGCCAGCCAGCCGCCTGCAACGGCCAAGAGAAAGCTCGCCAGCACCCTTGCCCATGCCATCTCGATCCCCAAACCTCCGGCCGTCATCGTGAAGACGCTCGGATTGATCAGCGGCGAGCTAATCGTGAAAGCCGCAACGGGCGCCAGGGGAGCTCCCTGCCGGAGCAAGATGACTGCCAGCGGGATCACGCTATAGGTGGCGAGAGGCGAGATGACTCCAAGAAAGGCAGCGAGCAGGAGGCCGCCGAATCCCAAGCGCTGTATCCCTTTAGTAAACGATCCCGGCGAAACGAACGTCGCGATCGTCGTCGTGATGGTGAGGCCCAAAACGAACCAAAACCACAGCGCCTCGCCCAGTTCCCAGGCGCCGCGCACGATCTGCCAGCTCTTGGAGTGGGAAAGGAGCCGCAAAGTATAAGTAACCGAGACCAGAAACTCGGCGAGGGGTTCTGGCACGTCGATCACCTGCCTGCCTCGGCGTTTCAGATCCAAGTCTTGAGCCCGTGGACCCTTGTTCCCGCGTAGCGTTCCGGGAAGCGTTTGTCGGGGATGTCTTCCGGTACCGGCTCCGCAATGGTCAGGCTGAACGTACCTTTTCGGGTCTGGACGAAAAGCGTGTGGTTCCCCTCGGTCAGATCGATCTCCACCACGTCGTTGGGCAGCACATGTCGTCGGCTCAGTCGCTGAAAATCGTAGACCAATTCGCCGTCGATCCAGACCCGCATCGCGGTGCTCGACCCGACGCGAAGCTCGGCCTTCTGGTCGCGCGGAGCGTAAAAGTGGGTAAATGCGTAGTAGTACGCGGTGTGGCGATCGGGAATGGCTTGACTGATATCGATAAAATCATCGGAGGCATATAGGGGCTCCGTCCAGCCTTTTTCTCCAGGCGTCGGAATCGCGGCGGGATCCAGTTGTGACGATGCGGCATTGAACGTCCAGATCCTAAAGCTTTGTCCTTCCTTCGACCGTCCCAACCAGTTTTCGTGCATTATGTTCTTCTGGAAAAGGTACGCGGCCGACTCGATGCTCTCGCCTACGACGTCAATGCGATCGAGGTCTGCGATGCCGAGTCCGGTCATGGCCGCCATGGTGACGTGGGAGATGTCATCCGGATTGAAGCCCATCAGCCGCGCCGCGACCGCGTCCACGGCTACGGGATCGCGCCCGGCTAAGATCATGTTTCTGTGCAGCGGCGACCCATTGGCGCGGGTGTACGCCCGTTCCAAGGCGGTGATAGCATCCACCACTACGTAGTCGACTCCGACGACCGTAGCCATGTCGACGATGACTTTGTCGATCACGGCAGGATTGTGGTCGAGTCCCATCTTCGCCCATCCGTACCTCGACCCGGGCGCGGCCCCGATGTTGTTCTTCAGGCTGACCGTGATCCGGGTTCCGTGGATTTTCATAACGGGTACGGAGATCACTACGTCCGATTCCGTCACAAGCTTATGGGTCCAGTACGCATCCTGGTACCACCCGCCCCCGGGAATTTCCACCAATACCGTGTCGGCGATGGGTACGTTCAGGTCGTCGAGGCGCAGTTTTAGACCGGGAAGGGCCGGGTCCCCGAGCAGCTCTTCGACCATCTGCCGGTATCCGTTGCGCTGCAGGGCGTCACGCACCGAGGCATTGGATATCGCGTACCTGTTGGCCGTCGAGCGGTCGATCCACTCCCCTGAGCCGTCGGCTACCACGATCTGTACGTCGGGGTTCGCTTCGTACACCAGCTTGACCACTGCGCGGACAACGCGTGCGTCCGTAATCGAGCCGCTTCCCGACTCGGCATCGGTGACCCAGTTCGGTTTGATGAGTACCTGCTTCGCATCGGGCCCGACGACTTGTCCCATGCCGCCCGTTAGCTCCACGGCTAGGCGCACCATTTGCTCGATTTGCTCTGCGGTGATATTTGCGCCCAATGCGTCCGGGTCGACGGGATGGGGCAGTCCCTCGGTGCCGGCGCGCACGACGGCGACCGTGCTCCGCTCCCATGGGGCCTCCCGTGCGACTTCCGATACCGGGTAGAACAAGCGATAGCCCTTGCCTTGATTGTGGGCGAGGACGGAATACAGATCAATGATTACAAACGTGACGATTCCGAGCAGTACCAGGTGGCGCCAGGCGAACTTTCGAATGAAGTTTCGCATGATTTTGTCCCGCCTTCCTCGCTCTCGCCGTCGTACGGTAGACGGACCCTCGCCGACCTTTTCGCCCCTCGTCGCGCGATATCCTGGAGCAAAATGCACCGGTTCCGTCCGACCCCTGTCATCTGCACTGCCCGAGATGGAGACAAATGTAGGCTGCGGCTTCCATGCGGGTATCGATACAATGAGAGACGGAACCTAAGGAGGGGAGCATCATGTCTAAACGGTTCCCTGATCTCATCACGGTTCTGGACGAGGCGTACACCACCCTCAGTCCCGATCGCACGTGCGTCATGTCCTTCGACCGGGAAGGACGCATGGTTGGCTTCTTTCGTGACGGCTTGACTTACCGGCGCGCCTTGGACTCACGGGTGCTGCTGCGCTGGCGCGAGGACCGGCGCCATCGTCGTTGGCTGTCGGGGCCCGAGGCGTTTAATGTTTACCGCGACGTGTATGCACTGGCCCGCGAGGTGTATCCCGAAACGGCGGGTGAGCTAAGGCGCAGGCTGGAGGAGGAGATCCTTACCTGGACGCCACGTATGCTGCTCAACGAGGAACGCCGCTTTCGTTCCGTATACCATCCCATTCCGATTTTGCCGCCCGACCAATACCGGAGCGTCGTCTTGCAAGTGACGGAAGGGTGCACTTGGAACCGCTGCACCTTCTGCAATTTCTACAAAGGCCGCCGGTTTCGCATGCGCACCCTGTCGCAATTCCGCAAACACATCCAAGCAGTGAAAAGACTGTTCGGCAAAGGATTGCGGATGCGCAAGGGCCTTTTCCTCGGTGATGGAAACGCATTGGCCCTGAACGCGGACCGGCTGCTCGAGTACATCAAGGCGACCCGCGAGTCCTTCCCCGATGAACCCGTTTACGGTTTTGTCGATGTCTTCTCGGGCGAGAGGCATACGGTAGACGAATGGAAGGCTCTGCGGGAAAGCGGCCTGCACCGGGTCTACATCGGCATGGAAACCGGATCCGACGAGTTGCTTCGCTTTCTCAACAAACCGGGCTCTGGAGATGACGTGCTCGGCCTTGTCTCCGACCTGAAACAGGCAGGAGTAGCTGTGAGTCCCATCGTGATGGTGGGTATCGGAGGTGACGCTTTCCGGGAGCAGCACGCCCGCGCGACCCTGCGGGTTCTCGAGCGCATGGAGCTCGGAGCCGATGATATCCTATATATTTCTCCGTTCATCGAGTTCGAGGAGACCGAGTACGCCCGCCAGAGGCGAGAAGCGGGCATCCGCGCCTTGGATGAAGCGGAAATGGAGAGGGAATACGATCGGCTCTGCAGCGCCGCCCGTAGCCTGGGCATCAAGACGAGTCGCTATGACATCCGTGATTTCATCTATTAGTAGGATAGTAATGAGCATTCCGGTATTGAGCTTGTCGACGAAGGAATCGGCCCGCCGGCGCTGAACCATCAAGGCAAACCTGGGCATGGGAGAGACGTTCCATGGACGACGCTTGCCTGGGCGGTCCAGAGACGCAGCAAGCCGATCTTTACCGGGAAATCGTAGACAACGCGCGTATGGCAACCGGTGCGTACGCCGTCTATTTGTACTGGTTCGACCGGGAAAAGGGGCGCGCGGTCCGTGTCGCGGGGTCGACCTCCACTCCTCGCATATCCCTCGGCGTGCGCGATTTGGAGCGGATCTTCCAAGGCTTTTCCCTGGAAGACCTCAATCCCGAAGTTACGGCAAATCCCTTGTTGCGGCAGATTTTCCTCGAGGGGATGCCGGTTCGCGCTACCCTCGAAGAGGTCACTGCGGGCTTCGTCGATGTCGAGGTGCTGGCGGCCTTGAAAAGCCGCATCGGCATCGCACACGTTTTTGCGGTACCTCTCCGCTGCCGCGGCCAGATTTGCGCAGCCCTCACGTTTCACCACGCCGAGCCGATCACACAAGCGATAGAGGCGATCGGCAAAGCGTTCGCTCGCCAAGTGACGCTACTTATGGAAAACACCTGCTTACTGGCCGAGTCGCGCCGCCACTTGGAAGAGCTGCGTCGTTCCCACGCTCTGCTGGCCGAAGCCGAAGAAGAGCTGCGCAGGAAGGTGGCCGAGTTTCTCCACGGTGAGGTCCAATCCCGCCTGCTCGTCGTTTGGCACAGGTTGGGTGAGGCGAGCGATCTCATTTCTACGGATCCGGAGCGGGCTGCGGCTTTAGTCGAAGAGTGCCGCGACGTCCTCGACAGGGTGAGGGAGGAGGACGTCCGCAAGGTGAGCCATCGGTTGCACCCGGCCATCATTCAGGTTGGTTTGATTCCCGCCCTGCGGTCTTTGGCCGACACGAACCGTCACCGGATGGACATCCGGCTCTCAGTCGATGCGCAGGTCGCCGAGTGGGACAGCGTGGCCCAGAACAGCATTCCCCAGCGTATCCGGCTCACAGCGTACCGTATCGTCCAGGAGGCTCTGGCCAACGCCTGCCGTCATGCCCGGGCGTCCTCGGTCGAGGTGAGGCTCTCGGCGAGGGAAGGTGCACTGACCATCGTCGTCGTAGACGACGGAGACGGCCTACCTCCCGGCCCTGTCCGCATCGGCTTAGGCCTCGGCAGCATCGACGCGAGGCTGAGTCAGTTGGGAGGCAGCTGGCGCCTTGAGAACAACCCGGACGGCCCGGGCGCGCTGCTGACGGCATCCGTACCTGTGGCCGGCATCCCGCAGGCAGAGCATAGGAGGTAGCACTAGGGACAGTTGTCCCCGGCGTCGGGTGTGTAAAGACCCGGACTTTCACGGGTCTTCTGACAGTGCCCGGCCACGGGTATGCGTGGTATAGTCTAAGTGAATCTAGGCGGGAGAGCAGGAGACTTCGAGAAGGCTCCTCCCTTTCACGGGGAGGAGTCTTTCTTTTTGCCGGCGGTGCGGTATCGTGCTTGTAGTCGGCGCCGGAACAAGGGGGAACTCAATGTGTACGACGTGACAATCATCGGCGGAGGCATCATCGGCACTGCGATCGCGCGCGAGCTCATGCGCTACGACGTCCGGGCCGTTCTGGTCGAAAAGGAGGTCGAAGTAGGTTTCGGCACCTCCAAATCGAACAGCGGCATCATTCACGGGGGTCATCACAGTGAACCCGGTACGATCAAAGCCAAGTATGAATGGCCGGGCAACCAGATGTGGGATCGTCTTGCCGCGGAGCTCGGATTTGCGTTCAAGCGGATCGGAGAGCTGACGTTGGCCTTCTCGGAAGAGGAAGTGGACAAACTCCTGGCGATGAAGGAGCAAGGGGAGGCTTTGGGGGTACCCGGCTTGGAGATCTGGGACCGGGACCGTATCTTGCGTGAGGAGCCGAACGTCTCACCGTCCGTGGTGGCCGGGCTTTATGCGCCGACTACCGGGGTTATCAACCCTTACGAAGCCTGCTTTGCTTTCGCCGGCAACGCGCGGAAAAACGGCCTCGAGTTAGCGCTGGGGCGGCCCGTTTCCGCGATCGAACGCATTCCCGGCGGCTTCCTTGTGATCGCAGGCGGGGAGCCGATTCCGACTCGGTTCATTGTCAACGCAGCCGGGCTGTTTGCCGACGAGGTCGCGCGCATGGCCGGCGACGACACCTTCCGCATCACGGGGAGAAAAGGCGAGGAGTATTTGCTGGACAAGAGGCTCCAAGGTTTTGTGCAGCGCCTTCTGTTCCCCTTGCCTACACCCGAGAGTAAGGGCATTCTCGTGATTCCTACCTACGACGGAACTTTGATGGTCGGGCCGACGGCCCATGCGACGGAAGACAAGACCGACGTAGCCACGTCTTGGGCCGGATCCGACGAAGTCTTCTCCTTTGTAAAGCGCGTCGTGCCGGGCATCTCGGAAAGGGACTGTATCGCCCAGTTTGCCGGCGTGCGGGCCGTGGCCGACGGAAATGACTTCATTATCGGACCTTCGCACGTGGAAGGTCTGATAAACGTCGCAGGCATTCAGTCGCCGGGTTTGACGGCGGCCCCAGCTATCGCGGTCGATGTCGTACGCATGCTGTCCGATCTCGGGCTCGAACTTGCCGAGAAGCATGACTTCGATCCTACCTACAAAGCTCCCGTGCGGTTCAACATGCTGCCGCGGGAGGAGCAGCGGCGGTTGGTTGCCCGGGATCCCAGCTACGGGAAGATCGTCTGTCGCTGCGAATATGTGACCGAAGGCGAGATTCGCGATGCAATCCGGGCGGGCGCCCGCACGCTCGACGGCATCAAGTTCCGCACACGGGCGGGAATGGGCAGGTGCCAGGGCGGCTTTTGCTCTTGGCGCTCGATGCAGCTCCTTTCCGAGGAATTGGGGATTTCCATGACCGAAGTGACCAAGAAGGGTGGCAACTCCTGGCTGGTTTGCGAGTTTGAGGAGGTGGGGTCATGACGACGGCAACGATGCCCGTGCTGAAACACGAAGCATACGACGTGGTGATCGTCGGCGGTGGCCCGGCGGGGCTTGCTGCCGCCCTCGGAGCGCGTGAGGGCGGTGCCGAGCGCATTTTGGTCGTCGACCGCGAGCCGGAAGCCGGGGGCATTTTGTGGCAGTGCATCCACGCCGGGTTCGGACTCCATCATTTCAAAGAGGAACTCACCGGCCCCGAGTATGCCACCCGCTTTCTCAGGATGGTCGAGGAGGCCGGTATCGAAATCGCGACGAATTCCTACGTACTCGACATCGCCCCCGACCGCACCGTTACGATCATGTCGGGCGAGGGCGGCCTGCGCGAGGTTCCGGCCAAAGCTGTAGTGTTAGCCATGGGCGCCCGGGAAAGGACGCGGGGCGCGATCCGCACAGCGGGCACACGTCCTGCGGGCGTGTTCACGGCGGGCCTCGCTCAGAAGTTTACCAACATGCTGGGTTACTTGCCCGGTAAGAGGGTCGTTATCCTCGGCTCCGGAGACATTGGTCTGATTATGGCACGGCGCCTTACGCTGGAAGGCGCGGAAGTGCTCGGGGTCTTCGAGATCATGCCGTACGCCAACGGCTTAAACCGCAACATCGTTCAGTGTCTGCACGACTTCGACATTCCCCTGCATCTGTCCACGACGGTCGCCGAGATCCACGGCAGAGAACGCGTGGAAGCCGTAACCGTGGCTCCCGTCGACGAGAACCTCCGGCCCATACTGGACAAGGGTTGGAGAATTGAATGCGATACGCTACTTCTCGCGATCGGGCTCATTCCCGAAAATGAGCTGTCGCAGCGGCTGAATCTGCGCCTCGATCCCGTGACGGGCGGACCCGTCGTAAACAGCGCCATGGAGACGTCGGTTGACGGCATTTTCGCCTGCGGCAACGTAGTGCATATCCACGATCTCGTCGACTTCGTGACCCAGGAGGCGCTGCTCGCCGGCCGCTGCGCGGGAGAATTCGCCCGGGGCCAGAGGCGACCGAAGGATAACATTAAGCTCGTTCCGGGTCGCAACGTGCGCTACACGGTGCCCCATTCCATCTCGTCGGAACGGGAACACACCATTTACATGCGGGTGCGGGAGCCGATGGAGCGCTGTGTCCTGCGCCTCGGAGAGGTGTACCAGAAAAGGCTGCGGTATGTCGTGCCCGGCGAGATGGTGACGCTTAAGGTAAAGCCCGAGTTCCTGGAAAACTTCCACGGCGACTCGTTGCTCGTCGAAGTGGTAGAAAGGGGCGATGCTTGATGGCGACGACGACGGTCACGACGTACCTGTGCATCGGCTGTCCGTTGGGCTGCCGTCTCGAAGTAGAGCACGACGGTCCCGACATCGTGGAAGTGCGGGGCTTCGGCTGCAAAATCGGCAAGCGTTTCGCAGAACAGGAGCATACGGCCCCGACCAGGATGGTGACGACTACCGTGCGCGTGAAGGGCGGCGTGTGGGCGCGCCTGCCCGTGAAGACGGAGGAACCTGTTCCCAAGGACAAGGTATTGGAATTGACCGATCTGCTCCATACGATTGAGGTGAGCGCCCCCGTTAAGATGGGTACCGTCATTTTGGAGAACGCTCTAGGCACTGGCGTCAACGTGATCGCTACCCGTGACGTCGAGGCGCGCCCGGCTTAGGGTTTGCCCTTTCCGTTCGCCGGGGGCGGGCCGAGACCGGACCTTCGTACCGGTTTCGGCCCTTTTTTGTCTGCGCTGGCCACCGAATGTATAGGCGGGCGGGCTATTTCCAGTGTAAGGCGGCGCTACCGGGCAAGACTATACCAGCAGCGTAGTCTAATAGGGAGGATGCACACGGGGAGGGGTGCAGGTGGCAACGTTCTGGAGACGCATACGGGAGATCTTCTACGGCGCAGCGGGGGAAGAAGACCAAGAAGTGGGAGCCATCGCCGAAGTGCAGCCTGCCGCGACCCGCGTCACGGACGAAGGGAGCGTCCGGCTGGACGGAGGAGTGCGTGTGCAACAGGCCGGTGAAGAGCTCTTGATCGCCTACGGGGGACCGCTCGCGCAAACGGGACGTCCGCTTTTCTTGCACTACGGATACGGTCCCGGTGCCTGGCGTGAGGTGCGCGAAAGACGCATGGTAAAGCGACGCGACGGTGTGTACGAGGTGGGCTTGCCCCTGATGCTGGCAGCCGGCTCCTTGGAATTTTGCTTCCGCAACGATATCGGAGACTGGGACAACAACAACGGCAAGAACTGGTCGTACCGGCCTTAGGTTCGGAGGAGGAGATTCGTCCCGGCAATGGAAAATAGAGTATGCATGACCGTACCGTAAGCTTGGCCTACCAGAGAGTGGGCGCTGTGTAATAGAAGGGGCGTTGCCCAATGCCTTCCTCTCCGAACGAGACGCGCCGGTTTCCCTTAGTGCGCGATCAGCTGCGAGCGGCTGCGATACGCCGCTCGTTCCAGCTTGCGTACGAGGCGCTTCGCGAGAAGGGGTACGAGCCCATCGACCAGCTGATCGGCTATCTTATGTCGGGCGACCCTGCATATGTTACGAGTCACCGTGGGGCACGCAGCGCCATGAGGCAGTTCGCCCGGGACGAGTTGATTGAAGAGCTCCTGCGCTACTATTTCGAGGGTGAAGCTTGAGCCGGAAAGCGCCACGCCGGGGGGCGACTTGTAGACAAACGGAGGTCAGAGTATGGCCCGGATGCTCATTCGCGGCGGGAATCCGCTGCACGGCACGATAACGGTGAGCGGCTCGAAGAATAGCGCACTGGCTATCATGGCCGCCGCAGGGTTAGCCGAGGAAGAATGCATATTAGAAAACGTGCCGCGCCAGTACGACGTGTGGACCATGGCGATGATTCTGCGATCCATCGGCGCCGAGGTCTGGTTCGACGCGGCCGGCCGCCTGCATATTAACGGCAAAGGAATTCGGCCCGTCAGCCCCCCATACGATCTTGTGCGGCGCATTCGCGCATCGTTTTACGTTGCCGGCTTGCTCCTCGCGTTGCGCGGTTATGCGGAGGTTCCCCTGCCCGGCGGCTGTTCCATCGGCTCACGGCCCGTCAACTTTCACATTAAAGGCTTCGAGCAGCTGGGCGCTAAGGTGACTATCGAGCACGGTTGCATGAAAGCGAGGGCTCCGAAGCTCACGGGGACCCACTATTTTATCAATCGGGCGAGCGTCGGCACCACGATCAACATGCTCCTGGCGGCGTGCCGTGCGGAAGGTACGACGATTTTAGAAAACGCGGCGAAAGAGCCCGAGGTGGTCGACGTCGCCATCTTTTTGAACTCGATGGGTGCGCGCATCCGCGGTGCAGGTACCGACGTGATCCGCATCGACGGTGCGACCCGTCTTTCCGGGGTCGAGCACACCATTATTCCCGACAGGCTGGAAGCGGCGACCTTCGCGATCGCCGTCGGAACGGTAGGCGGCCGGGTTACTCTGCACAACGTGATGCCTGAACATCTGCGCTCGCCGATCATGAAACTGCGCGAGGCCGGACTGACGATCGAGGAGAACGATGCCAGCCTCACGGTGAGCGGGGAAGGCCGCATGCAGGCCGTCGACATCGAAACGGCCGTCTACCCCGGTTTTCCGACTGACCTGCAACAGCCTTTCGTCTCCATGCTGTCATTGGCCGACGGGACGAGTGTCGTGCGCGAGACGGTGTTCGACGGCCGTTTCCGCTACGTCGACGAGCTGCTCCGCATGGGAGCGGACATCAAGGTGGAACGGGATACGGCGATCGTCCGCGGCGTGGAGCGCCTGACGGGGGCTCCAGTTGAAGTGACGGATTTGAGAGCCGGCGCCGCCTTAATGATCGCGGGTTTGGCGGCCGAAGGCGAGACGGAACTGAGCCAGGCCCACATTATCGACCGCGGGTACGAGCAGTTTGACGATAAACTGCGCACGCTAGGCGCCGATGTCCGGCGAGTCGACGTCGATGAGGAGGACGTTCCCGACTTCACCGTGTTGGGCGAGGCGAGCGTGGCGCTTTAGACCGCTTTGCTTACTCGATCAAGTCGGGCTCGCCCAAGGGCCGGACGTCGACGTAGGCGCGCAGCGTCGGCGTGACGTAGACGTAGCGCACCTGCACTTCATATTCTTGTCGGTCGACGGTGAGCGTGCGTTCGAGCACTTGGTGCACGGTCGCCGCGTGGACGCGGTTTAGTTCCTCTCCAATCAGGTGGGTCAGAAGCGACTTCAAGGATTGCTCGATCGCGGGCCGGGCCCTTTCCACGCCGCGGGCGATTATCTCAATCGTTTCGACGTGATCGCCGCCCGTCGGTCCGTACGCGTCGAGCACCGTAATGCGGCTCGTCAGGCGTTCGATCTCGTCCAGCAAGGCCGCGACGTCCAGGGTAAGGCGGTCGACTTCCTGGCCAAGCAGCACGACGGCACCGGAGGCCCCTCCCAGTATGCCGAGGGCCAGGCACGCACAGCATGCGAGGAGCGTTCTTTGACTGACCGCCCGGATCATCACTCTCCCCCCGTGATCGCCGTGACGAGCGAGTAGCCGCACGTAGCGCCCGCCAGCCCCGCAACGATGATGGCCACTTGCCGCGCCAGCGTGGCGACCTCACCTCCCGCGAGGCCCGATTCCAGTGCGCGAATAGTTGGAAACGTCCCACCCATGGCAACGACTACGGCCCAGAGTTTCACTGACTTCGCTAGCGTGTACATGGTGTGGAGGGGCGAGCCGGTGGTGAAAAGTGTCGCCAAAGAGCCCACGAGGGACGCCCCGAGTACCACGCCAAGACTCGTGAAAAAAGCCAAGAGGAGTTCACCAGCGAAGGCAAGCGTGGCACATCACCCGCTTTTTGTGCATCCTCCTTTACGTTATGGGCGGGCGCGGCGCATTATTCTTCTGCCCCGTCCGTCGTACGTTACGTAAAGAAGGAACTGCCGGCTTGCCTACCGAAAATCGACGGGACCAAGGGCGTAGGGGGTGTTTGTGGCATGGAACACCTGCACGATGCGGATTACGTGGTCGTGAAGGCGCTGGAGGACGGCGTGACCATTATTGGACTTACCCGGGGCAAAGACACGCGGTTTCACCATACGGAGAAGCTCGATGCCGGCGAAGTGATGATCGCCCAGTTCACGGAGCATACGTCGGCCATCAAAGTGCGTGGCAAAGCTGAGATTTGGACGAAGCACGGCCTTGTGACCAGTGGTTCGTAGCCCCGAGACTGTGTGGTATAATGGTTTGGCGATGTACGGAAAACATGCATGAGGATTGCCGCGAACGAGGAGGCCGCATGCCGTGTGGACAGTAGTGTACATCGCACCCAACCGCCCCGTCGCCGAGATGCTCCGCGAGATCCTCGAAGCAGAGGGGATTATGGCGAGCCTGCGTCCGATCGGGGTGCCTCATATGGGTGAAGCAGCCAACGTGGAAATTCTTGTGCCTGAATCGGAGATTGAAGAGGCGGCCGAGATCATCAACGCTTCGTTCGGTTCGTAGGCCTTCGCTAGAGGTGACAACCCATATTGAACGGCGTCTTTGAGTGGGAGAAGCCCCTGGTCGAGCTGGAAAGGCGCATCGAAGAGCTGCAGGCCTTTACCGTGAAGGAAGGAATCGATCTATCCGACGAGATCGCCACCTTGGAACGAAAGGCCGAGTCGCTGAGACGTCAAATATATGCCTCGCTCACTCCGTGGCAGCGCGTGATGATCGCGCGCCACAAAGAGCGTCCGACTACGCTCGACTACATCGGGCTCATCTTTGACGAGTTTTTCGAGCTTCACGGAGACCGGGCCGTGCGGGAGGACGCCGCGATGGTCGGGGGCATAGCCCTCCTCGACGGCCGGCCCGTTACCGTAATAGGCCCCCAAAAAGGCAGAAGCACGAAAGAGAATATCCGCCGCAATTTCGGGCTCCCGCATCCGGAAGGATACCGCAAGGCGATGCGCCTCATGAAGCAGGCCGAGAAGTTCAACAGGCCGGTCATCAGCCTCATCGACGTCGTCGGTGCCTATCCGGGTATCGAGGCGGAAGAGCGAGGACAAGGAGTGCTCATCGCCGAGAGCATAAGGTGTATGTCCGCGCTGACCGTGCCGACCATCTGTGTCATAACAGGGGAAGGAGGCAGCGGCGGAGCATTGGCCATCGGCGTGGGCGACCGGGTGTTGATGCTCGAGAACGCATGGTATTCCGTGATTTCGCCCGAGATGTGCGCCCAGATCCTTTGGCGTGACACCTCGCGGGCGGCCGAGGCGGCGAAGTTGCTGCGCCTGACTGCGGCAGACCTGGCCGAGTTCGGCATCGTGGACGAGGTGATTCCGGAGCCATTGGGAGGCGCCCACCGCGATCCCGAGAAGGTGGCGGCCGCCATGAAAGAGGCCATCGTGCGTCACTTGTCCGCTCTCGACGGCCTGAGCAAGGACGAACTGCTCTCCGCCCGCCATGAGAAGTATCGCAAGATCGGGGCTTACACGGTGCGAACCGAGGACGAGCTGGTCCGGCTGGAGGAGGCCCGTGCCGAAGCCGAGGCCCCGGGCGAGGAAGAGGTGCACACGGATTGACGCAAAACAGAAGACGTATCGCGGTATTGACGAGCGGCGGCGATGCGCCCGGCATGAACGCGGCCATCCGGTCCGTCGTTCTGTGTGGGACTGCGCTCAACTTCGAAGTCATCGGTGTAGAACGCGGGTACGACGGTCTCATGCGGGGCAGTTTCGTCGAGTTCTCCCAGCGGGTGCTCGATGAAAACCTCCACCGGGGCGGCACGCTCCTGCGCAGCGCCCGTTCGCACGAGTTCATGACGCGGGAGGGCCGAGCGCAGGCGATTGAGCATCTGCGTCGTGCCGGGATTGAGGGCCTTGTCGTGATCGGCGGCGACGGTTCCTTCGCGGGCGCGTTGGCGCTTGACCGGGAGGGCATGCCGACCGTCGGAATACCGGGCACCATCGATAACGACATCGCGTGCACCGACGTGTCCATCGGGTTCGATACGGCACTCAACACCGTGATTCACGCCGTGAACCAACTGCGTGATACCGCGTACAGCCATGACCGTGTCTACGTCGTCGAGGTCATGGGGCGCAATTCTGGTTACATAGCGCTGTACTCGGGACTGGCCGTAGGTGCCGAGGCCATCCTGATTCCGGAGATTCCCGAGGACCTCGACAACTTGGTAGCAAAGATCGACCAGGTACATAAGGCCGGCAAGGCGCACAGCATCGTGATCGTAGCGGAAGGTGTAGGCGGTGTGCCGAGTTCGACCCGCCGCTACGAAGAATCGGCAGGCTTTAGGGTGGCCCAATACATCAGTGAGCACTCGCACCACGAGACCCGCGTCACGATTTTGGGCCATTTGCAAAGGGGCGGCAGTCCCACCGCCAGCGACCGCCTGCTCGCCTCCCGGCTCGGCGAGGCGGCCGTTCGGCTACTGGCACGGGGCGTGAGCGGTCGCATGGTGGGAATACAGCAAAACCGTGTCGTGGACGTGCCCTTGGAAGACGCCATCGGCAAGCCCAAGCCGATCGACCGGGAATATTACGAGCTAGCCAGTTTGCTCACGGCCGTGGTCTGACCGAGCGGGCACGGAGGGATATGATTGCGGAGTACGAAGATCGTCTGTACCATCGGTCCGGCGTCGGAGTCGGTCACGGTCCTCGAGCAGCTCGTCACGGCTGGGATGAACGTGGCCCGCTTGAACTTCTCCCACGGTTCGCGGGAGGAGCATGCGGCCCGCATTCGCAACATCCGCGGCGTCAGCGAGCGGCTAGGACGGCCGGTAGGCATTCTCGTCGACATTCAAGGACCGAAGATACGTATCGGCGACGTACCGTCCGGAGCGATCGATCTAAACGAGGGCGATCGGCTTACTCTCACGTCTGACAAGGATGCTGCGGGCCCGGACCTCGTCTACGTCGGATATCCGGACCTGCTCACCGCCGTCCGGCCCGGAGCTACGATCTACCTCGACGACGGCCTGATCGAGCTCGTCGTCGAGGAAGTGAAGGCCGACCGGTTGGAATGCCGGGTCGTCTTGGGTGGGATCTTGAAGTCGCGCAAAGGTGTGAGTTTGCCGGGCGTCTCCGTCGACCTGCCGCCCCTGACCGACACCGACAAAGAGCACGTCCGCTTTGCCGTCGAACAAGGGGTCGATTTCATCGCGGCCTCTTTTGTCCGCAGGGCGGAGCATGTAGATGCGGTGAAACAGCTCATCGCGGACCTCGGTGGACACCAGGCCGTCATCGCCAAGATTGAAAATGCCGAAGGCGTGGCCAACGTCGACGAGATTATCGATGCGGCGGACGGTGTCATGGTAGCCCGCGGCGACCTCGGCGTTGAGATGCCGCCGGAAGACGTGCCGATCGTCCAAAAGCAAATAATTACCAAGTGCAACCGCAAGGGAAAGGTCGTCATTACGGCTACCCAAATGCTCGATTCCATGGTGCGCAGCCCAAGGCCGACACGGGCCGAGGTGACGGACGTCTGCAACGCGATATTCGAGGGTTCCGATGCGATCATGCTTTCGGGTGAGACGGCGGTCGGCGTCCATCCGGCGCGCGTTGTTCGGGTAATGGACCGCATCGCCCGCCGTGCGGAAGAGGTAGCGGACTACTCGACGCACCTCGCGCACCTGCGGGCCCGGGTAGGAGAGTCCGTCGCCGAGGCGATCGCCCTGGCCACGTCCGATGCCGCCCAGTATCTCGGAGTGAAGGCGATCATGAGCATTACCCGCTCCGGTGCGACGGCGCGTCTCATATCCAAGTACCGTCCGCACATGCCGATCTTGGCCTTCACGCCGAGCGAGCAAGTGGCACGGCAGCTCACTTTGTCCTGGGGCGTCCATCCCTTCGTCGTCCCGAGGGAAAGTTCGCTCGAGGCCACGGTGGAGTCGTGTATTGCCACGGCCGTGGCAAAGGGTGCGGTCGAGGTGGGCGATATCGTGGCGATCGTCGCCGGCACCAGAGCGCAAGCGCCGGGAGCGACAAATTCCTTGCAGGTCCAAACCGTTACTTTGAACAGCGCCACAGAAGAGGAGCGGAGGCCATGATCGTAGGGGTCCCAAAAGAGGTGAAAGAGAGCGAGCACCGGGTGGCCGCGACGCCCGCCGTGGTGGAGGAGTTGGTGCGCCACGGTCACGAGGTATTGATCGAGGCGGGCGCCGGCCTGGGAAGCGGAATTGCAGACGAGGAGTACGCGGCCGTGGGCGGGCGCATCGTCGGATCGCCCGCGGATGTTTACGCGAGCGCGGAACTCGTGGTGAAGGTAAAGGAGCCGTTGCCCCACGAGATCGAGATGTTGCGTGAGGGCCAGGTGCTCTTCGCGTACTTGCACCTCGCTCCGGACCGCGAGCTCACCCAGGGGCTGCTCGACAAAGGCGTCGTCGGCATCGCCTACGAAACGGTGCAACTTCCGACAGGACAGCTGCCGCTCCTGATGCCGATGAGCGAAGTGGCCGGGCGTATGGCCATTCAAATCGGCGCGTCCTTCCTGGAACGGGTGCGAGGCGGTGCCGGCGTGCTCTTGGGAGGTATTCCGGGCGTCGAACCGGCGCAGGTTGTCATCGTCGGTGGCGGTACCGTAGGAACCCAGTCCGCGAAGGTAGCTCTGGGCATGGGGGCACACGTGACAATCATCGACAATAACGTGGAGCGCCTGCGTTACTTGGAGGATATCCTGCAAGGTCGCTTTCAAACGCGCATGTCCAACCGCTACGAGATCGCCCGGGCCGTACGCACCGCGGACCTGCTGGTGGGCGCCGTGTTGATCCCGGGTGCGCGCACGCCCAGGCTCGTGACTGAAGACATGGTGGCCACGATGAAGGCGGGGTCCGTCATCATCGACGTGGCGGTCGACCAAGGCGGCTGCATCGAGACGATTGACCGGGTGACCACCCATACCGAACCGACGTTCGTCAAGCACGGAGTGATCCACTACGCCGTCCCCAACATCCCCGGGGCGGTGCCGCGCACGTCCACGTTCGGCCTGACGAACGTGACCTTGCCTTACATATTGGAACTCGCGAATAAAGGCTACCGGCGCGCTGCGCTGGAGAATCCTTCCTTGGCACGGGGCGTCAACGTCTGTTTGGGAGAGGTCACCCACCCGGCCGTGGCGGAGGCCCACAGCCTCCCGTACCGGACCGTGGAGCAGGTGCTGGCCTAGAAGGGCCGAGGCGAGGACTGCCGGAAGAAGTAGCGAAGAAAAAGGAAAAGAGCCTGCCGTACGGCGGGCTCTTGCATCTGGTGGTGCCGGAGGTGGGACTTGAACCCACACGAGGGGTGAACCTCAACGGATTTTGAGTCCGTCGCGTCTGCCGATTCCGCCACTCCGGCGTGTGCTGCGGCTGACAAACATTATCTTACCACAGCCCGGGCAGATTGACAAGATGAAAGGGCAGGTGAGGCGGTATGATAAGGTTCACGCGGCGCGCCTTTGGTCCGCCCATCGTTCTCGCTGCCTTGCTGGGGACTTTCCTAGTGGCACTGGCAGCCGGTCCTACGCACGCCGTCGCGGACGTCCGCGCGGATGCGAACGGCTACGAGATCATCATCAATATCCCCGCTCGCGAGCTGCACCTTTACCGTGACGGGATAAAAGTGAAGACGTATCCGATCGGCGTGGGCAGCGTGGTCTCGCCTTCCCGGCTCGGTACGACAGAGATCATCAACAGCGTCGCCCACCCGACGTACTACCCGCCCGACTGGTACCTGCGGGGTCTGCAGCCGATTCCGCCCGGCCCGGACAACCCCGTGGGTACCCGCTGGCTCGGATTGGGATGGCCGGGTTACGGGATACACGGAACGAACCGGCCGGAATCGATCGGCACCGCCTCGTCGGCCGGGTGCATTCGGATGTACAACGAAGACGTGGAAGAGCTGGCTTCGATCGTCGGCATCGGGACACCCGTGACGTTTGTATACGAACCCGTCGAAGTCCACACGGATGCCCTCACCGGCAGGATCATGCTCCGCGTTCACCGGGACATCTACCGCGTCAGAGACCTTGAGCCTTCCGACGTCGTCGGGTTACTGGCCGCCCGGCATATCGATACCGACCGCGTCTCGCCAAGCGGCATCAAAATGCTGTTGCAACAGGCGAGCGGACAGCTCGTCCTCTTGCCTACCGAGCTGACGGTTGTCCTCGGCGATCAAACGTTGGCCGGCGCGGGGTTTCGCATCGGCGCGCGGGAGTACGTCTCCGCCGATCGCTTGCTCCGTGCCTTGCAGAGCGTCCTCGGCACCGGGGACGCCGACGTGACGACGTGGCCTGAAGAACTCGACTTAAGCCGTGCGGCGGAAGTGGACGGAGAGCGTTTCTTCGATCCCGAGACGTTGGCGTCTGCCCTCGGTTTGGCCCTGGAGCAGACGGTTGGACCCGACGGCACGCCCGGCGTCCGGTTCCGGTTTACCCGTGTGCGCTACGGCGACACGTTTTTGCCTTGGCGGGCGTACCGGGAGCACTCCTGGGTTCTACTTCCCGTAGCCGATTTTGCCCAACTATACGGTTTCGACGTCGAAATCGACACGGATCGAGAAGTCGTGTACGTCGCAGGGCGCCCCGTCTTCGGCGGCCGCACAATCGACGGGGCGCTGTACCTGCCCCATGACCGGCTCGCCGCGTTATTCGGCGTGCCGATCAGTTGGGATCCGACAGGAATGGTCGTCACGTTGGGCACCCGCTCTTGATCCGCCAGGCGACGCGGGATCCGAACCCGAAGCCACCGAGCCGGGTCAGGCCCGGGCCGGATTATCGGTGTTTGCCAGAAGCAGGTTGAGGACATGCTGCGCGACTTCCAGCTGTGCCCGTTCCCGTACCGCGTTCCAGTCGCCCTGAAGCAAGGCGTCCGCCAGTTCCTCCGAGATACTAAACCGTTCCGTCAACTCGGTCTGCACTCTCTCCACGACCGACTGCTGCAGACTCTGCCAGTCGCCGTTCAACAGGGCTTCGGATTCCGCATCGGTGATGCCGGCTGCGGCGAGCCGTTCCCGCACCTCGCGCTGCAAGCCGTCGGTAGCAACGCTCCAGTCGCCCGCGATCATTTGTTGTAATTCCTCGACCGTGAAGACATCGAGGATGAGGGTCGCCAAGCGTTCGGTCAAATCCTCCGGTGCAGCCGCCGATTCCGCGGACGCCACGATAAGCTTCGGCGTGCCGAAGCGGTCCGACACAATGAACACGCGGTCGCCTGCGCCCAGTCCATCCAAGGATTCGAGTGCGTCGTGCCGCACGATCACGGTGTCGGGTTCGGCGCGCACGTCTCGAATGCGGCCTTGCTCCGTTTCGAGAGTGATCCGGCCGGTCGGCACGTCAACGAAAGTGATCGTGCCGTTTTCTCTTGCGAGACGCCCCCCTTGATACGCAAGCCAAGCCGCCTCCGCCCGTGTCAGCTGGGCCGCCGGGTCAAAGCGGTAGCCGACGAAAGGAGGCAGCACGCCTACGGCCTTCAGCGCCTGTGCCGCAGGATACGCCCAGTGATCGGGACTCAAGTCGTCGAAGTAGGCCGGCGCCCCAGCGGAGAACCAAGCCAAGTCGCTGACACCGAGCAGGCGCGCCACCATCACCGCAGCCTCGGCTCGTGTCACGGGTTGGTCGGCCGGCGCTTCCGCAAAGGCCGCCTCCTCCGGTACAGCGGCAAATACCTCTGCGAGGATCTCGGCAAACTCGCCGCGGGTAATGGTTCCTTCGGGATCGAATTGGTTCTCCGGATTGCCCTCAAACAGACCCCGCGCTGCGAGGGCTTCGATAGCCGCGCTCGCCCAGTGTCCGCGCGCATCGCCCAAGGCGGCGCGCAGAGGCGGTGTGGCAGGGCCGAGAAGCAAGACGCAAAGGAGAACGAACACGATTTTCACGCTCCGTCTCTTGGCACTCACGTAAGATGCTCCTTTCTGTAAGCGTATCAGGCAATGTCCCGTCTCTACGGTGACTCATTCTGGAGCATAAGCGAACATCCTTTCGGTTCTTTTCGGCAGGGCAGGCGGCTCGTGCCAGGTAAGGGGAAAGGAAGGTCTGGCTGCGAGGAGTTACCTGCTCCGGCCACGAAGAAGTGCCGGGACGGCCGGCGGAGCAAGATTACATTTAAGGAGCGAATGTTGCATGCCCGAGCTGCCCGAGGTGGAGACTGTCCGGCGCAGCCTTACTCCGAAACTGGTAGGTAGGACGATTACCGGCGTCGAAGTGCTGTTCCCAGGCGCGGTGGAAGGGTTGGAACCGGGCCGTTTTCGCAGCAGCCTGGTAGGCGAGCGATTTGCCGCGGTGGAACGCTATGGCAAGTACTTGGTCTTTCGCCTCGCCTCCGGTCGCTTTTTCCTGATGCATTTGCGCATGACGGGGCGAGCAGTGGTGCTCGACGGCGGACAACCTCCGGATCCTCACTGCCGTATCCGTTTCTTTCTCGATGACGGACGCGAGCTGCGGTTCAGCGATATACGAAAGTTCGGCCGCGTACGGCTGGTCGAGGACCGGGGCGAACTGGAGGGGATCCTTCAGCTAGGGCCGGAGCCGCTCACGGACGCTTTCACGCCACGGGCGCTGCGCCGGGCGCTGCGGGGACAGGGCAGTGTGAAAGGTGCCTTGCTCGACCAAAAGCGCGTCGCGGGACTCGGGAACATTTACGCCGACGAGGCACTTTTTCGCGCCGGTATCCGACCGGATCGCCCGGCCTGTACGTTGACGGACGAAGAGGTTGGGCGCTTGCACCGTGCCGTCGAAGACGTCTTGAGCGAAGCAGTCCGATTCGGGGGGACGACCATCCGGAATTACGTCCAAGGCGATGGCGCGCCGGGCACGTACCGTGAGCGCCTGCAGGTATACGGCCGGCACGGCGCTCCTTGCGTGCGGTGCGGTGCGGTCCTCGAGCGCATGCGCGTCGCGGGACGGGGAACGACGTATTGCCCCCGGTGTCAGAGGTGGTAAGGTGAGGCAGCGCATCGTCGGGTTGACAGGCGGCATCGCGTCCGGGAAATCCACCGTTTCGCGGATGCTCGGAGAACTTGGGTCGGTGATCATTGACGCGGATGTCGCCGCGCGTCACGTCGTTGCGCCCGGCAGCGACGGCTTGGCTCGCATCGTGGAGGAGTTCGGCAAGGACGTGCTGCTTGCGGACGGCACACTGAACCGGAAACTGCTCGGCCGCATCATATTCGGCGATCACGAAGCGCGCCGGCGTCTGGACTCGATCACGCACCCGCTGATCTACCGGCATATGGCTCAGGAGCTGGACAGGGCAATCAAAGCCGGCGCCTCCGTCATCATCCTGGACATTCCGCTGCTTTTTGAGACGGGCCTTTTCCTCGACACGATCGACGAATCGGTAGTGGTGTATGTACGTCCCGAAGTGCAGTTGGAACGCTTGATGGCACGCGACGGCCTGCGGGAGGAGGAAGCGAGGCAACGGATTCGCGCTCAGCTGCCACTGGAGGAAAAGGCTCGCCGGGCGGAACACGTCATCGACAACTCCGGCAGCCTCGAAGAAACCCGCCGGCAAGTCGTAAGGCTATGGCAGAAATGGAGTGCAGAGCATGAAACTGGCCTTGATCGCCCATGACAAGATGAAGGACGAGATTGTCAAGTTTTGCCGTAGACACGTCGACTTTCTCAGCACCTGCGAGCTCGTGGCTACGGGCACGACCGGACAGCGTATCCACGAGGCGACGGGCTTGACCGTCGAGCGGATGTTGTCGGGACCCTACGGCGGCGACCAGCAGATCGGTGCTATGGTGGCTTCCGGGGAAGTGCAGGCGGTGCTGTTTTTCCGCGATCCGCTGACGGCCCAGCCGCACGAACCGGACATCACGGCCTTGCTTCGCGTCTGCGACGTGCACAACGTGCCGCTAGCGACGAACGAAGCCTCGGCCGAGTGCGTGATACAGGCTTTGACGCTGCGGGCCGAGGAAAAAGGGTCCTGAAAAAGCAGCCCGCGGTTCAGTTTTCCGTCGCCTCT
The DNA here is from genome assembly GCA_012522135.1 of Bacillota bacterium. Classification (GTDB taxonomy): domain Bacteria; phylum Bacillota; class Limnochordia; order DTU080; family JAAYLA01; genus JAAYLA01. The sequence goes on along the minus strand of JAAYLA010000195.1, from coordinate 1,883 downwards.
CGCATAGGAGGGAATGGGCGGAGAAATCGATAGGAGAGAAGCGGATGGGTAAGGCCGTGCGGCATGTCTTTTGGGCCGTTGTGCTCGTCGCGTGCGCGCTCACGTCGTGGCGCCCCGCTCTGCGCCTTTTTTATCCTTTTCCCTACGCCGGGATCGTCGAGAACGCGGCCGCGGCGTATGAGTTGGATCCCCTGCTGCTGGCGGCGATCATGCGTACGGAAAGCCGCTACAACCCTGAAGCGGTCTCGCCCCGGGGGGCGCGCGGGCTGATGCAGATCATGCCCGATACGGCAACATGGGCGGCTGAGAACATCCCGCTACCGGACTTTGGCCTCGATGAGCTGGACGATCCGACCGTGAACGTCACCATAGCCGCCTGGTATTTTCGTTTCTTGCTCGACCACTTCCACGGGAGGGTTGCCGTCTCCCTGGCAGCCTACAACGCAGGGCCCGGAACGGTGCAAGGGTGGCTCGAAACCGGCGTCTGGAGCGGCGCCCTGCGCGAGGTGGAGGCGATTCCGTACGGCGAGACCCGGGAGTACGTGCGGCGGGTTGTGCAAGCTTACAGGCTCTACCGGCGCCTGTATTCCAGCTCCCATCAAGGGCACCAGGGCCTACTCCAATAAGAGGAAATACTCGTCTCGGGCGAGAAATATACAAGGAATAGGGCGAGGCGGGTTGAACTCGCCCTGTTCTGGCAATTTTCTATGGAAAGTAGGGAGCTAGCCTCACTATGTCTGCATCCGAGTCGAGTCTGCACAGTTACGGCGTGGAGAAGCCGGAAACAAAGAAGGATCTCATCTTGACGTTGGCCCGGCGAGATCCGTTCCTAACCATCGATGAGATCGCCAGGGAGGCCGGAACCACGGCTCGTTACGTGCGGACGATTTTGTCCGAGGCCAAGCTCTCCCTGATGGAGCTGCGCAAGCAATACGCTCGCACCATGCAACGGCGGTTAGGTGTCGACGTGGTCGTCCCCGATTCGAGCCGCGGCCTGACGCAGGCCCTGGCGAGCGCAGGACGCCACGTCGGCGTCAATCAGCTCGGCGTCGTCCGGGCGGTAAACAGCGAGTTGGCGCAGGCGTTGCGTGTCGCGCCCGATACGCCCCTGCTCATCTTGACCCGCCTGCGTCTCGTTGATAACGAGCCGTTCTTCGTCAACCAGATCGTCACCAATCAGGTGTTGACCGTCGATACAGAGGTTATGGAGAGCGAAAAGCCTCTGCGGCAGGCGCTCGGGCTCGAAATTCCCGGCAGGACGCGCTTTGTCGAACGCAGCATCGAAGTGGTTCCGGCGGACGAGTCGCTGGCTCACAGCTTAGGCCTGGAACCGGGCGAGCCTCTGCTCAAGTCCGGCAATCTGATCGTCACCGATGACGAACCCGTGGGGATAGAGTACAATTACTTCGGGGCGTACCGCGTGCGGTTCGTCCTCACGAGCGCGACGGACTATTCGCTGCAGGTTATTGAAAAGACGGGGTAGTAGGCCGCAGGCTGGGAAAAGGGAGTCGAGTGCATGCGGTGTCCAAAGTGCTTGGCCGAGGTGGGGGAGGTAAGCCGCTGCCCGTACTGCCACAGCGATCTCAACCGGCGGACAGACGACAGTCAGCGTGTGCGGGGACGGTTTAAAGGGCGCGCGCGGGGCGAGCCCGAGCCGAGGAGAGGCATTCTGGCAGCCTTGAGGCGGTTTTTATCCGATCCGTACACGCCGACGCGGTCAAAATTGATCCTGCTCCTAGCCGCCTTATACATCCTCCTGCCTTTGGACTTTCTGCCCGGAGGGCTCATTCCCGTGATCGGCTGGCTTGACGATCTTGTGGTGGCGGCCCTCACGTGGCTTTTGATCGGGGACGACGTGCGCCGGCACTACTACAGATGAAAGG
>JAAYLA010000194.1 GCA_012522135.1 Bacillota bacterium | reverse complement strand
TCCGGTTCAAGGAGTGATACGGCGTCAGGTCACCGGTGGCCCAAAAGCAAGTTGGAACGGCCCTGCCAAAACGCGTCCCGGCAAACAACGGGCCGGACCCTTCGCGGCCGCAGCCGGCGCCGGCATGCGCGACCCCGCTCCGTGGCAGCCTGGGCCGGCACGCACGGCCGCGCCCCGCTCGGCGGCCACGAGCTCAGTGTCACTCCGCAGCTGCACCGAAACCGCACGCTCGCGTCTGCAGATACCAGGTGACCGCGTTCACTACGGCTTCCAGACCGAGGAACTGCGATAGCCTCGACGGTCCGGCCTCGGTAGCGGGCACTAAATCCCATCCCGTGGTAACCAGTGTGATGTCGGCCCGTCTCGCCAGGCGGGACCTGCGGTTGCTGGTCAGCACGATCACCGTAGCGCCGTGCTCCTCCGCTGTACGTGTCAAGCGCAAGATATCGGGGTTTTCTCCGCTGTGGGACACCAGGAAAGCCACATCGCCCGGCCGCAGCATCTTGGCCGAGGCAAGTTGGGCGACAAACACGTCGTGGACGGTGCATGGGATCCCCAAGGCCATAAGGCGGACCGCCGCATGGCGCGCCAAGTAACCCGAGGCGCCGCCGGCGAAAAACTCCACCCTGCCGGCCCCGGCGATCGCGGCGGCGGCCCGCTCGAGCTCTTCCGGATCGAGCATGCGTCCTGTATCTTCTACCGTCGCCCGGAAGGCCTGCCAAGTTTTCTCCATCACGTCATGCAAGTCGTCGTCCGCTTCGATGGCGACGGAAAGATGGGAAGCCGGGTCCACCGTCCACGCGGACAACACATTCCTCAGTTCTTTAAAGCCTTTCAGACCTAGTCGCTTGCAGAAACGAGTCACCGTCGCCTCGCTCACTTGTGCAGCCTCGGCGACCCCGCGGACGGAACTGTCGTTTTCCAGGCTCCGGCGCTCCAGGACGTAACGTGCCACCCGCCTCTCGGAAGGAGTAAACTCTCGCTCAAGGCGCTGGATGAGGCGGATTAGGGCAGCCTTCTCATCCAACCGTAAATCCCCGCTTTGTGATTAGATTTTTTTCTAGCATAAAGTCACACGAAAGCGTTATTCACTACCGGGCCAAGATCTCCTCCTTGGATCCCACTGTGCGTGCACGGAGCGGGTAGTCAGGTCCTGTTCGCCATCAGGGCATGGTAGCGGGGAGCACTTCAAGAATCAGAATGGGGTCGAAGGAGCCGGCCGGCGTCGTTTCTCAGTCTTGCGACCGGCTCCCCCAGGTGCGGCATAATCGTGGGAACGAACGTTTAGAAAGACGATTGCCGGAGCAGAGCACGGTTGCCTTGGCCGAATTGGAGCGCAACGGCTGTGTGGTTGCCGCCCGTTTGGACAAGTTCCAGCCTGTTGTCAACTCCCCATTGGACGCTGACGGCGACCATGTCGCCCGCGCCGTACTGGTAGATGTCGGCGTGATTATAGGAGCCGACCTGTAGCGCCACGGCCACTGCGCTCCCTGCAGACTCCTGCCGTAGCGAGAGAAACTGGTCCTCGCCCCACTGAATTGCCAGAGACGCCGCGCCGAGCTCCCCTTCCGCCGGCTGCAACCGTTTGGCGTGTTGGGCGACTTGAGCGGAAGTGGCCAACCAGCGGTTGATGTCGTCCACGAGGTCAAGCAGGATTCCTCCGAAGAGCGGCTGCGGCAAACCGATCGTGCCGGCCGCTGGCCCGGTAAGCGCCCTCTCGACCGCGCCCGCCGTCCAGGAAAGGCCCATGACGAGCACGCACGCCGCTGCGGAGGCAACAACTCGGCCGAAACGTTTCGTTCGCATCACCGAAAAAGCGAATTCCATAAGGCTCCCTCCCTGGCTTCCCTACCCTTGTGGGCTCACGTCTCGCAAGCAACGGCCGCGCCGCGGCAAGCCTTGCCCGTCGCCTATTATCCGCCGCTTGCGGATTCAGTTCGACGCCAGGAAGCCCGATCCATCCCACCCGAAACAAAAAAGACGGCGAATCCCTCCCTAGACTCGCCGTCCGGATCATTGCCGTGATGTGCTTGGCTTTAGAGCTGGTCCAAGTGCTGCACCAGCTTGAACACCGCTTCTTCCAGCAAGGTGCGCAGCACCAGATTGACGACTTCCTGCATGCCTTCTCCCGTCTCAAACTCCACGATGTTCTTTCCGAGGAACGAGAAGACTTGGAACCCCACCTGCTCGCCCAGGATCTCTCCGCGCAGGCTCTCGGCCCAGACCACCTCGCCCGTCGTCACGTCGGTGAGCCGCAGGTCGATGGCCGTAGTAGCCCGGGCGTACTCCGTCGAGCCGCCCTTTCCCGCGATGACCAACCCCAGGCCTCCCGTTTCCTTATCCACCTGGTACTCCGTCACTGCGCCGCTCAGGATGTAATCGGCGCCGATCATCTTTCCGATCTCGGGTCCCGCGCCGGGCAGAAGGCGGCCGCTCGTCTGCAGATTTTGCTCTTGGATCACTTCGTTGAAGCGCACCCGGTCGAGCACGACGAATTGCCGGGACCGCATCAGGGCGCTGATGAGCATCTCCGTCGCACCTTGGCTGACCACCCGGGAGACGGCTCCGCCTTCCACTTTGTTCTGGCCCGTCTTGTCTTCGATCACGTATACCGCGACGGCGGGCTTGTGCTCCCGTTCCGGCAAGGCCATGAGCAGTTGGGTCGCCGTGGTGACGTTTGCCTCCGAGACGAGCACGCTTTCGGGACTTGCCAAGATAGCCTCCATGTATTCGTGCGTGTCTACCGTGGCGGGGTCTACCGTCCCCGTAGCTCCGCCCCCTCCTGCAAGACCCAGCAGCAACAGCGCAACCAGTACGTATTGCATTCCTTGTCCCCCTCCGTAGTGACGCGGCCTCGGCTATCCTTCAGCTTTGCGGCGTCAGAACCATCCCTCGCCCATGTATTCGCTCAGCTCGATGATGCTGATCTCACCCGTGACGGTATCCTCGACGATGATCACCGTGTTGCCCTCTTCGTCCGTGCGGACCGTGATGACCAAGTTGCCGGCGAAGTACTCCCCTTGCTCGGGCGGACCGTCGGGGCTAAAGATGTCGTCGAGGATCTGACGGTACACTTCGCTCATCAGACGGCGCTTGAGACCTTCCACGAACATCTCGAGTTCGGTCTGCTCGCCCTTAGCCAGGCTTGCCTGCTTTTCCGCCAAATTGAGTGCGACCTGCCGTGCGTTTGGGTTACCGAAGATCTTGAAGCTGTAGGACATGGTGAAGTTTGCCGCCCCGGCAGCGCCGGGTATGATCAGCAGCAAGATCAATGCGGCGGAAAGAATCACTGCGAACTTGCGCATCGACGCTCACCTCAGCTTTCAGAAGGATAGAGTGAAACCGGCCGCCAGATACGGAGTGCCTTCCTTAAAGGTTCCACCGGTATTCACGTACTTCACTTCAACGTAGAACCGTTTCACGAGCTCGACTCCTGCAAAGAGCTGGTAGTCGAAGGCCTTACCCAATCCCGTGCCGAATCCGAGGTAGACGGGCACGGTGCGCCGATCACCGGGGTACAGTTTGACGGAGGCAAAGCCGTCCACCCCGTCGTCAGCAAGGTACATCGCTTCTACCGACACCCAAATCCCGTTCGTGAGAGCGGCCTCGACCTTCCCGCCCCAGTTCACGGGGGCACCGCCGTCCGTGCCTACCGTCGTCGTAAACAGTCCGACGACACGCCTGGGGAGCGCCGACTTCTCTTGGGCGAACTGATGCGACGCCCAAAAGAGCGCTTCCCTTTCGGCCTCGGTGTAACCCTGGCCTAGGGCGGGAAGGCCAGCTACAAATATGGCCGCTATGAGAATGAGGAGGTAGACGACCTTTTCAGGCATCCGTGCGTTGCGCATGATTTCATCTCACCCTTCCGTGGCATGTGTGGGTACACGGGGTCTTACCGGGCGCCCGTGGTTCGACGCCGCACTACTTTCCCAGCTGCATAATGTTGATTCTTAAGCCTACACCCGGCCACAACGTAACTGCGTTCTGATCGCCGAGTTGCAACAACACGATGGCGGTCGTGTTTTTCTCCTGCCAGGTGAAGGCGCTGTTTTCACTGCCAAACTGACCGACTAGCACACGGTGTTCGTATCCGTCCTGCACGCCGACTACCACGTTGCTCAGACCTGCTTGAATGACCCGGGCGATATCGTCGAAGCCCACCTGGAAAATGGTGACCCGGTTGTCTTGCCCGAACTGACCCACCTGGACCAGGTTCGCGTTCGCCGTGTTGCGATCCAGGGAGCTTGCGATCAGCGGCTCCATCATGTCGAAGTTGAATTCCCAAGGTGCCAGCGGACCGATGTTCAGCTGTTGATAACCCCACGGCAGGTGGACATTGTCTGCGGCGCCTCCTGCGAGCGTGATGCAGACCAGCGGCGCCACGAGCACGGCCAAGGCCCAAAGAAGTCTTCTTTTGCGGCGAGCTCTCGCCGAACCTCCGAAGAACCCACCGCTTACTGCTCGCAACATCACAGCGCGCACCCCTCTCGAGCGGCGGTGAGGCCGGCCTGCCGCATGGGGAGTCGGCCG
>JAAYLA010000193.1 GCA_012522135.1 Bacillota bacterium | reverse complement strand
CCGGGTGATCGGCAAGGACGGCTCCCTCACCGGGTTCAGCTCGGGAATGGAATTGAAAGAGTACTTGCTGGCCCTCGAAGGTGTGCGCCCGGCTCTGTTTCCCGCCATCTGAGCCACAGGTACACATCGTCCAGCGTCGGTTCGGCCCTCTCCACGCCCGCCGCGGGGCACGCCGGTGCGAGCACGTGCCATACCGACGCGCCGTCCCGCATCCGCCCCCATAGGACCCGCACCGGCGCCTGCCACTCGGGCTTCCGGTGAGTAGCCAACACCACTTCCCAGACATACCGGCCCGTTCCAACAGGCGATCCACCGCACCGTCGCACAGCATGCGCCCTTCATCCAGCCGCCCTTCATAACGCGAAGTAAGTCCCAAAGCTGCCGGCGCTCGTGCGGATCCAAATCGACAGCCGGCTCATCGAGTAGGAGCAAGTCCGGGTCGTTGAGCAACGCAATGCCCAAGGCGAGCCGCACCCTCTCCCCGCCGAAAAGCTGCCTGACGCGCCACTTAGCCAGTTGGTCGAGGTGTTGCGGTACGTGTTAACGCTTTGGGGAAGGTAGCTGAGGATCTCCAGGACTTTGTGGGGTTCCGTGTCGAGTTTGAAGGGCCCGATGTGGACAGTACCTGAAGTCTCGGGGATCCGCGTGGCCAGGATGCACATGACCGTGGTCTTGCCAGCACCGTTGGGTCCCAAGAGGCCGAACATGCCCGCCCGGATGCGCAAGTTGATCCCTCGCAGCGCGTGTACTTTACCGTAGCGTTTGTGCAGGTCTTGAATGACGACTTCCAAGCCCGGCGCCTCCTACAGCTGGTCGCGATGGGTCTCAGCGCCCTTCGTACACCCTTAGGACTGCTTGACGGAGGCGAAAGGGTCCACGGAGGAGGGGCGGGCGGGAGTGTCCGCCGGCCCATTGCCCGCCTGCCCCCCAACATGCGGAACGAGACGGCCGGCGCTTCGGGAGATCCGGAACAATCGGGCCCGATGACGAACAGGGCGTCAGTGCGCCGGGGCGGTGCCTCCTGCGGCCGCTTGCAGGAGCAGCGTCACCGTCTCGTAAGGTCTTATGGTAAGCGTCAAAGGCCGTGTGGGATACGTTACGCCGGTCGGCTGCTCGACGGCCGTCGCACGCACCGCTTCCGCTACGGCAAAGGCCGTGTCTACCTGGACGACGGTCTCCTCGCCCGCAACCTCTTGCAGGCGCAACACAACACGGCCGGGCTGGCCCGACTCGGCCAGCTTGAGCGCCGTCACCAATACGTTCGGTGCGTCCACCTGCACGATGCTCCCGGAAAAACTAGATTCACCGGGGCCGGTGTCGTGGAGCACCGGGGTAATCCACTCGAGGCCGAAACGGGTCGCTTGCACCGGGTCGAAGGGTCCGTCCGACGTAGTGAAGGCGAAGCTGAACAGGAGACGGTCGGGCGCATCCGGTTCGATGTCGAAGGACGCAACGCCTTGGCTCGTCATCCCTTCATCCGCCTTTTGCACCACATGGGCAAAGAGCGTCGCTTCGCCCGGCAGAAAGAGGCTGCCTTGGTAACCGATCTTGCCGACCGAGAAGGAGAACGGCTCCCGGTGTGCCACGGTCACGCCCCACCGGCCGTCGCGCAGGTCGATCGCCGCGCGGCTGATGATGCTGTTGGCGTTGGCGCCCGGTAGCGTATCTCGCACCGACTGGAACGCCGCGGCACCCTGATAGTGGACGTCAAGGCCCGGGGCCTGCAGCGCGAAGGGAAAGGCGAAGAAATCGTGTTCTGAATGACGGGTGTATGGCACGTGCGCCATGGACGAGCGATCGAGCACGTTGTGAATCTCCACCCGCTTGGCATCCTGCGCCACTTGGATCTCGGTCGACGCGAGAGGGCTTCCCGCAGCGTACACCAGACGCACGCCGACCGTATGGGGCCGGCTCACATCGATCACCGCTTCCACGGAAGCCGGGATGCGGTGCGGACTGCCGCCGAGGAAGTAGTCATTGTGGTAGGCTGCCACGAGCTCATTGAAACCGTAGCGGCTGGCCGTGTTCACCGCCTCGCGGTCCAGCTCGCGATCGTACAAACTCCGGATCCAACCGGTCTCCCGGTCGATCTCCACCCGGTACCATGGGCTTTCCAGCACAACCCACCCGTCCTCCTGTCCAAGGGCAGTGGCTACAACCGGGCTGGATTCCGTCTCGCCCGGTTCCAGGCGGTAGGCTGCAACCCCCGCGGGCGGAAGGTCCTCCGTGTAAAAGGCCAGGCCTTCCTCCACGGTCCAAGCGGGCCCTTCCTTACCGGTCGATGCCTCGACGACCCGGACGGCGCCGCTTGCCAGCGCTCCGCCGCATGCTGCGGCGGGCACCGTCACCACCGCCCGGCGAGGCCAGGAGAGCGGATTGAAGAGCAAGACGTACAGGCCCTCTCCCTCCGGGCTTCCTCCCCTGAGGGCCCCCAGTGCCGCCGCGGCGACGTCGGCCGCGAGCTGCTCCGCCGCCTTCACGTAGCCGGCCTTCCATACGTTGCTCTCGTCCACTTCCTCGGGCGTCATATACTCGGGCCAGCCCGTATCGGGTCCGCCCGTGTGCTCCATCAACAGGAGCATACGGCGCCACGCTGCATCGAGCGCTTCGTACGGATAGTCGCTGCCGGCCCAAAGGTGGCTGAAAGCAGCCAGCATCTCCACCCCGGGCAGCGTATGTTGGAGGACGCGCGTGCGCGCCATCTGCCACGGGCCGGACACGCGGGTCGTCTCCCAAGTGCGGCCCCAGTCGCCTCCGTAGGCCGGAAACGTGTCGCCGTAGTGGGTCACCATATGTAGGAAGAAGTCATCCAAGGTGCCGTAGTGAATCGTCACATCGTCCAGGACCTTATTCCAGCGGGCGATGCGCTCGTGGCGAGACAGGAGCGGCGAAATGGTGGCGTTGTCGCCGTAACCGTCCAAGACGAGAACGGCGTTGTAGGGATATCCGCGCGCTTCCAGCTGCCGAAGCTTCTCCTGGAGGGTCCGGGAGTCGTCCCGGTGCAAGTCCCAGTGGAATACTCCCTCCAGGTAACCGTCCCGGCTGACCCACGTGAGTACCCGGCTGCCGTCGGGTCCTACCCAATAGAAGGGCATCTCGTGCTGGTCCAGGCTCGTGCCGCCCCCAAATCCGAGGTTCGTCCCCGCGATGAGGTACTTCACGCCGCTTTCCGCCAGCGCCTGGGGCAAGTAAGCCGAAAAGCCGGGAACGTCGTTCATGATGGCCGTCTCGATGGAGACGCCGAAGGCCTCACGCAGGCGTTGCGCCGGATAAAACATGCGCAGCATTTCTTCACCGGTCATGAGGCTTGAGTGCATGTTGGCATACGATGCACTGAGTCCCAGCGCTCCTGAGGCCAGCACTCGCGCCAGGCGGTCGCGGTCCGCCGGGTCCGTATGGGCCTCGGTCCACTGCTCCAACTGCCAGATGGACTCGACGTTCCAACGCATGTGCGGATTGTTGTCGAGGATCCGGAGGACCAGATCCATGTCCTTGCGGTACAGGTCGGCTACGGCCGCGGGCGTGTCCGTGAACCCGATGTCCAAATGGCTCAAGGGAACGACGAAGACATCGGTGATTCTTGCCGAACCCGGCACGGCTGCGGTAAGCCCAAGCCCCAGTAGCAGGCAAACACTGAGCACGCGTGCTTTTGCGCGGTCCGTCCACATGGGCCGTCACCTCGTTACCCGTAGGAAGCGGCCCCACGCAACCGGAGCCACTTCCGTCGTTACCTTATCTTTCCGCCACCCGGTCAATTCGCGGCACGCACTTCCCGCAGCAGCGCTTCGACGACCCGCTGCGCGTCTTCAAGGGCTGCCGCCGGCGTCACCTGCAAGTTCACCGCTTGATCGACCCGCGGGAAGATTTCGCCCCACGGCTCGAACTCGGGGTGCGTCTGCGCATCGTTAAAGCGGGAGTGTACCATCTGCTCGGTGGCCAACAGCCGCTTCGGATCGTCACGATGGACCTCCCACGCGACGCTGAGCCGTCCTCCGAGGTTGCCCGTCTCGGAAACCCACTGGGTCATGAACTCGGCGCCGGTGAAGTATTTCGCCACGGTCCAAGCCGCCTCGGTCTTTTCACCTGTGGGCAAATAGACGGCAAAGCCTCCCAGCTGGCTGGCGGGCTCGGTGTTGTACGGGATGAGCCCCACTCCGAAATCCAAGGCCGGATGGTTCTTTTCTAGATGGCCCATGAAGTCGTCCGCTTGGATCACCATAGCCAGCGTCTCGGGCCCCTGGAAAGCGCTGTCAAAGCCGTGAGCTTCACCGAATTCGTTCAAGCGGGCCTGACCGGCCTCTTGGATCAAGGATACGACGAACTGCAGCGCTTCAACGTTGCGGGGATGGTTGATGATGGGATTGCCCTCGTCGTCGAACCAGCGGCCCGAGTTGCTGTGGAGCCACGGGACGAACCAGACGTTACCCCACATGGGATGAAAGCCAAGCTGCGAGTAGGTACCGTCCGCCTCCGTGCGGGTCAGGCGAGACGCCGTGTGCCTCAGGTCGTCCCAAGTTTGGGGCGGCCTATCGGGGTCAAGGCCTGCTTCACGGAAGAGCGCACGGTTGTAGAAGAGGACCCGCGTATCGAGGTTGAACGGCAAGCCATAGATCTTATCGTCGAGCGTAACCGCCTCGAGGGCGCCCGGAAGGAAGTCATCCATGTCGATCCCGTCCCGCTCGATGAGCGGCGTGAGGTCCGTGAGCCATCCCCGGAACGCTTCTTTGCGCACCCCGTCCAAATTGAAGATGATCACGTCGGGGCCGATCCCTGCCGCCCGGGCGACGGGATACTGGTCAAAGATGTCCCAAAAGCCGACTACCGTGGCTTCGATGACGATCTCACCGGCATACTGCCTATTGAACTCTTCGACGGCGCGCTCCATCAAGTCTCCTGCGGGACTGCCCGGCCCGTAAATGTGCCAGAAGCTGACGATCACCGGCTCGGCTTGACCCACCGCGCCGAAGATGAGGACGAGCAAGCTCAGCAGCATCAGTTGACGCACGCCTCGGAACAAGACCATTGTCTCTGCCTCCTTTGATCGTCACTATCTTCCGTCTGCTGCGGCCTCCCTTTATGCATGACGCTGTACACGAAACCTACGCCTTGCGCGCTCACCTCCCTCCGTCCCTGTCGGATGCAAGACCAACTAGCCGTACGGTGCGAAAGCCGAACCGGGGCAAAGGAAACGAAACGAAAGAAGCCTCTGCCTGCTCTCGCACCGGCAAAGAAGCGACGAAGCGGCCGTCGAGTTCGACGAGCTCGGCCCGTTCCGGCCGGCGGTGCAGGACCAGGTCACACCGTTCCTGCGCGCCGGCAGCATTGAAGACGCGGACGAGGAGATCGTTCCCCTCCACTTGAACCGCACCGAGTTCGATCCCGGGGTCCGTCAAGGCGAACAAGGAACCGGCCGCCACCGGGAAGCTACCGTGCGCGGCCGAGACGAGATAAGGTTCCGACCAGCGGGTACGAGCCCACCACACATGGGCTTCGTCCCAACGGCCCCGGTGCGGCAGCAACGCGTAACGCATCTCCTGCCGGCCCCGCAGCGGACACTTGCCCCACCAAAAACCGCCTTCCCACCCCCACGCGACGGTCAGACCCAAGGGGTGGCCTTCGCCCCACAAATAGCTCGTCGTGTGATCGGAAAGGACGGCCAGCCCGTAGCCGCTGTCGGCATCGAAAAGGTCGACCCAGTTCAGCACGATGTTGTGCTTGATCTCGTCCCACGACTGGAAAAACGTGTTTTCATGACGGCTGCGGCACACGTCGAAGGGGGCGTCTTTGTACAGTTCAGGCCGCCGGCAAGGAATTGGAAAAGCAACGTGCAGCTTCCAACGGTCGTCGTGCTGCGACCGGCGGCGTTCACTGCGACGAGCCTCTACAGGCACTTCCCAAGGATCCCCAACCCACGTGTCCTGCGGGAAATCCATGCGCAGTTCAAACTGGATCAACGGTTCACCGGCGGCCACCTCGATGATCTGTCTGAAACCGTGGCGCCCGACCTGGCCTGCCACTTGCACGCGGGCCCGCAGGGGCCCGTCCTCCAGGACGTCTACGGCAGCCGGGTGGTCGACGCTGCTGTGCCACCGTTCTTCCTCGATGAAATAGCCGCGCAGTTCGTTGAATGCCCTTCCGCTGCCGTCCGGCGAGCAAAATTCCCGCCCGAGTCCCTTGTGGTACAGGCTCCGTAGCACGCCGCCCCCCTGCGGGTCGAGGACGATGCGGTACAAATCGCTTTCGATGACCACCTCGCTGTCCGCCGTCTCGACCTGTACGGCCCGCTCGGCGTGACTCGCTCCATCACGATGCGACCGTACCTTGTAGGCGGCGAAGCCGAATGCCGGCGCCGCGGCGGGAAAGACGATCTGCGCCGTATTCCAGCTACCGTCGCGGTAGCGGCGCAAGGGCCGGACCTGAACGGGCACGGGTGCGCCCGAAGCATCTTCCACCGTGACGGAACGGGTTCCGGCGGGCAGAACGAGCGTCGCCTCCGCTAGCTCGTGACGCGGGGAACCTAGAGTGTTCATGACGACGACGCGAGGCTCGTCCGCGGGCATCTGATCCTCGCACAGGCGATCGAACGCCTCCCGGATTACCCGGTCACACAGCTCTTCAGCCCGGGCGGTGGCATGATCCGCTTGCCACGCCCAGGCCTTGCGGCCTTCCCGCGTCGTTGCACAGATCCAAATGTCGTGATGCTGGGCGTAAAGGACGTTGTCCCAGGCTTCTTGGAGCGCCTCCCGGGGATATGGCGCACCGCGCCACGCGGCAATGAAGGACGCCATTTTCTCTGCCTGGATTGCTTTGTGCTCCGCCCGCCGCACCTGGCGTGCGATGCGCTGGAGCGTCCGCTCGCCCCAAGGCAAGACGCACAGCACGTCCTCTTGGCTGAAACGCCACGTTGCCCGGGGCTGCGGGGCGCCGGCGAAGTACTCACGCCAGGTGACGAAGCGCACGAAGTCCTCGTTCAGCCACGGTCCCGCAGGCCAGCCCAAATCTTGGAGGCACATCCCGCTTGGCCGCTCAATCCCGTGCGCGCGGCACTTCTCGACGAAGCCCATCATGGTGGTGACGTCGCCGTCTTTGCCGACCAACTGGTAGCCTGCGGACTCAATGGCGTGGCATCCGACCAAGTCCTCGCACGCATAGCGGGGGACGCACGGGATGTTCGAGCCGTCGGGTCCTTCGACGTTGACGATCTCCGCGTCGAAGCCGGCAAAATAGCCGCCCCAAGCCGTCGGGTTTTTCAGGACGGCCCGCTTAAAGTCGAAAGACGCGAGTATTTGGGGCATGGCACTCGTCCAACACGGCTCTTGCACGGCGTAGGTGTCGACAACCAGGTCCGGGAAATGCTCGGCGACCAGCTCGCGCCCACGTGCGAGATGCCGTATGTTGCTCTCGCCGCTGATCGCCCAGGCGAAGGGCTGCGCGTAGCTGGCCGCCACCATTTCCACCCGCGCTGCGGGTGTGGAATCACGCAACAGTTCCTGTAGCTGGCTGTAGGAGACGGGGTCCTCGCTCTTGAGTGTTTGCCACGAAACGGGCTCGATGTCGAGCGAGATCTTCCAGTGAGGGTGGCGTCGCATCGCTTCGATGATGTCCCGCCACGCTCCCGGCGGCATGTGCCCCCACGTGCCGCCGTGGTAGCCGTCTACGAAATAGAACACCTTTTTCTGCTGCTCCTGCAGAGCCATCCCCCGTCACCTCGCAGGTTCTTGCGTAGTCCGCGACTGCTCCCGGGCGGCGCGGCCCTCCTTGCCGGCGGCGACGAGCCCCGGATCGACGGTGCGGGAAACACCGGCACCCGTTGAAGCACGGGGCTTGAGCTCCACGGGGAGCACGCAGTGTCGCTCCGGCACGTCTGCACCCCGTGCCAATGCCGCGATGTGCTGCGCGGCCAGTCGCCCCATTCGCCGCGGATGCTGGGCGACGGAAGTCAGCTGCGGCATGGCGAGCTGGCTTTCCCGGTCGCCGAAACCGATCACGGCTACGTCGCGGGGCACGGCCAGACCAAGGCGGGTCAAGGCGCGCATGACATCCAGAGCCAACAAGTCGTTTTCCGTCACGATCGCGTCCGGCACGTCGCTGCCGCGGAAAAGCCCCTCCAGTGCTTCACCCAGGTCCGGACCGCCGACCAGCACCCAATCCGGCTTGAACTGGCAGCCGAGCCGCTCGCACGCCTCATGGAACCCGCGGATACGGTCGAGTACGGACGTGGGAAACGGGTAGGGATGCAACATGAAAGCAGCACGGCGATACCCTTGTGCCGCGAGGTGTTCGGCCGCCAGACGGCCGGCGGACACGTTGTCGGAAACCACGTAACAGTGATCGAGTCCGGGCAGGTAGCGGTCCACAAGCACAAGAGGCACCGCCCGGTCCGCGGCCATCCGTGCGCCGTCGTACGAATGCCAGTCGCCCAGCGGAAAGAGGATGATGCCCGCGCTGCCAGCCTCGACCGCCTGCTCGACCAAGGCGCGTTCTTGGCTACCGCTCTCATCGGAACACAGAAAGACCGGCTGGTACCCTTCCTGTTTCAATACTTCCTGGGCGCCGAGAAAGAGCTCTAACGTGAAGGTGGGATCGACGTTGGGAAGGATGATATGAACCTCCCCTCCGGCCACGGCGCGACGTCCTTCGGCCACAAAAGTCCCGGCACCTTGCCGCTGCACCACGTAGCCCTCCGACACCAGGGCTTTGAGGGCGTTGCGTATGGTCGTGCGGCTAACTCCGTACTCGGCTGCCAACTGAGCTTCAGTGGGCAGCCGATCGCCTGTCGCCCACTCGCCCCGTCCCAACCGCTCCAAGAGGTCCTTTCGCACTCTCATATACAGGACGGAGTAATT
>JAAYLA010000192.1 GCA_012522135.1 Bacillota bacterium | reverse complement strand
GTTGAGCAGAACAAGGCGGCACTGCTGCGCGGGTACAACTATGCGGCCGAGCACGTGCTGACCCGCGACTTCGTGTTGGCTCCCGGCGACGGTAAGGAGCGCCTCTTGATGATGGGAAACGAGGCCGTCGCCCTCGGTGCCGTGGCCGCAGGTTGCCGGTTCATGGCCGCCTATCCCATCACGCCGGCCTCGGAGATCATGGAGTGGCTGCAGAAACACTTGCCCAAGTTCGGCGGCGTCGTGGTGCAGGCGGAAGACGAGATCGCGGCGATCGCCATGTGCATAGGCGCTTCCTTTGCCGGCGCACGGGCCATGACGGCCACGGCCGGGCCCGGCCTTTCGTTGAAGCAGGAGAACTTGGGCCTCGCGCACACCGCCGAACTGCCTTTGGTGATCGTGGACACGCAGCGAGGCGGCCCGAGCACGGGCATGCCGACGAAGCACGAGCAAAGCGACGTGTTCGCCATGCTGTACGGAACGCACGGCGATACGCCGCGCATCGTGCTGGCGCCGTCGAACGCCGAGGAGTGTTTCTACGATACCGTGCGTGCGTTCAACTTGGCCGACAAGTACCAGATGCCGGTTTACTTGGCCCTGGACCTGTCGCTCGCTCTGAACAAGCAGACGGTCGACCCCTTCGATCTGTCGAAGGTGACGATCGACCGGGGAGAGATCGTAGCCACCGAAACCCTTCTGGCCTTGGCGAAGGGCGAAGGTTTCAAGCGGTACCGCATCACGGAATCCGGCATCTCGCCGCGCTCGTTGCCCGGCCAGCCGAGAGGACAGTACTTGGCTACGGGCGTCGAGCACGACGAATACGGCAAGGTCTCGGAGGACCCGAGGAACAGAGTCGAGATGATGCGCAAGCGCTTCCGGAAGCTCGAGAATTTGCGAGAACCCGGCGTAGCGGTTTACGGCGAGCGGACAAGCGACATCTTGCTCGTGGGCTTCGGTGCAACACGGGGTCCGCTGGATGAAGCCAGGAAGGAACTTCTAGCCTCGGGTGTTCAAGCCACCCATGCTCAGGTACGGATGCTCGCTCCGTTCCCGGCCGAGGAGCTGGCCGACCTGATTGAGGGTGCCAAGCACGTGCTGGTCGTGGAGAACAACTTCAGCGGACAGCTGAAGCAATTGATTAAGTTGCACGTAGGCGACGTGCTGGCGGCTCGCGCTTCCAGCCGCGGTATGACCCACGTTGCAAGCCTCGTAAAGTACAACGGCAAGCCGTTCCTGCCCAGCGAGATTGTGGCCAGGGCCGAGGAGGAATTGAAGCATGCCTACGCTTGCTGATTTCAAGACCGATGCCAAGTCGTGGTGGTGCCCGGGCTGTGGCGACTTCGCGGTTTTGGCGGCGTTGCAAAGGGCCTTGGTCAACGAAGGCCTCGAGCCGCACAACGTGGCGCTCGTTGCCGGCATCGGCTGCTCGGGTAAGATCGGCAACTATATAAACTGCTACAACTTCCACGTCACCCACGGGCGCACGTTGCCCACGGCAATGGGGCTGAAACTGGCCAATCGCGATTTAACGGTCCTTGCAGCGGGGGGTGACGGAGACGGCTTCGCCATCGGCATGGGCCACTTCATGCACGCTGTTCGCCGCAACCCCGACATCACGTATATCGTCATGGACAATCACATCTACGGACTGACGAAGGGCCAGATTTCACCGACTTCGCAGATGGGATTCGCCACGAAAGCGCAGCCCCGGGGAAATATCGAGCGGCCGGTCACACCGTTGACTTATGCGCTGGCGGCGGGAGCCACGTTCGTGGCCCAGGGATTTTCCAGCAACGTCAAGCAGCTGACCAGCCTCATCCAGCAAGGGATCCGGCACAAAGGCTTCGCCTTCATCAACGCCCTCAGCCCGTGCGTGACCTTTAACCGGGTCAACACGTACGATTGGTACCGGGAAGTCCTATACGACCTCGACCAGGACGACAGTTACGACCCGACGAACCGGTTGCTCGCCTTGGAGAGGGTTGTACAGAGGGAAGAGCTCGTCACGGGGCTTATCTATCGCGAAGAGGCGCCGTCCTACGAGGAGCTTTATCCGGGCTTCCGCGATACACCGATCGTCGAGCAGGACTGGTCTGTGCCCGAGGAAGCCTTCAACGAGCTGCTCGCTGAATTCCGCTAAGGAGTTTTCGCCGGTATGCAAAGGGCGGCCGCAAGCGGCCGCCCCGCCATCCTCCCTTCCTGCCCCGAGGAGCCCTCACGGCGAGGGCTCCTCGGTGTGTCCAGGGCGGCGTGCACACGATGGGAAAAACGTGCCGTGCCCTGTGTTATACTAGGCCTACTGGCAAAGGAGGCCTACGTGGTGGTAGGGCGCGCGCTGAAGCCCCTCGGCTATACCGTGCGGTTCGCACGGGAAATTTTGCCTATGGTGGCAGCGGAGATGGAGCGCTGGCACGAGCGGGCATCCGGCATACCCGATCCCGTCTTGCGCCGGCAAGCCTTGGCCTCCCTGCGGGCGAAGCGGTTTCACGCCGAAGGCGGCAGCGTCTTCGCGGCAGCCGAACCGCAGCTTGCCGGCGGGCTCGTTCCCCTCATCGTCGCACTACAGACGATCAGCGACTATCTGGACAACCTCGTTGATCGCACGGGCTCTGTGTGCGAGCACGACTTCCGCGCACTCCATCAGGCGTTTCTCGACGCCCTCGATACGGAACCGGCCGCCCACGACTACTACACTTACCACCCCCACAAGGACGACGGCGGATATTTGGCCGCGCTTGTGGCCGAGTGCCGCAGCGCCGTGCGCGGGCTACCGGACTACGGCCTCGTCGCCGCCGAGGTCCTCCGGCAGGCGCAGCGGTATTGTGATTTGCAAGTGTATAAGCACCTCACGGCAGCCGAGCGGGAAAAGCGCCTCATCGGCTGGGAACGGGGTCATCCGGACCGGTGCAACGAACTCGCATGGTGGGAATTCGCTGCCGCCTGCGGCTCGACGCTGGGCATTTTCGCCCTCTTTCTGGAAGCGGCTAGAGGAACGAACGCGGAGCGCGTGGCGGCCATCGCCAGCGTATATTTCCCCTGGATTTGCGGGGTGCACATTCTCCTTGACTACCTGATCGATCAGGAAGAGGACAGGATCGAGGGGGATCTGAATTTTGTCAGCTACTATGCGTCGCGGCAAGCGGCCCTCGGGGGCATGCAGCGGCTAGTGCGTGAAGCGGGCCGGCAAGTGCGATGGCTACCCGACGCCCCCTTTCATCAAGCCGTGTTGGAAGGCCTCTTGGGGCTGTACTTGACCGACGCCAAAGTGCGTGAGCAAAGGCTCCGTACGTTTGCTATACGGCTTCTTTCCGCCGCTTCGCCCAGGGCATGGACCGTCTTCACCTACTGCAGCCTGTGGCGGCGCCTATACGGAAGGACATAGGCGGTATGCCGGCCAGGAGCCAGCACGGAGTGGGCCGGACGGTATCCTGCGCAAAAAGGGGCGGCCATTGGCCGCCCCTTTGCCTTACTCTGTCCGTGCGCCTTAATTGATCACGCCGTTGATCGCGTTCCGCAGACTTGTGTTGTTGCGGTCGCCGATGAAGACGACGTCTTCGAGATCGTTCACGCGCACGTAGTGGCTGACTGTCGAGAACCAACCCGTACCCTCGGTCACCGATCCACCGACGTCGAGGATCAGCTCGTCGCCGTCGGTCGTGCGCACCGCCACCCGCAGGCTGTTCGGTGCCGGGTAGAACTCATAGTCCTCTTCGGCGTCGAGAACGGGTGCCAGCTTTTCTGCCTGCAAGCCGCGCAGCTGGTTCACCATCGCGTCGACCTTTGCACCGTCCACCGCAGTGCCGTCGAGCAACCAGGCATCGTCGCTGCGTGTCACGGTGCGTACCGTAGCGTTGCCGTCGCCGTCGACCGTGGTAATTTCAACCGAGGCCACCTTCGTTGCGTCGAAGGGCAGCAAGTCGGTGCGGATGATGCTCAGGCTGTCGCGGATCTCCTGTACGGTGTCGATCGACGCCAAGTATACGCCTTCCCGGGTGCTCGACCGCACGTAGACGTACCGGCCGTCGCTCGTGACGTTCCCGATTTCGAGCACGTACTTCGCCTTGTTTTCCATCTCCAGCGTCGCACTGAGGGCGTGGGGACTGCCGACGAAACCGTACGCTTCGTCCGAGGCCTCCGGCGCGCGCTGGAAGGTCACGACGCCGTTCAGGCTTTCAATCAACGCCGGAACGTAGAACGCAACACGGCGTTCGGACGTCCACTGCTGATGGTTGTTGTTATCCCGGGCGAAGCTGCGGACGACGGGGGTTCCGTCCGCCGTCACGGTGCGTACCTCGACGTTCGTCACCCGGGCCGTGTTCACGCGCAAGATGTCCGTGCTGGCTGCCGCCAGCTTCCGCGAGAGGTTGACGGCGGAGAATTCGACGACTACGTAGGCATGGGGCCGGTCACTGGACCGTACGTAGTAGCGGCGCCCCGCGGCGTCAGAACGGCCGACTTCAAGCATGTGCGTGCTGCCGTCGGTCAATGTCAGCTCGATGTACATCGTCTCGGGCGTCGGTTCGATGCCCAGGTCGACCCAGCGGTTCGATTCGGCCGTGGCCGCGATGCTCGAGCCGCTAATGGCGTGCAGGTCGCGCAGGAAGACGTCTACGTCGAAGACGAGCGCCCGCCCGTACTCCGTATCGGTAAACCAGGAGTTGCCTTCGCGGTCGATTTCCTTAACGCTGCCGTCGGCAGCTACTGCGACGATCTTTTGCACGTCGGCCGGATTGAAGTCAAGCAGTGGGCCGTAGATCATCTCGCCGCCGATGATGGTGAAAAGGCGCTCGGGCAAGTTGCGCACGAGGTAGACCGAATCGGACGCGGAGGTCTTGACGAAATACTCGATCGAACCTTCAGGCTGGCCGATAATCAGCGTCTGCTGCGTACCGTCGGTTAGCGTAAACTCGGCGCGAATCAAAGGTTCGTGGAAACCGTAAGCCTCATCGGGCTCGGGATCGGTGATTTCCTCGTCGAACGCGATGCCGGCCAAGTTCTCGACCAACGACGCGACGAGGGTATCATCGGCGCGGTCCGTAAAGGGGCTTGAAATCGTCCAATATTCGCCGTCGAGCTCCAAGGTGAAGACTTCGTCTTGACGTGCGAAGTGGACACGGGTCATGTCGTTCACCCGGGTGTCCAGGACGGTCGGGACCGGGACCGGCTCGTTCGTCATCCCGACGGACATGTCGATCGACGGCACGATCGGTCTGGGCGGCCTGAAGTAAATGAGCAACGCGATGGCCACCACGCCAAAGACCACAAGGTTCAAAATCGTGCCGGGCTTTAGTCTGAATTGCCGCCTGCGTGGGGAAGTGATGGTTTGGCTCAAGCGGATCGCCCTCCTAAACTGACATCAAGAAAGCGGTGCCCACCGGTCTCAATTCGCAATGGGCGGACCGATCTCCTGTATCGGCCGGGCAAATCGGTCTGCTAAAATCTGCTGGCCGGATTCTCGGGTCTACCCGTAATACGACAAGGACGGGCCGGAGGTTCAATTTTTCTCCGGGGACGCGGCGCGCGAGTCTGATCACGCCGGCGTTACAAGGAGGGGATCACATCGTAGCCTAAAGCCCGCAACATCCGAGTCCAGCGCGGCCGCCGCTCCTTTTTTATCTCGCGCTCCCGCTCGGCAAAGTAAGCGTGCAGAGCGTCCCGCTGGTCGTTATTCAGGCAGGCGTAAAACTGAAGCAAAGGCGGTGACGTGATAAGCCGGCCTTCGGAGGTGAAGCGAAAAGACGAAACCCAGGCACTGTCTGCATCCACGGCGCGCATGAGCTCGCGGATCAAAGGCACTTCATGGATGTTGTCCAAGACGCCCTCTTCCAAGACGAACTCCAGCGTAGACTTGCGGCCGAAATCGTCATATCCCACGACGAAGGCCTCGTAGCGCAAGACACGGTCGACGTAGTCGAGGTACACCCACACGTATACATCGTCTGCGTAGCTTACCACCTGCTTCACTTGCCTGAACACCGATGGAACACTCCCACTCGTTAAGGTGACTGGTCGCCCCCCCTAGAATGCTCTGCCAAGGGACACATTATCGCTGGAGCGACACCTTCCACGTGACAAAGGGATTTCCCTTCCGCGTCTTTACCCCGCCTGGCGTCTCCGGTCCGCCGCACTTCTATTCTACGTAAAGGACCCCCTCTGTTGCCTGGATCATTCCCTGCTTGACGGGACACTCTAAGTTTGCGGCAAAAAGGGAAGGGAGACCGATGCGATGAAACGACGGACAACCGGACGGCGCGACCACTGCCTCGTGCGGGTAAGATAACCATGCGGATTTTGCTTCTGGGTTCGGGCGGGCCGCAGGCGCGCGCGGTGGTGCACATTTTCGCACGCCAAGGTTACGCGGTACAGCCGGCTGCGCAGGCACGGACCGCCCCGGGTAAAGACAAAGCCGGGCGGCTCGAACTGCTCACGGCGCCTATACCCCGTACGGCACGCCGTCTCCCCGCGTTGCTCCGCTGCGACGCCGTGGTCTTTCTCCCGCCCCTCCATCGAAGCGACGGGGCGATCGGCCAAGCCTACGCCGCGTTCGCCGGCCTTCTCGCCTCGTCGTCTGCCGACCCGGCGCCGCGGCCCCGTATCGTCATGCAAAGCTTTCTCGGCGCCCAGGCGGGTTCGGTGCACGCCCACTTGCGCGCGGCGTGGAGGGCGGAACAGACGCTGCGCGACGGCGGCTTCGAACACGTCATCCTTCGCTCGGGACCCGTGTGGGATCCGGAACTAGGACCGCTCGCCGCGCTTCGCCGCTTCGTCCGCCTGTGGGGGAGGCTGCCGCTACCGGGACCGCCGGACGGCCTCGTGCAGCCCGTAGCCCTGGCGAACCTGGCCGAAGGAATTGCGAAGGCCGTGCGCATCCCCGCCGCGCCCGCCACGACCTTCGACGCAGCCGGACCCGACATCTTCCGGCTGCGCGACTTGGCCCGGCTGGTAATCGAGACGTTCGCATCACCCGGGGCGAAGGAGTGGTACATCGGTGGCCGCCCCGTGCTTCGGCGTGCTCTGCGCCAAGCCCGTGCGTTGCTTCCGCCTTGGCTCGTCGGCTGCACGTGCAATCCCGAAGCCTTCTTCCGCACGCTTTGCATCCGTCCGCAACGTGTTTTTGCCGCGCAACACCCTCAGCCGCCTGCCGCAGCGCCGCCCCGCACGGAGTCGACCCTCAACTGACGCCTCATTTCACACCGCCCTCGCCGGCGTTTACGTTCATCGCAGCATAGAGGAATGGCCGGCTCCAGGGAGAACAGTGCCATAAACGTCACGTTTCACCGATCAGTGCCCGTGCAGGAGGTGCAACATTGGGTATCGACGATGTGCGTTCGGCCATAGCGCGGCGGACCGATGTGCATCTTGACTGGCTGCGCACCCTTTGCCGCATCCCCGGGGTCTCCTCCCGGCGTTACGGCATCGATGCGAGCGTCCAGGCGATACGTCAGCTCATCGAGGAGATCGGCGGGAAAGTCCAGGTCCTGCAGATGGCGGATGCCAACCCCGTGATCTTTGCTGAGTTCGACGGCGACGGCGAGCGAACCCTTCTCTTTTACAATCACTACGACATCCAGCCCGCCGAGCCGCTCGACGAGTGGACCGTGCCGCCATTCGAAGGAGTGGTGGAAGCCGGCTTGTTCTACGCCCGCGGCGCGGCCGACAACAAGGGCGACCTGGTCTCCCGTTTGGCGGCAATCGACGCGTGGAGACAGGCCCGCGGGCGTCTGCCTTGCCGGGTCAAGTTCTTGATCGAAGGCGAAGAAGAGATCGGCAGCCCCAGTTTGCCGGACTACTTGCGCACGTACCGCGATCTTTTCCAGGCAGACGCATGCATTTGGAAGTACGGCAATCGCGATCCCGCCGGCCGGCTCGAGGTGGGGCTCGGGCTGAAAGGGCTCCTGTACGTCGAGCTGGAGGTGGAAATTGCCTCGAGCGATCTGCACTCAGGTTACGGCGCGCTGGTCGAGGCGGCGTCCAACCGGCTCGTCCGGGCGCTGGCGACGTTGCGCGACGGACGGGGGCAGGTGTTGATACCCGGCTTTTACGATGTGGTGCGTCCGCCCGGGTCCGAAGTGCGCGCTTCCCTCGAGGCCTTGCCCTTCGAGGACGAAATTCTCCGGGCTCGCTACGGTATCCGCCGCTTCCTGCGCGACCGCATCCGCACGGGCGCCTTGGCTACGCTGCTCCTCGAGCCCACGTGCACCTTCTGCGGCATCGAAAGCGGCCACACCGGAGAAGGCATGCGCACGATCCTACCCAAACAGGCCAAGGCCAAAGTGGAATTCCGCCTCGTGCCCGATCAGGACCCCGAAGTGCTGGTGCGCCAGCTTCGCCACCACCTCGACATGAAAGGTTTTCCCGACGTGCAAATTCGGGTGCTGGCGACGCAAAGACCCCATCAGACGCCTATTAACCACGAGTTCGTGGACACGGTCAAGCGGGCGGCGGAAGAGGAGACAGGCCGCGAAGTGGTCTTGTATCCGACGCTGCAGTATTCGGGCAGAATGTACGAGCTGGCGGAATACCTCAGGCTGCCCGTCGTGAGCGTCGGCGTCGGCTACTGGGACCGCCGGGCCCACGCACCCAACGAAAATATCCGTCTGGCGGACTTCGACGAGACCGTTCGGCTGATGGCGCGGCTGCTCCAGATGTTCGGCGAGGAAGGTTGACATGCGGACCGGCGGGAACGGAGTCCAGAACGGGGAAGGGCGGGGGCCCGGCCGGCTCAGGGACCTCGCAGCCTTGCAGCGCATCGGCGCCGTCCTGCGCATCCTGCGCATCATCGGGATCGTGGCCAGCGTCGCGGCGTTTCTCGTGTTCGTCTTCTCGGACAACTGGCTGGCCCGGGTGATGGAAAGGGCTGTCCGGCAGGAGCTCGAGGAGGAAGGGCTCACCCCGAGCGACATGCGGCCCACGCCGATTGAGGGCTTCTCCGTAGCCGGCACCGCACCGGTCGAGGGTGACCTGTACGGCTCCACCCTTTCTGCCGACGGCAGCGGGGTCTGGATCGCCAGCGGCGACGGCCGGCTCATCCACTACGGCATCGCCGAAGGAACGGTGACCCGCAGCCTGCCTCTCGATGAGATGCCCTCGCCCCGCGACGTCGCCCTCGCACCGGACGGCCGTCTACTGGTGGCAGACCCCTCCGGGATCGTAGGGTACGTCGATTCCGACGGGAACGTGGAAGTCGTGTACCGGCGAGAAGGGGCAGCCGTCGAGCTTTTCCCGGTGCAAGCGGTCCAGGACGGCGAGGCGCTGCTCATCTTGAACGGCGGGCCCT
Source organism: Bacillota bacterium (assembly GCA_012522135.1). Classification (GTDB taxonomy): domain Bacteria; phylum Bacillota; class Limnochordia; order DTU080; family JAAYLA01; genus JAAYLA01. The sequence goes on along the minus strand of JAAYLA010000192.1, from coordinate 26,211 downwards.
CCCCCGGCATCGTCGTCTGGACGGGTGAAGCGGCGGTGGCCCGGTACGGCTACGGCCACGTGACCGACATGGTCGCCCGGGACGGTTACGTATATGTGAGCGGAGGACACGAGAGCGGGCTGCCGGTAGCAAAGCTTTCTCGGGCCGGTGTCGATACGTTCGTTCCGGTGGATACGACGTGGATTTGGGCCTTGTCGTATTGGGACCGGCCGTTCGTTTCGTTGGACGTCGACGAGCTCGGGTTTATCACGATCGTCGATCAGGCGGGCCACCTGGTCCAACTGAGTCCCGGCGCCCGGGTAATCCTTCACGCGCCTCCGCACGGAGACGGCCTCGGGGACGCGCGATCGGTCACCGCTCTGCCGGGAGGGGCTTTGTTGGTAGTCTATGCGCGCGGCCTCAGGACGTACCGTCTGAACGAGGCCGGGACCATGATGCGCGAGGCGGTCGTCGCTGCTTCCCGTGGTGACGGCCCTGGCGCGCTCCTGTTGTTTGAGCAGCTTGTGGAACGGGAGCCCCGATTGCAGTCGCTTCGCCGCTGGCTGGCCGGCGCGTATTTATCCCTCGAGCGGCCGCAGGACGCAGCGAAGCATTTCTACCTCGCTTCCGACCGGGAGGGCTTTAAGGCGGCGGTAGCGGCGGAAGCCTATAACGTGCGCAAGAACCGGCTTTGGGGCGTTTGGGTCATGATCATGGCCGTCACGGTCGTCATTTGGACTTTGGATGCGCTCTTGTCCTTCTTGCTCGAGGCGTGGACGGAGGAAGAGGCCTAACCTAAGACGGAAAGGCCGTCGCCGTGCGCTCCGCTTTGCCGCCGTTTTTTTCTTGGCTCGGCCTCTGCGGTCGTCGTTGGGGGAGGATATTCGTGACACTGCTCGGACTGCTCACAATTGTTGGCGGCCTTTACGTGGGATGGAATCTGGGCGCCAACGACGGCGCGAACTCCATGGGAACCGCCGTCGGCGCCGGCGTGCGCAAGATGCGCGAGGCGGTACTCATCGTCGCCGTCTTTGGTTTTCTGGGCGCAGTCACCATGGGTTCGGGCGTGATCAAGACGATAGGCCGCGGCATCGTGCCCTTGGATACGGTTGCAGCGGAGACGGCGACCTTGATCGCTATCTCGGCGATGTTCGGCGCAGGTGCCTGGCTGACCTTGGCAACGTACCTCGGCCTGCCCGTATCCACCACCCACTCGACCGTCGGCGCGGTGGCGGGCGCGGGGCTCGCGGCCGGCGGCGTCCCGATCATTTGGGCCAAGCTCGGCGAGATTTTTGTCGCCTGGATTGCAACTCCTATCGGTGCAGCCATTACCGCCTACGTTCTGTACCGGTTGATGAGCAGGCTGCTGGCCGGCAGGGAAGTATCCCAGCGGGTCTGGGCTTGGCTCCTCACCCTCAGCGGGATATATATGGCTTTTTCGTGGGGAGCCAACGACGTGGCCAATGCGACCGGCGTGATCGTCGGGGCGGGGCTGCTTGGACCTTTCACGGCCGCGGCGATGGGCGGTTTGGCCATCGCCTTGGGCGTCCTAATGTGGGGTTACCGCGTGATGCAGACGGTCGGGACGAGGATTCTCGCCCTCACACCGCCCATGGCGTTCATGGCGGAGCTGGCCGCGGCCCTCAACGTCCATCTTTACACCTTGGCCGGGATCCCGGTATCGACGACCCACTCCATCATCGGGGCGATATTCGGCATCGGCCTCGTCTACGGACGTTCGGCGGTGAATTTGCGCACGGCCCGCGACATCGTCCTGGCGTGGGCGTTCACACCGATCGGAGCCGGCGCAGTATCCTTTGTGCTCTTTTTCGTACTGAAGATGATCGTCGGAGGCTGAAGGAGGCGTCTTACATGCCCAATATCTTTGCTTGGATCGGAGCGCGTGACGGCAGAAGAGTCCTGGTGGAAGTGGACAAACATGTGGAGAAGGTGCGCGAAGTGGTCCGGCTCCTAAAGGACCAGCTGACTGCGTGCGCGGCGGGCGACATGGACGCCAACCGCACCCTCCATGGACAAGTCGTCGAGGCGGAGCGGGTCGCAGACCAAATCCGGCGTGACCTTCTGGCTTCCTTGTCCGAAGGCCTCCTGCTCCCTTCCGAGCGGGACGACCTCGTCCGGTTCATCGAACGCCTGGACTACATTGCCGACCAAGCTAACGGCGCTTCGCGCATCCTCGTTTTGTTCGACACGCCCTTCCCCGAGGAGCTGGCCGGTGACTTGAAGCGCTTTGCCGAGCTGCTCATCACGGGGACGGAGCGGCTGAAGGATGCCTTGGACACCCTCTACCGGGGCACGGCGGCCGAGACGTTGCAGAAGTGTACAGAGGTCGAAGAGGTGGAGGAGGAGTGCGACCGGCAGAAGGCGGAGCTGCTGAGCCGCATCTTCGCCATGGACCTAAGTGCCGCCCGGCTATTGATGATCCACGATCTGATCGAAGCGATGGAGGAGACAGCCGATCAGACGGAGGATACGGCCGACGTGATCCGCACCTTGGCGGTTCGGATGCAAAGGTAAGCAAACGGCAGGTACGGAAGCGCCGGCGCGCACCGTCACCTGCCGCACTTTTAGGCCAACCCGTCGTCCTCCTCACCCTCGGGCGCAGTGAACGGATCGTCGTCCTCTCCCATGATGCCGAGCGGATCGCCCGAGAGGACCATCACCACTTGGTACCCCTTCCTCTTGGCGCGGCTGTACAGCGTGGCTACCGTCGCCACGCTAAGGCCCAGGCGCTTTGCCACTGCTTCGTTGCTGCTTCCCATTTCCTTCAGTGCGACTACTTGGCGTTCGCGGAAACTGAGCCTTTCCGCGCCGCGGATCTCGATTTGCATAGGGGCGGCCACCCTTCGGGAACAAGTTATCCACAGGTTGTGTACAACTTGTGGACAACATGACGACAAACTGACGACAAAGTGTGTACAGCCTATCAGTTCGTCTCCAGTGCCTGCTCTCCTGCCGCCCGGGAAAACCCGATGCGAAGCGGGAGCAGGATCGCCCGCCCGGTGTGTGAACATGTGTGTATGTGGAGATGTGCATAAGCAGGGCTGTACACAACTAGAGTGAGAGAGGATTGACCTGTATGCAAGTAAAGGGCAAGAACGTGGTACTGGGCGTGTCGGGCGGCATCTCGGCCTACAAAGCGGTCGAAGTGCTGCGCCGCTTGACCGAGAAAGGCGTCAACGTACGGGTCGTCATGACGAAAGCCGCCACCGAGTTCGTCACGCCGCTGACCTTCCGGGAACTTTCGTACCATCACGTGGCGGTCGAAATGTTCGAGGAGCCAAAGGGGCCCATGATGCAGCATTTGGGCTGGATGGAGTGGGCCGATCTGTTCGTCATCGCGCCAGCGACCGCCAACGTGATCAACAAAATGGCGTGCGGCATCGCCGACAACCTGCTCATGACGATGGCGCTATCCTGTACCTGCCCTATTCTGATCGCGCCGGCCATGGACTCCGACATGTATACGAACCCGATTACCCAGGCGAACATCGCAAAGCTCAAGCAGCTCGGCGTCCACTTCGTCGGACCCGCTACGGGACCGTTGGCCCGGCGCAACGTTGGCCCGGGCCGCTTGGCCGATCCAAAGGAAATCGCCGAACGGGCCTTGGAACTGTTGGCATCGGGTGCCACCTGGAGGCGCTCTGCTCTCGAGGGCCGGGCGGATCTCAAGCACTTGCACATCTTGGTCACAGCCGGGCCGACCCACGAGGCCATCGATCCCGTCCGTTACATCGTCAACCGCTCCTCCGGCAAGATGGGTTACGCCATCGCCGAGGCTGCCGCGGAAAGGGGCGCGCGGGTGACGCTCGTGAGCGGGCCCACTGCCCTGCCTGCGCCCCGGGGTGTCGAGCGCGTGGACGTAGAGAGCGCGGTGCAGATGCGCGATGCCGTCATGGCGCGGCTGCCCGGCGTGGATGTCGTCATTAAGGCCGCAGCCGTGGCCGACTACCGGGTGCGCGAGATTTCCGCCGAAAAGATCAAGAAGGAGGCTAGCGGGGACGAGTTGACGTTGCAGCTCGTGCGCAACCCCGACATCGCGGCGGAGGTAGGGAAGGTGAAACGGCCCGATCAGACCCTCGTCGTTTTTGCGGCCGAAACTTCCGACCTCGTGGAGCAGGCTTTGCGCAAACTGCGGGAAAAGAAGGCCGATCTGGCGGTGGCCAACGACGTGACCGAAGAGGGCGCCGGCTTCGGCGTCGACACAAACAAGGTCCATTTGGTGTTCGGCCCGGACCGCATCGAGCAGCTGCCCTTGATGTCGAAGCGCGACGTGGCCGACCGTATTCTCGACGGAGTGGTGAGGCTGCGCAAAGAAGCAGGGCTGATGTAGGCGGTCAGGCGCAGAGATAAAGGGCGTACGATGAAGGAGAAGGGCCCGCGCAGGGGGAAGTACCGGAAGGGACAATCATCCTGCGTTGGAAGGGCAAGAAGGGGGCTTTTGCCTTATGAAACGCTTGCTTGTGCTGCTCTTTTTCGTCACGTTGGCATCGCCGAGCGCTTTGGCCGCCGAAGACGGACTGAGGGCGTTCCTTTCCCATCTCGACCAGCCGTGGGCTCAATTTTTCGTCATCGGTGCGACGGTTTCCGCCGTGCCGTTGGTGATTCTGCTCGTCCTCATGTTCCGGGGTCTTTTCAACCAGAACCGCTTCTACCCCCGTCCGGGCGACGAGCGGGCGGGAAGGTAAGTGACGCCGCGGATCCCGCGTTCCTGCAACGGGCCAATGGCGCCCGCCGCAGGAACGCGGTTTTTTGTGCCCGTGTGCCGGATCCTTACGGCAGGTTGCCGGTAGGCTCGATGCGGCCGGTAAGTACTTCAAGAAGGGCGCGTATCGACGGGGTCACCGTGTCGTATATGCACAGGGCCGTCGGCACTTCGGGTACGAGGTCTACATCATAGGGCAAGCGGCCGGCCACGTGTATGATCCGTTGTGGATAGCGGGCGACGAGCCGGCGCAGGAGATCTTGTTGGCCGCCGTGCCGCCAGGCGTCTTGGGTAACGACGACCGCGACGTCTCCCCGGGCGGCCCGTAGCACTTGTTCGATCGTAAGGGCATCCGGATTGGCCGGAGCCGCCAGGTGCTGCGCGGCCGGCAGGAAATCGGCCAGCTGCGCCCGCAGGCCGGTTTCCTGCAGCTGCTCTTCGACTTGGGTGATGGCCCGCCGGGTCACCTCGATCACGGTGACGTTCCCTACGGGCAGTGGGATGAGGCCGGCGCGGTCCCGGCGTAAAGTGACGGCTTTCCGGCTTACTTGCCGCGCCAGGTCCGCGTGCGCGGCAAGGTCCACGGAAGGCCGTTCCCGGACGAGCCGCTTTTTCGCCGCGACGATGCGTTCGGCCGAGGCGTAAATGCGCTCCTCGGAAAGCTCGCCGCGGGCTACCGCCTCGTGTACCGCCCGCACCGCCGCTTCTTCCACCTCGCCCATCCCGCTGTACAGCAGAATGTCGCAACCTGCCTTGAGGGCCATCACCGCGGCTTCTGCAGGGGAGTAGGAGTCTGCTACCCCCGCCATGCGCATGGAGTCGGTAAGGATCAGTCCGCTAAAGCCCAGCTGCCGGCGCAAGATGCCGGTCAGAATCGTCTTGGACAACGTGGCCGGCACGCCGTCGAGCTTGGGGAAGGCGATGTGGGCCGTCATCACCGCATCGAGGCCTTCCTCGATTGCTGCCCGGAACGGCAGGAGCTCGCACTTTTCCAATTCACCCAAGTCGCGCGGGATCGTCGGCAGGCTGGTGTGGGAATCCGCCTCGGTGTCGCCGTGGCCCGGGAAATGTTTGGCCACGCAGGCGATGCCTGCCCGTTTGTAACCGCGGACGGCGGCGCGGCCGAACCTCGCGACGCGGGCCGGATCGGTGCCGAACGAGCGGACGCCGATGACGGGGTTTTTCGGGTTGTTGTTCACGTCCAGGACGGGCGCCAGATTCATGTTGATGCCGAGGGCTAATAGCTCCCTACCTATCGCGTACGCGATTTGCTCTGCGAACTCGGGCTTACCGGTTGCGCCGACGGCCATATTTCCCGGGAAAGGCGTGGCGCCGTCCACGAGCCGCAGCACGATGCCGCCTTCCTGGTCCGCGCTGATGTAGGCCCGTATGCCGGTTTCGGCGGTGATCAGCCGCTGTAGATCGTCGGTAAGCCGGGCGGCTTGTACGCCGTCTTTCAGATTGCGGGCGAACAGCACGATGTTACCGATCTGCCATCGCTTGAGCAGGGCTTCCGACGCGCCGTCCACCGTAGCGCCGGGGATACCGATCATAAACAGTTGTCCGATGGCTTGCTTCAGCGTCATGTCGTTCATTTTCTTACAGGCCCCCTGTGGCGGCACATCCTCGATCGTCCCTCCGTCCACAAAGATGACGCCCGCCGGAGCAGCGGGCGTCATCTTTTTCATTTTCCTTAGTCGCCCATTAGGATGCCGCGTATCCTTTCGTTCAGCTGCGTTAGGATGTTGGAAACGCTGTCCGTGCGGGCGATGATCTGGTTGTCCGCCGTCGTGATCTCGCTGACGATCTGCCCGTACTTCTCATGGAAAAGCTCGAGCTGAGCGACTTCCAGTTCCATGATGAACGGCGCGAGCTGCGGCTGCGTCGCGATGACGTCCATGATCCAGTCGCCGGCCCGCGGGATCAGAAGGGAGCTCGTCGCGAGCCAAGTGGGGGCCCAGCGCTCGCTGGTGAGGTACTTGACGACCTCCCAGGCTTCCTTCTTCACCTGGGATTGGCTGTTGACGAACAAACCCCACGCGTAGCTCGTCGATACCCGGTTGTTCACGTCGATCGCGGGATACGCGGCCGTAGCCCACTCGAACGGGATCTGGTCGCGCAACGTGAAGATCTCATACGAGGGACCGAGGTAGAAGGCGGCCTGCTGGTTGATAAACGCCCGCGCCGGCTCGCTGAACGTATGGGTGATCTGGTTTTCGTGGAACAGGCTCGCATACAGCGAAATTGCTTCAATCGCCTGCGGGCTGTCGAACATCGGCTCGCCGTTCACCAGCCAGTCCGTGCCGGCCTGACGCAGCAGCGCAACGTAGCGGTAGCTCGGCCAGCGCCAGCCGCGGTTGAGCGCAAGGCCTACGGTGTCCCACGTCTCGCCGTCCGCCGACTGCATGAACCGCTTGCCGACCGTGATCAGTTCATCCCAAGTCCGCGGCACCTGGTCCCGGCCGACGCCGAAGCGGTCCATCATCTCGGGGTTGTAGTACATGCCCCAAGTCGTCACTTCGACCGGGAAATAGTAGATTTCGTCCTGGAAGTAGATGCTGCGCAGCGCGCCGGCGTAAAACAGCTCACGGAACTCGTCGACGTTGCTCACGCCGAAGACTTCGAAATCCAAAGGCGACACCATGCCCTGGTTGATAAAGGCCGGCGCCATTTGGGTTGCAAGCGTCACCACGTCCGGCGCGATGCCCGCCGCGTAAGCCACGGTGTAGCGGGTATCCGGTGACACGCCGAACTGCATATCGACCTCGATGTGGGGCAGGTCATTTTCGATGTGCTCCTTGATGATCTTCCACACCTGGCCGTACGAGCCCGTCTCTTCCTGCCCGATGAGCCATACCGTCACCTTGGTGCGCTCCTGGGCGAACGCAAAACCCGAGGCCAAGGCGACCGCAAGCAAGGAAACGGATAACACTGTCAACAGACGCCTGGTCATTCGAGCTCCTCCTTCTTGTATTCTTTGTCCGGTGGTCGACAGACAAAGGCGTTGAGGCCGGCTTTCACCTCCTTGCCGCACCGGAAGCAGGAAAATTCACATCGCAGCAATAGTTTTGCTCCGACCCTGACAATTCCTCCTCTGCGAATGAATAATATCTCCGATCTTAGGTGGGGAATAAGGATTTCTTTCTGATCCGATTTCTATGAAACGCCACCCGAGCGTCCCCGCACCCGCCGCCGCGGCCGAAGGGCAAGGAAGTGCCGTTTCCGTGGACAATATGGAAGTGAATGCAGCCAGATCAACGGAGGAGTGACAATCATTGACGACGGAAGCCAAATGGCAGAGGTTCATGGAGCTTGCCGGCGAACTTTCCGATCTGTCCCGCGCGGCGGCGGTGCTCGGCTGGGATCAGCAGACCTACATGCCTCCGGGAGGCGGTGAAGCCCGCGCCCAGCAGCGAGCTACGTTGCAGCGCGTCATCCACGAGCGGCTGACGGGTGCGGAAGTCGGGGAGCTCCTGGCCGACTTGGAAGCGCAAGGCGCGGCGGGTGACGATCCGTTTCGCAAAGCCGTCCTGCGGGAAACGCGCCGGATGTACGATCAGGCGGTGAAAATCCCCGCGGACCTTGCGGCAGAGTTCGTGCGGGTTACGTCGGTGGCCATGAACGCGTGGGCCAGGGCGCGGGAGGAAGGCGACTTCGATCTGTTCCGGCCCCATCTGGAGCGAATCGTCGAGCTGACCTGCGAGCGAGCAGACGCTTTAGGCTACACGACGGACCGGTACGACGCGCTCTTAGACCTGTACGAACCCGGCGCCACCCGCGACGAGGTGAACCGGATTTTCGACGGGCTCCGCGGTACCCTCATACCGCTGCTCCACGAACTACTGCCGAAACTGGGCGAAGTAGACGACGGGCCGTTTCGCCGCGAGCTTGCGAGGGAGAGCCAGATGGCCTTCGTCAACGAGGTCATCGCCCAAATCGGTTTCGACTACAACCGGGGCCGAATGGACCTTTCCGCCCATCCGTTCACGATATCCTTCTCGCCGAATGATGTGCGCCTGACCACTCGCATCGACCCGAACGACCTGCGCATGGCCCTGTACTCGGCGATCCACGAGGCGGGCCACGGTATGTACGAACAAGGGATTCCCGCACGGTGGGAACGGACGCCGGTGGGCGCGGTACCGTCCTTGGGCCTGCACGAGTCGCAATCACGTATGTGGGAAAACGTCATCGGCCGCTCCCGGGAGTTTTGGGCGTTCTTCCTCCCCAAGCTGCGGCAGGCCTTCCCCGGCGAGTTCGACGGCGTCGACGTAGATGCCGTGTACAGGGCCGTCAACCGGGTCGAGCCTTCCTACATCCGCACCGAAGCAGATGAGGTCACCTATAACCTGCACATTATGATCCGGTACGAGCTCGAACAGGCCCTCGTCGACGGGAGCCTCGCCGTGGCCGACTTGCCCGGGGCCTGGGACGCGAAAATGGAGGAATATCTGACGGTCCGGCCGCGGTCGGTACGCGAGGGCGTGTTGCAGGACGTGCACTGGTCCATGGGTTCGATCGGCTACTTCCCGACCTACTCGCTGGGCACCATTTTGGCCGTGCAGCTGTTTGAGGCGGCGTGCAAGGAGCATCCGGAAATTCCGAGCGAAATCGCAGCGGGTAACTTCGAGCCGGTGCGCCATTGGATGCAGCGGAACGTGTACGACCAGGCTTGCCTGTATACGCCGAAGGAGCTGCTCGAGAAGGTCACCGGCACGGGATATGACCCCGAGCCTTATCTCGCATACATTAAGGGGAAGTACGGCGAGCTGTACGGGCTGTAGCGGTACGAGCGGCTACTTCCCCAAAAAATGCGCCAGCTGCGGCCAGAACTGAGGATCGCCCAGGCCCAAGCACCAGAAGGCGACGCCTGCCAGCTTGTACTCCCGTATAAGCTCGAGGCGGCGGCCTACGGACTCCACGTCGTCGAAGTGGACCACGTTCAGCCGGCCCTCTTCGTCCGTAAACGAGTAGGTGCGGCTCAGGGCGTCGTAGTCCCAAAGGAGCGGAGCCTGCACTTCCCGGCGCAGCTTCTCGGCGATTTCATAGGTGACGTACTCGCCTTGCCAGCCGCCGTCGGGCCTTTGCCGCCACCGGTAGCCGTAGAGGGGCAGGCCGAGGACGGTCTTGCCGCGGGGCACGCACGAGAGCGTGTGGCGGAGCACCTGCCGCAGCCACCAGGCGGGCCCCACAGGACCGGGCGGCGTGTTGATGCCGTGGAAGTCGTAGCCCATGGGGATAAAAAGGTCGACGAGCCGGCCCAGCGCGGGGTAGTCGTACGGATCGGCCCAAGTAGCGTCCGTCCCCGACCCCGCGGGGTGCTCGGTCTGGGCGGCCACGGCTATGGCGACCTGCCGTCCCCTGGGCTGCAGCTTTTCACATAGACGGCGCACGAAATCGGTGTACTCGGAGCGCAGCGCCCAAGGGCCTTCGAAATCCAGGCAAACGCCGTCCCAGCCGTTGTCCAAGGCCAGCGCTGCAAGTTCTCCGGCTGCCCGGGCACGCACCGTTCCGTCGCTCAAGATGGCTTCCGCGGTCTCGAGCGTAAAGGTGCCGTTCGTAACCAGAGGGAACACTTTAAGGCCATGGTCTTGCGCGGCTTTCACGGCACGGGGAAGGGGGGTATGGTCCACGCTGCCGTCGGGAAGCACCTTGGTGCCGGCCGGGCTGATATGGGTGAACAGCGCGCCGTGGCGTTCCAGTACGGCCAAACTTTCCTCACGATCGATCACCCAAGGGAAGACAACCATGGAGCAGGGACCTCCTTCAAGGGCTCCGGACGACGCTCTCAAGTTGGGGCTTCGCTGCCTTCCAGTCTTTCCCTGCGCCGGGGCCGAGGAGTTCTGGCAACGGCACGGCGTGTCGTGTACATTAGATTTGTAGTGTACGCTCTGACCAAAGGAAGCAGGTGATTCGGTGCGCGGCCTATTCGGATTTCTCATTTTGCAGCGGCTCTTCGGTAACCCCTTTATCGCGCTTTTCGTCCTTCTCGTCCTGTATTCCTTGATCGACATGCGCTTTGTAGGCCTGCTGCCGGACCTGTCGAAACCGTTCCGGCAGGCCGGGGCCGTCCGGCGTCTGAAGCAAACCCTCGAGCTCAATCCGTATGACGCCAACGCCCACCTGGAGCTCGGGACGATTTTGGCGGAAAAGCGCAGGTGGGCTCAGGCGGCGGAGCACCTGGAGCTGGCCGCGAAGCGGCTCGACAACTCCCAGTCCTACTACCGGCTCGGCACGGCCTACTTCCACCTGGGGCGGCTCGATGAAGGCAAAGAGGCACTGCAGAAAGCGCTGCAGATGAATCCGAAGGTAGGTTACGGTGAGCCGTACGTGTATTTGGCCGAGTATCAGCTGAAGAAGGGGGGAAGCCTCGACGAGTTGGAAGGACTGGACGAGGCCCTCGCTCAGTACGGCTCGGTCGACGTGCTGTACCGGATCGGCAGGCTGTACGAAGAGGCCGGAGACCGGGACCGGGCCCGGAACATGTACGAGGAAGCCCTGGAAACGTACAAGGGGTACCCGGGTTTCCTGCGGAAGCAGCAGCGGCGCACGGCACTGAAGGCATGGTTTAAAGCGCGGCTCGCCGCATAACCCGGTTACGAAGGAAAGACCACGTAGGCCAAAATTGCCCCGATGACGAGGGCGGGCAACATGTTGCCCACGCGCAGGCGGGTCACCTGCCAAATGTTCAGCCCGATGCCCAAGATCATGACCCCTCCAGCCGCCGTCACGAGCAGCACGACGTTAGGGGTCATCCACGTGTGCACTAGCTGGGCTAAAAGGGTCAGGCTGCCTTGCACGATGAATACCGTCCCGGCCGAGAGCAGCACGCCCAGACCGAGGGAGGCGGAGAAGGCGATCGCGCTGATGCCGTCGAGGACGGATTTGGTCATGAGGAGGGTCGCGTCGCCGAAAAGCCCGTCGTGGATGGAACCGAGAATGGTCATGGGCCCCACGCAAAAGAGAAGGGAAGTCGTAATGAAGCCCTTGGTGAACCGCCCGGCGTCTCCGTCCCGGGCGAAGCGCTGTTCGAGGCGTCTGCCTAGGCGCTCGAGCCGTCCTTCGATATCGAGCAGCTCGCCCACGATGGCGCCGAGCACGAGAGATACCAGCAGGGCGATGACGAAACGGCCTTCGCTCGCCTCCAACGCCATTTGGACGCCGATGAGGACGGTCACTCCGCCGACGGCTTGCATGGTGATCTCGCTGAGCCGTCCCGGCATCCGGCCGCCGATAGCCAGACCGAGCAGCGATCCAACGACGACGGTGGTTACATTGACAACAGTTCCCAGTCCTGGCAAACCCGGTGAACCTCCCATCGAGAGTGCCGCCCGGCCAGATAAAGGGACCGGCGCGCAGGCCAGGGCCGTCCGAGGAAATCTCTAGACGCTTGTCTTTTGCCATGGCTACTGCTACCATGGCAGGGGAGACGAGCTCGCTGTCCGGGGGCTCTCTTCAGTATCTGACACCACAGCAAGGTGCAGGAGTGTGTATAATTCATGGCCGACGTCCAAGGTGAATTCGATCTGATAGTAACCATCGTCTCGAAGGGAGTAGCCAGCGCGGTGATGGATGCCGCGCGTGCGGCGGGTGCGGAAGGCGGTACTATCGTTTACGGGCGGGGTACCGGCATCCACGAGCGCATGCGACTTTTCAACATTCCCATCGAGCCCGAAAAGGAGATTCTACTCACCTTGGTGCCCAGCAACTTGTCGCAGCGGGTCACCGACGCGATCGAGCAGGCGGCGAACCTCTCGGAACCCGGCCGCGGCATTGCCTTTGTCCTGCCGGTTAAGCGTGTGATGGGCATCGTCCACAAACTCACCCAGCAAGATTAGGCGGCGGGCGGCGGCATTTCCTCCGGCGTTTTCGTCCGTCTGCCTAGCGCGCGCTGTTTCCTTCCATTAGGCCCCGCACCAGCTCCGCAACGCCCAAACTCGTAGGCTGAGAGGCGATGGGACCTCCTTTTTGTCTGATCACCTCTTGGATCTCCGGGTCGGCGTTGGCCACGGTGCCGGACTGGAATCCGAAGCGCCCGTCGAGCATGCACAGGTCGTTGTGGGAATCTCCTACGGCGAAAACCTTGCTTTGCGGTACATCGAGCAGCTCCGCTAGGCGTGCCAGCAATATTCCCTTACCGATGTCGCGGTGGCGGAAGGCAATCAAGCGGTTGTTTCGCACCACCCGCAGAGGAATACCGTCCGACAGGTAAGCCTCGGCCAGCTCGCGGGCGCGCTCGGCATGCTCGCGGCGGTGAAAGTGCCGTTCGACAAAGCCGCGCTCGTTTTCCATGGCCACGTCGGGCACCCTGCCGGTGATCCCCTCATCCTTCAACTCGGCCTCGACTTTGGCGGCGATTGCACGGGCCGTAGGAAGCAGCGCCTTTTCCGCTGCGATGATCTCGTCGTTCCAAGGCTGCAGCGGCTCGAACTGCCCGTCGCTTCCCCGCAGGTAAATCTCCCGCTCCTCGGCGATCAGTGCGTGAGGATACGGTTTTCCGGGAAGCACGCCGTTGTCGGTCAGGATCCTGTAGATCGCGGGCAGCGGCCGGCCCGTATCGATCACGACCAGGCCTCCGGACGCGACAAATTGGTCGAGCACGGAGATCGTTTCAGGTTGAATGCGTGTTCCGGGATCGAGCAGGGTGCCGTCAAGGTCCAAGGCGATAAGCTCTATGTCCAATAGCCTTCTCCTCCAAGATTGTTTCTAGCCGGCCAGCTCCAGTTCGGCGAGGACGGGGTTGTGGTCCGAGATGCCCTCTTTGTCCACGATGACTTCGGCGCGGATCACGCGGACGCCCTGACTGACCAAGATATGGTCGATGGCAATGCGGCTTTCCTCGCCGGATGGAAAGGTGAGCCGGCGTTCGGAAGGCGCGGCGACGGCGTCGAGCACGGAGCGCCACTCGACGGTGAGCGGTGCCATATGGGCCGCGTCCAAGCCGCAGTTGAAGTCGCCCATGATGACCTGGTGGCCATCGACCTGCCGCAGCACCTTAGCCAGTTGTTCCACTTGAATGGCTTGCTGATCGGTCGTAGTCGAAAGGTGCACCGAGTAAGCTGTAAGCGCCTGGCCTTCGATTTCGACGCGGACTTCGAGGGCGGAGCGGGGCTCGTTGACCCAGCTCTCCTCGGCCGGAAGGAGCCAGCCCCGGTGGAACAGGCGGTGCGATTCCGACCACACGATGGGAAAGCGGGTGAGCAGGCCGTTTCCGTAGCGGGCGCGCCCTCCCGCATGGGTGATCTCGCCCAAGTACGACGGGGAGTAGGCGAACTGCATATCTAACCGCTCGGCGAGCCAAGCGATCTGATCTACCTTCCCCGTACGGGGCATAAAGCGGTCGACTTCCTGCAGGGCCACGATGTCGGGCTGGTGGGCGCGGATGAAATCGGCGACGCGCCGCAGGCCCTTGAGCGGATCGTGCGCGTCCAGCTTGTAATCGAACCCGAGGCCGACGCGGATGTTGTAGGTCATCACCACGAAAGACAAACAGACCACTCCCTTGCGACGGGCATGCGAATATCAGTATATCACCTTTTATTGCCAACCGACAGGGCACGGGGCCGCACGGGGACAGAGGGGAAAACCTAGCCGGCGGCGAAGCGAATGCTGGGACGCAACGCCCGTTCCGCGGCGCACGTGGGAAGCGCGCGGGTTGGACATTTTCGGGCGCATCGGGGGGCCAAGATGTGGAGACGAAGCTGCAAGCTAGGTTGGTCGGATCGGAAGAGGCCTGCGAGGTGACGATCCGGGACGGATACGTGGTGCAGATCGAGCCAATCCAGGACGCGCCCGGTCTGCCGTGGCTGGCTCCGGGGTTCATCGACCACCAAGTGAACGGTTTTGCGGGATACGACGTGAACGGTGAAGCCACGGCGGCGGACAGCATCCAAGGTCTGACGGAAGCCCTTTGGTCCACGGGCGTGACCCGGTACTGTCCGACCATCATCACCAACAGCGAGGAGCGCATAGTCCGTTCGCTGCGCGCCGTGGCGCAAGCTTGCCGCGAGTCGCCGCGGACGGACGCGTCGGTCGTAGCCGTTCACGTGGAGGGACCCTTCATCTCACCGGAGGACGGCCCCCGGGGCGCCCATCACCCCGCCTTCGTGCGGCCCCCCGATTGGGAAGAATTCCTGCGCTGGCAGGATGCGGCGGAAGGCCGAATCGGCATCGTGACCCTCTCTCCCGAGTGGCCCGAGGCGACCGCCTTCATCGAAAAGCTGACGGAACACGGCGTGATGGCGGCCATCGGCCATACGGCCGCCGCGCCCGAGCAGATTCGCGATGCGGTCAAGGCCGGCGCTCGGATGTCTACCCACTTGGGAAACGGTGCCCATCTGACGCTGCCGCGACACCCGAATTACATATGGGAGCAGCTAGCGTGCGATGAGCTTTGGGCAGGTCTCATAATCGACGGTTTTCACCTGCCGCCTTCCGTGGTCAAGGTGATGATCCGGGCGAAAGGTCTGGAGCGGGTCGCACTCACAACGGACGCTGTCGCCATGGCGGGTCTGGAACCGGGCTTTTACCAGCTGAACGGCGTCGACGTCGAGCTGACCCCGGAAGGAAAAATTCAAGTAGTCGGCGGCCAAGGCATCTTGGCCGGCAGCGCCCTGACGATGCCCGTCGGCATCGCGAACGCGATGCGCTTTGCCGGGCTTTCGCTCGCTGAAGCGGTGAGCCTGGCCACCGACCGGCCGGCTGCTATGTTGGGACTGGCCGATGTGGCCGTGGCTCCGGGAAACCGGGCCGACGTGACCCTCTTCAACGTAGACCAGACTAGCGGGGATCTGCAGATCGTGGCGACCTTCTTGCAGGGAGAACTCGTTTACGGAAGCTTGCCGTGACGCGCGTGCAACTGCCGGAGCAGCGGTGAACCGCATGCCGCACAGAAACGAGGGGGAGCGCTTGCTCCCCCTCGTTTGAGCGCGTGGCGGGTTTCAGATACCCCTCTTACCAGGGCGTGTAGGCCGGACCCAGTTCGAGGACGCCCCAGCGCGGCGGATTGTTGAAGGAGCCGTAGGTCGGCGTCCAACCGAAGTACATGTTCTCTTCGGTGCTGTAGCCGGTGAAGATGAAGCCCAGCTCGTAGCCTTCGGCCGGCTCCGTCACGAGCAGGTTGGCGAGGGGGATCTTGACCTCGGCAACCCAGCCGACGGGCGTGTCCTTCACGGCAACCTCCACGCCGGCGGTGCTGTGGCCGGAGGGCGAGGTGTACGCACCGTAGGAATCCCATGCAAACTGGCCGCTGTTAATGCCGGAATTGTTGTAGTCGAACCAGAACTCGTTCTCTTCCTCTGCACCGAAGCTGACCGTGCCGTCTTCGAAGCGCGTCACCTTAGACATGTCGCGGTAGTTGAGGTAGGCCAGGTAGAGGTTCTCATCGTCCCAGCCTACGAGGACGACGGTCTGGTTCTTCATGAGGATCGTGCCGGGATGGTTGACGAACCCGGCAACGACCGAGTTGTTCTTAGCGGCCTGGAGCCACGCCGCGTCATCGAGCTCGCCGTCGATAATGGGCGCCTCGGCGAACTTCGTGGCTTTTACTCTGTAAACCGTCTTCGCATCCTGAGCGAAGGCGGGCACGGCCAACACGAGGGCGAACAGCGCAACCAACGCAATGGAAAGAGTCCTCTTCATGTGTGAAACCCCCCGCTATCTGTTGTTGGTGCTATTGTCGACAATTGCCAGAACCGACGGGGCATTCGCGGGTACCGGCCCACGCGCTCAAAAGACCGGTGCGAAGAAATGACCCCCGGACTGGCACCTGTGTGTATAATCTTTACTCATCGGACCTGCCAAATCCTCCTAGTCAAACCAAAAAGTGGGTAACAAAAGTTTCCGTGATGTGCCGCAGGGCGGACGGGTGCAGCTCATTCCTTAGAAGTTGTCCGATGTCCATCCCGAGTCGTGTCTTGTGACTTTCAAGAAAAAGACGCCTTTGGCGCATGCGGCGGCTGCTGTGCGGCGTCGGTGCGATGAGGACCAAATTCAAATCGTCGTGACGCTCGTCGTTTTTCGGATCGAAGGCCGCGGGCGGAGCCACGAGGGCGCTGATGTGAGCCACCACGTCACCTATCGCAAAGGCGTCCAGGCGAGACAAATTGAACGCCAACACGCCGCCGGGAGCGAGCCGCTTGCGCAGGTGGTATACGGTGCGCCGGCTTCTGAAGGCTTCGGGCAGCTCGCTGCCGCTGAAGGCGTCTACGAAGATCGCATCGTACGTCTCCTCGGTTTGCCGCACGTATTCGACTCCGTCCCCGACATGGACGTAAAGCCCGGGTCGCCGCCGGTCCGAGCCGTCGTCGGGCACGACGCCGAAGAAGCGTTTCGCGACTTCTACGATGACGGAATCGATCTCCACCACGTCGACCCGGGAGCGGGGCAGGATCGCCCGCAGTGCCTTAGGCAAGCACCCCGTGCCGAGCCCTATGACCAGAAAGCGCCGCAGCGCCCGAGCGTAGCAGAGCGCGAGGAGCATCTGCTGCATGTAGGGCGTGGGCAAAAGGAGCGGCGAGCGGCGGTTCCACTCACCTTGCCAGACTTCGTTTACTCGCAGCTGGACTACGGCGCCCTTTTCGACGACTTCGATGTGGTCGCCGAAGCGGGACGTTCCCGACCAAAGGAGCTTATAACGTGAACCGGACAATAGACTCCCTCCGCGACTACGTTACACACTTTTTCGGTTCGCCTGGCTCCGGATCCTGGCTAGGCGCTGTAGCGCCGGGGACAGGCGCCGCGAGCGGGGAAGGACGCCGGGAGCCGGGAAGAGAATGGAAGGATAAGGAAGGAACACTATGAAAGGATGGAGGCGCAAGTCATTGACTGTCGATCCGATCAAGCAGCTCGCCCGGCTCATCGCCGACAGCAAGTACTTGGTCGTGCTGACGGGAGCCGGTGCAAGTACCGAAGCGGGTCTGCCCGACTGGCGAGGCCCGCAGGGCATGTGGAAGCAGTGGAACCCCACGCGCCTCGCCTCGCTGAGCGCGATGCGGGAACATCCAATCGACTTTTACCAGTTCTACCGCTACCGGCTGTCCAAACTGCGCGAGGCAAAGCCCGGCCCGACCCAGAGGGCGCTGGCCGCCTTGGAGCGGGCCGGCAAACTGCGGACCATCATCACGCAGAATATAGACGGACTGCACCAGGCAGCCGGCAGTACCGACGTCGTCGAGGTGCACGGCAACCTGGAGCACGCCGATTGCATCGACTGCGGAGCCCGCTACGATGCCGGCGTCTTAGACGTCGAAGTGAACAGCCTGGATGACGTCCCGCGCTGCCCGCGCTGTCGGGGCTTGCTGAAGCCCAGCATCGTCTTGTTCGAAGAGGCCTTGCCGGCTGAAGCGATCCGTCGCGCCTTCGCAGAGGCGGAACGGGCGGATCTCTTCATGGTCGTCGGCTCGTCCCTGGAGGTCGGGCCGGTGAACGGAGTGCCGGCCCACGCCCATGCCTTCGGCGCCAAGCTCGTCATCTTGAACATGAGCCCGACCCACCTCGATCCGCTCGCTGCCTTGCTCGTGCGCGAGCCGGCCGGTCGGGTGCTCACGGCTGTGCTCGAGGAAATGGGCATTCCGCTCGACTCCGAGCGGAGTACGGGAACGACCGGCGCCTGAGCCCTGGCACGGGTCCGGCCGCCCGGAGGCAAGGCCGCGCCGTCTCCGGTCAGCCTTCCACGGCGCGCACCCGCCACATCTGTCTCTGCGCCTGGACGAGCCGGTAGTAGATGCCCTTTGCCCGCATCAGCTCGTCGTGGGTGCCCACCTCGGCGATGCGACCCTTATCCAGCACGACCAGGCGGTCGGCGTTGCGCAGGGTCGAGAGCCGGTGGGCGATAGCGATGGTGGTCCGGTTTTTCACAAGCCGTGCCAGTGCCTCTTGAATCTGGTACTCCGTTTCGGTGTCGACGGACGCGGTCGCTTCGTCCAGGATTAAGATCTTCGGATCGTGCAATATGGCCCGGGCGATGGCGATGCGCTGTCGCTCCCCGCCGGAAAGTCTTTGGCCCCGTTCGCCTACCCGGGTGTCGTAACCGTCCGGAAAACGCATGATGAAGTCGTGCGCGTTGGCGATCTTCGCGGCCCGGATCACCTCTTCGGGCGTGGCGTCGTCCTTCGCGTAGGCGATGTTTTCATAGATCGTCCCCGAGAACAGGAACGTCTCTTGCAGCACGACGCCGATCTGGGACCGCAGGGAGTGTTGGGCAATGTCCCGAATGTCGATGCCGTCGATCAAGATGCGCCCTTCGTCGACGTCGTAGAAGCGGCACACCAGGTTGATCATCGTCGACTTGCCCGCGCCCGAGTGGCCCACGAGTCCCACCATCTCGCCCGGTTCGATCACGAGATTGATGTCTTCCAACACCGGCTCGTGCTTCTCGTAGCCGAACGTGACATTTTGAAACTCAATGCGGCCTTCGATCGTGTGCTCTAGCGCCCGGGGACTTTCCTGTACGTCGGGCTCGGCGTCGATCACTTCAAATATGCGTTCCGCTGCGGTCATCGCTTCGGTAAACCAGCGCGGGAAGAAGCTGACGAACTGCAACGGCCCATAGAGCATGCCCGCGTACTGGCTAAACTGCACCAGCTCGCCGATGTCCATCTGCTTGCCCAAGACCCTCTGTCCGCCGTAGAGCAGTACGATGAAGCTGCCGACCCCCATGATGTAGCGCAGCGAGGGAAACAGGGTGTTCCACGTTTTCTCGTTGCGCGCGGTGATCTCGGCCAGCTTGTGACTGTAGCGCACGAATCGCCGGACCTCACGCTCCTCCTGTCCGAACGCCTTCACGACCCGCACGCCGCTCAGCACGTCCTGCAGGAGCGAGTCGGCCTGGTCTCCAGCACGCCACTGCTGGTGATACATAATGCGGATGCGCTTGCGGATGGCTCCAGCAATCGCCACCACGAAAGGTGCCGGCAAGATCACGAGCGCAGCCAGCTTCCAGTCGTAGGCAAAGATGATGACGCAGATCCCGATCAGCAAGAGCCCTTCGTTGATGCCGGCCGCGGCCTGGCCTTGGATGAAGCGCTGAATCGTGTTCGTGTCGCGGCGCACCCGGTTCATCAGGTCGCCGGTTTTTCTGCGCGAGATGTAGGTCAAGGTCAGCTCTTGGATCTTAGCGTAAACGAGGCTGCGCAGATCTCGGGACAGGCGGCTGCTCAAATTCGTCATTACCCGTGCTTGCGCCACGTGCATCAAGTTCGTTGCAACGGCCACCGCGACCATGAGTCCCACGTAAAACAGCAGCTGGCCCATGGTGCCCGTGCCGCTTTGCAGCACCGTGTTGACGAGCATGCGGTTGATCTGGGGACCCGCCAGGCGCAATAGGGCGATTACCCAGAAAATCCCGGTACCGAGAATGAGCCATTGCACGTGCGGCTTGGTCACCTGCCACATCCTCTTTAATACCGCGGTTTTGTCCACGCAGCGCGGGCACACAGTCGAGCCCCCGGGCAGGTACCGGCCGCACTTGGGGCAAATCCGCTCGTCCGCCGTTAGGATGGTCGAGTACGGTTCGCCTTTGAGCATCCGGTTGACCTGACGCGCCATCTCGCTGTACCGGGCCAGGTGGTCGTTGGTGTAGCGGACGACCAGTTGCTCCTCGCCGTCTACGACTGCGACCAGGCTGCCGTTGCCCACCAGCCCTTCGGCCCGCAGTTCCGTGACCCGCGCGAGCGGAATGGAGCGCTCGATCACGCCTGACGTGACCACGCGCAGTTCCTCCGGGAATACGTGGAGCTCGCTTTCTATAAAACGACCTTCGTGATCGATGTCGGCCGGCAGGACGAAAAGCGGCGCCTTCTCACCGGGCGCGTCCTGAAGCCGTATCTCGGTAGCCATGAGCTCTCTCCTTTTCCCGCGTTACACCAAATATTGGTCGATCAGTTTGTAGCTCTTGGGGTCCAAGTCCGACAGGCGAGGAATCTCGTAGCGGTTGCCGTCGACGTCTATGATGAGAACCCGCTCCTCGCCGATAGGGATGACGCTTTCATGAACGCCGCGGATAGTCAGGCGCCGCGGTCCCCTGTCGGTTTGCACTTCCCAGTAGCCGTAACCGAACTCTTCCTTTATGCGGTCGATGCGCGTGATGGTCGGGACGAAATACCGCCGTTCGAGCTCCTTGCGGATGAGCGTTTGCGTCTGCTCGTCAAACACTTTGAGGGTCTTGATCATGCCGATCTCGTTGCCCTCTTTGTCGCGCACCGACAGGTAATCGTCGCCGTAGGTGAAGGGAAAAGCGCGGTGAACGGCGACGCTCTCGTACCGCTCGCCGTCGACGTGCAGGACGAGAAGGCCGCCGGGACTTTCCTCAAAGCGGCATTCTTCGGGCGCGAGGAAGCGTATTTCTGCGTATGCCTCGAGACCTTTTTGTTCGCTCACGCGATTTTCACCCCGATCTTCAACGCTTCACGCTGCTTTTGCAGTAGGTTGTAGTAGACGCCCCGTTTCTTCACGAGCTCGGCGTGGGTTCCCACTTCGACGATCTGCCCTTTTTCGATCACCACCAGGCGGTCGGCGTCACGCAACGTCGAGAGCCTGTGCGCGATGGCGATGGTGGTCCTGCCCTCGAACAGCCGCTCCAAAGCTTCCTGGATGTTGCGTTCCGTCTCGGTGTCGACCGAGGCCGTCGCTTCGTCCAGGATCAAAATGCGCGGGTTGTGCAAAAGGGCCCGGGCAATCGAGATGCGCTGCCGCTCGCCGCCCGACAAGTTGTGCCCGCGCCGGCCGATCACCGTATCGTAGCCGTCGGGCAGATTCACGATGAAGTAGTGGGCGTTGGCCATCATCGCGGCCAGGATGATCTCCTCCGGCGTCGCGTCGGGCTTGGCGTAGGCGATGTTCTCGGCGATGCTGCCCTGGAAAAGATAGGGCTCTTGGAGCACCATGCCGATCTGGCGCCGCAGGTCGGCGACGGACGCGTCGCGCACGTCGACGCCGTCGATGCGGATCGCGCCTTCCGTGACGTCGTACAGCCGGCTGATCAGGTTTGTGATGGTCGACTTGCCCGCTCCCGAATGGCCAACCAAGCCGATCATCTCGCCCGGCTTGATGTGGAGGTTGATGTCGCGCAGGACGGGTTTGTTCGGCTCGTACTCGAAGGTGACGTTGTCGATCTCCACCTCGCCGCGGATTGCAGGCAGCCGCACGGGATTGGCCGCTTCGGGCACGTCGGACTGCGCGTCCAACAGCTCAAAGATGCGCTGGGCCGCATTCATACAGTGGGTCCACCAGTCGACGATATGGGTCATGAATTCCAGGGGACCGTAGAGCATCCCCAGGTAATTGATAAACGTCATCAAGGTGCCGAAGGTAAGCGCACCCGTCAACACCTGCGCCCCGCCCAACGCCCAGACGACGAACCCGCCCAAGCTCATGAGCATCGACATGGTGGGGAAAAGTATCGCCTTCATACGGCCTTCCGCCAGCGACACATCGTAGACGTCCAGGTTCCGCACTTCGAACCGGTCGATCTCCGCGTCCTCGCGCCCGAACGCCTTCACGACCCGAAAGCCCGTCAGCGTGTCGTTGAGCACCGCGTTCAAGGCCCGGTTCTTCATGTGGCGCCTCGTGAAGATCTTCCACAACTTGGGATAGACCTTGGCCACGAACCATACGATGGCGGGCGCCGGCACAAGCAAGACGAGGGCAAGCTGCCAGTTCAGCCTCAGCATGACCGTGACGATGGCGATGATCTGCAGGCAGTTGACGATGAAGAAGGGCAGGCCGTCATGGAAGAAATACTGCAGGTTCATCGCATCGTCGTTGACCCGCGTCATCAGGCTGCCCGTCTGTCGTTTCGTGAAAAAGCCCAAGGACAGGCGCTGCATGGCCGCGTAGACTTCCACCTTCAAGTCGCGCACCACTTCCGCCGTCATCTGGGCGTTGATGCGGGCGTGCATAATGCTGGTGAGGAGCGAGACGAGCTGCAGCCCGGCGATGACGAAGACCATCTCCACCAGGCGTCCGTGGTATTTTCCGTCCTCTGCCAGCACCTCGTCAAATAGGATGACGCCCTGGATATACGGGTTCAGCGCGTTGAGGGCGACGCCGGCCAGCATGAAAAAGAGGATCAGCGCGATTTGCGTCTTGTACCGCGGCACGAAGGAGAGTACCCGCAGGAAGACGCTGCGCCGGTCGACGCACTTCGGACACACCTTGCGGTTTTGGTCGGGATAAAGCTGGCCGCACTTGGGGCACGCCACTTCCGCGCGCGGATCTTCAAAGTCCTCCGCCTCGAGCGCTTCGCCCTTGGCCAGCTTGTTCACGATCTTGGCGAACTGGCCCAACTGCTTTGCCCGGGTGTTCGAGTAGCGGCACAGGACGAACTCGGTCTGCTTCGTGCGCAGGACCAGCATGCCGTTGCCCATCATGTTGACGGACCGCACCTCTTCGATATCCGCCAACGGGTAGGTCTCGAAGCGCAAAGACGCTCCCGGACCTGCCGAACGGCCGTTCTGCTCGTAGCTCGGACTCGGCGAGATCATATAGACGTACTTGTCGTCCACGCCGAGCCACGATTCCGAGTAGTGGCCGGTCAAAGTCATGTCGGTTGCCAGTAGGAGGTGTAAAGAGGGAAGCTGGACGCCGTGTGCGTTGAGGAGCGATTCGACCTGCGCCGGGATAGGCTCCGTCGTATGCATGGATTCTCCCCCAAGTGGATGCGGGGCCTACGATTACGGCCCCTGTCACAGTCGCTCGCTATGCTACCTCGTTTGCGGCGGTTCGTACGTTCGCGTTGCAGCACGTTCTAACTTAGCTTAGCAGGTTCCTATTCGACTCACAAGAAGAAGTCCCTCTTTTTTGGCACAGGATTGTAGCTGGGGTTTCGAAGAAATGCGCAGGCTGCAGTGCGCCCTGCCGGGGACTGCAGCCTGCAGGTCGCGTGCCGTTCGATGAAGCGATCAGTCGCCCACGATGCGCAAGACGTGGAACTGGCTTTGGGACGACACGACGCCGACGGGCACGCCGAACTCCACGTCGAGGCTCAGGCTGAACAGATTGCCCGCGGCGGGCAGCGGAACCGTGAACGGAAGCCGCACGGGTGCCTTGTCGACGGATGCCAGCGTCGTAGAGAGTACGGGAACCGCGGCAGCGTCCTTTCCAACTTCCGCCACGTGGGCCGAGAGCTGTACAGGCAGGTTCTCGACCCGGTGGTCACTGCTGGCCACGACGAGCACGCCCGTCACGTCGCCGCCCTCCACCTTCATCTCGTCGAAGCGGACTTCCAACGTGGCGGCCACGTTCAGAAGCGAGCGTCCGCCCAAGACCCACACCGTGCCCGCCTCGTCGATGTACGCGACTTCTAGTGTGAGCGGGCCCAAGGGCAGATCCGTCGCTTTGAACGGAACGAGCAGCTCTTCCCCTCGGGCCGCGCCGGACAGCTCCATCAAAGTCACCGTGCCTGCCGGGCCTTGAACCCGTACGACGAATTTACCTGCGTACTCGCCGGGGCCTACCAAGCGCAGAGCCATTTCGATCTCGGGCGTCAGGCGATACAGTGCCAGGCGGGTGTAGCGGTCGCCGTCCCGCACCATCAAGTCCCAGGCGGCTCCCAGGGGAACGCTGTATCCGTAGGCCGCAGCCGATTGGATCGTGATCTCTCCGCCTAGCGCGCCGATCGCGGGATACAAAGGCCCTTCGGGACGGCCGACGGGAACCTCGCGTGCGAAAAGGCGCTCTCCTTCGGTGAGATCGGTCAGTCCCGCCGCGATCACGCCGTTGGCTGGATCGTAGCTGAGCTCGACCTGGTAAAAGTGGCCCGTCCGAGGCTGTGCGTTATGCAGCGACACGACCTTCGAACCGGCCAGGACGCCCGCGCCGCTCTTGGCTGCCACGCCGGGTCCGAAAAGATCGGCGTCTGTCTGCAGGTGTACGGCCCAGACGGGGAACCAGCCGGAACGGTCTTCCGTCCAGACAAGCGACAAGAGGGCCGGCGCGGCCTCCGCGCTGTCTCCGAAGCCGATCCAGAGCGCCTCGAGACCGGATGTGTCCTCCAAAGTGAAGCGGACCTGCAGCGTTACAGGCTCATCGGCGGGACTGGGCGTTAGGAAGTGGAACTTGCCCTCGCCGCCCGCCAAAGGTTCGAGCTGGGGCCCTTGGGCCGCGGCACCGGCAGCGCCCAGGATCAGCCCTAGAGCGGCAACTACCGTGATGTACATCGCATGGCGCCTGCGCATTACCGGTCACCTCCTGCCGAGCCGCCCAATAGCTCAATCGTCAGGCGGCCCATGTCGGCGATGTGCTCGACCTCCGCAAAGAGTTCCGCTCCAGGGCCGAAGGCGAGAACCGGCACCGGCGCCGCCGTGTGGTTCGTCGTGGTGTACGTAAAGGCCCGGTCGGAAAGGACCGAACGGATGAGTTCGTCGAGGTTTCCCGCCTGCACCCGGGACGTCAGATCATCGATGCCGGCGTAGCGGGCGAAAAGCTCGACGATGTTTGCGTCGGGATTCTGATTCAGCGCCGCGCGGATCTCACTCGCCACGGTCGAAACGCCCCGGTCCATTACGACGGGCGAAGGCTTCTTGGTCGGCGCAGTAAGTCCGCCCGTCTCGTGGTCGGCCGTCACCACGACCAGGGTGTCGCCGCGCTCTTCGGCGAAGTTCAGAACAAGCTCGACCGCCTGGTCGAATGCGAGCGTTTCGTGTATGCCGCGGAGAAGGTCGTTCGCATGGCCGGCGTGGTCGATGCGCGAGCCTTCGACCATCAGGAAAAAGCCCGCGTCGCTTTGGGAGAGAAACTCGAGGGCGGCATGCACCATCTCGACGATGTGCGGCTCATTTGCCGGACGGTCCAGTTCGTACGACATCGTGCTCGAGGCGAACAGGCCGAGCAGCTTCCTGCCTGAAATCGGTTCCCATGCCAAGAGCGCGTCGCGGGTGGTCACGAAATCGTACGGGGTTTCAGCCAGCCGGTCGGCACCGCCGATCGCGTTGAAGACGGACAGCCCCCCGCCGAGCAGCACGTCCGGTTGCGTGCGGAAGAGCGCCTGTTCCAAAATGGCATTTTGCTCGCTGCGGTTATTGACGGTAGCAAGGTACGAGCCGGGTGTGGCACCGTAAACGATGTCCGTAACGACGACCCCCGTGGCTTTGCCCGCCGCCTGGGCGATGCGCAGAGCGCTCGTGAGCTCCCGGCCGTCAGGCAGCATCGCCACCATGCCGTTGTTCGTCCGGTAACCCGTCGCGTGAGCAGTGCCGGCAGCGGCCGAGTCGGTGACCGCATTGTCCAAGGACGCGTTCGCTGCCTTGTGCTGGACGGGAAAGAGGTCCATGGCCAGGGGGCCGCCTTTCACGAGCCGTGCGACCTCCAGCTGCACGTGGCCCATGCCGTCGCCGATCATGTAGATAATGTTCTTCGGTTGCGGAGCGTCGGCCAGCGCACTCGACGCTCCGGTCACTAGCAGCGCGAGCGTCAGCACCGCGGCCAGGAGCATCTTGCCGCGGCCTTTTCCGCCGGGCGAAGCGAGCGATCTTCCACGGCCACTCATGTTCTTGGATCACCTTCCTTGAATT
>JAAYLA010000019.1 GCA_012522135.1 Bacillota bacterium | reverse complement strand
CGTGCCCGACGGAAGGTCGACAGAATAGGCGCCGGTCCGCTTCGTCGTCACGCTGCGCTGGACGGGACCCTTGAAGAGAACCCGCGCGTGGGCCAGGGGCGCGCCGATGTTGCGCAGAGCCACCGTGCCGTTCACCCGCGCGTCCGGTGCGGTCCATTCCCACTCGATCGAGCCGAAAAGCGAGCAGCCCGTGAGTGTGAAGACAAGGGCTATAAGCAGAGGAATCTTGAGCTTGGCTTTCCACACGCCCGGCCATCCCCCTTAGCGCAAAATGCGAACCGGAGCCCTCTGCACCCGCAGCTCGGCGGTGAAGCGGTACTCGCCGTCGCGGGTCTCGAGGTACACCGGCAACGGCTCATCCACGTCGATCTCCAGCGTGAGAATCGTCCGCGAGCCTTGCCTTATCTGCCCGGTCCACTCGTAGTCGTTCCGCCAGCTCTTCGGTTGGGCATCGAACCGGATCGGCGGATTGCCCGAAACTTCCCACACGCGCCCATCGCGGAGGACGGCCTCTCCGAACTGCTCGAGCCACGGCGTAAACTTAAAGGGCGTCGCCAGGAGCTGCACACCGGCGTAATCGATGGACGTGTTGGTCAGCGCATCGAGCAGCAACGCTCCGACCATGGCCTGGGGATCGTACGGGGCGGTCACCGTGCCCGATGCGCCTCCGATTTTGTACGACATCCGGACGGTAGAGCCGCTGCGAACCATGCTTAGCTCGCCCGAGACCGACTCCCAGCCCCACCGGTACGCGGAAAGGTAATAGGTATACGTCACGTCGCGTTCCAGGGAAAAGGGCGCATGCCAGCGCGGCCCCGCGGGCGACCGGCCGAACGAAAGGCTTAAGCTCACGCTGCTTCCCGCCGCAGGCAACGCCAGTCCGATCACCAGCAATCCGACGATAAGCAAACGTGCCAGGCCAACTTTTGTCATAACCGCTCTCCTCCTCGGTGTCCGTTTACCCTATTAGTGACCTTGTAGCTGCCAAGGTTACCCGGGAGGGGAAGTTTTTCGCATGCGAGAATGTGTACAGGACGAAAGGGCCACGAAAGCGCAGTTTCCGGCCTTTGCGTCGGGCTCGGTAACCTTTCTGAGGCTGCGGCATCGAACAGGGCGGAGGGGTCGACGTGGGACGCCCGCGTGACAAAGGGAAAGGCACGACGATTCTGAGCGAACCCGCTGCGCACGAGCTGATCGCCGCGGCTCGCTCCGGCGACGAGAAGGCCATGGAAATGCTAGTGCAAGAGGCGATGGACTACCTGTTTCCCGTCATCCTCTCCCTGTTGCACGCCCGGCACGCCCGGGGCACGTACCTTTCCGAAACGTTGCAGTCCGGAGGTGACGTGCCGCTCCAAGCCCTGGAGGACGACGCCTGGCAAATGACCCACAGTTCGTGCCTGGCTATGCTGAAGGCGCTGCCGACTTTTCGCGGGCGCTCGCATCTGGGCCGGCCCGTCCAGTTCACGACGTGGCTCTACGCGATCGCCCACAACCAGGTGCGCAGCGTGCAACGGGGCCGGTGGCGGGAGCGCAGGCGCCGGTCGAGTGCCATCGCACAGGAACACGGCGCAACCCAACCCCGCCGCCCCGAGCCGCCCGACACAGCCCCCGGTCCGGAAGAACACGTCATCGACCAGGTCGAGCTCGCCCAGGTGGAACGAGGATTGCGGGAAGCGCCTCTCACCCCGGAGCAGCGCGACGCCTTGATCATGTTTTACGTTTTAGGTTACAAGCAGGAACGGATTGCCGAGCTAACCGGGGTGCAAGTAGGAACCGTGAAAAAGCGCGTCTTCGACGGCATCAGAAAACTGCGGCGGTACATGGAGGAACTCGACGGGATGCGGCAAGACGCTGGGGGGATGTAAGATGGCGATGGGCTGCGGACGCTTTACCGAAACCGAGCTGATGGAATACCTGTTTGA
Organism: Bacillota bacterium; assembly: GCA_012522135.1. Classification (GTDB taxonomy): domain Bacteria; phylum Bacillota; class Limnochordia; order DTU080; family JAAYLA01; genus JAAYLA01. Next base: position 20,445 of record JAAYLA010000019.1, on the reverse strand, counting down.
ACCTGCGGCGCGCCCCGCCCTGGCCCGGCACCTCGCAACGTGCGACGCTTGCCGTTCCGAAATCGCCGCCCTCGAGAAGACCGGCACGCTGCTGCGGCACGTTGAAAAGCAGCATGAAGCGGTGCGCAAAGCCTTTGCCCGTTCCGTCGTGGCCGAGTACCGGAAAAGCGCGCCTTTCCCTGCCCCCTCTTTCCTCCGGCGCCTGCTCGAGCACGTGCGCACGCCGCAGTTTCTGTCGCTCGCCGGCGCCACGGCCTTGTGCTTGCTCGTCGTCGCCGCCTACTTCAACGGCTGGCTGCCCTACCGCAGCACCGGCGACGGCTCCTTCACGTCCGTCTCGCTCGGTCACGTGGAGGAAGGTACTCCTGAGCTGATGGTCGCCATGGAGCAGGCCTCATCATCACCTGGGGCCGGTGAAGAAACGTTCGACCTTTTCCTGACCGCGGAGCCATCGCTCTTCTCCTCTCCCGCGCCCGGTTCGCCGGTCGTCGGCCACGTGTTCGCCGCCGCGGTGCACACAAGGCCCGACGGTAGCCTGGAGCCGGAGGGCCTCATCACACGCCTTGAACCGGGACTGGCATCTTTCCACACCTTGACGTACCTTCTGCTTTCCGAAGGCAGTCACGAGGTCCATATGGCCTTATTCGATCCGTACGGGGCTCTGGTTGCCGCGCAGCACCTGCCGCCGGTCACGGCGGAGGGTTCCGACCGGGTGGAGGCCGTGTGGGTGCAGTGGCGCGAAGTCGCGTTCACCGAGGAGGGTACGCACCGGCTCGTGGTCACGGTGGACGGCGTCGAGACCTCGTTCGCGGTTCCGATCGGCGCGCCGCTATGGTAAAATGTCACCCAAGAAGAGACCTTTGTCCCTGACGCAGCTTTAAGGGGCAACGTTTGGATTTGCCGGAAAGAGGGTGACGCTGATGACCGAGCCGATCGAGCGCATCGATCTTGCGGCCATACTGGAAGAACATATCGACTGCGACTACACGAAGCGGGTTCCGAGCGGCTTGGAGGAACTCGATCCCGAAGGCATCGAACGGGTTATCTCCACCGCGGAGCGGCCCGTCGTGATCAAATTCGGCAAAGACTTCTGCGGCTGGACCAAAAAGCTGAACCGGGTGCTGCAGGTCCTCGTTCCTCACTACCAAGACCGGGCCGACTTTTACGAAGTAAACATCCCCACATACCCCCATCTGCGGGAAGAGTGGGCCCTCGACACCTCGCCCATCATGGTCCTGATCAGAGACGGCAAAGAAGTGGATCGCACCGACGCGGCGGAAGCCCACGAGGTGCCTCCGGTCTTCGAGCGCTGGTTCGGCCCGCCCCAGTGAGCAGTGAGCCCTTGCGTTCCGGGCGTCTTGCGGGCACCGGACCGGCGGCGGCCGCGGGAAAAGCCGCCTTCCCCTTGCGGAGGCGGTTTTTCCTTTTGCATGCGGTCCCGGAAAAAGCCGGCGAGTTACGCTCTGCTGCGCTCCAGTCCCCAAAGGCGCCGCACGTGTCCGTCGATCCGCTCAAAGAAAAGGCGTTCCACCAGTGCGCCCAAGACCAACACGACGAAGATGACGGCCATCACGCCCGCCACGTCGTTCAACTCCCGCGCCCGCATGAGCAGGTAGCCCACTCCGCCGTTATGAAAGAGCAGCTCAGCGGCCATGAGCGATCGCCAAGCAAAGGCCCAGCCCTGCCGCGCTCCCGAGACGAGCGCCGGCAAAAGGGCCGGAAAAAGCACCCATCGGTAGCGGTCGAATCCTTTGATGCCCATCGTCTCGGCCGCCTGCGTGTAGATGGGCGGAACTTGTCGCAGTCCCACGGCAACCGACGTCACGATGGAGAACAGCGCGCCGAGCACCGTGACTGCGTAGACCGACCGTTCACTGAGACCGAGCCACAACAGCGCGAGGGGAAACCAGCAAATGCTCGGCAAAGACTGCAGACCGGAAACGATCGGCCGAAAAAGGGCGCCGAAACCGGGGCTTTCCACGAGAAGAAAGCCGGCCCCAACGCCGAGCACCAGGGCCGCTCCGAAGGCGAGTGCGGCCCGTTTCAGACTGACCGCGGCCGCTGCTCCGACGGTGCCTGCCTTCAGCCCCTCCCACAGCGCGAGGAGCACGTGGGAAGGAGCGGGCAGCAGGTAGTCAGGCCATGGGCCGTACCGGCAGACGATTTCCCAGGCCGCCCAAACCGAAGCCAAAAAGAGCAGCCGCTGCAGCCACGTAAAGGCATCTTCAGCCAATGCCTTGCATCTCCTCTCGGGTCGCTTGCTCCACCTCGGCGCGCAATATGTCCAGTATGCGGTGGATCGGTGCGGCCAGCCGCGGGTCGTGCGCCTGGCGCGGATGGGAGCAGTCGATCGGCAAATCCAAGAGCACGCGGCCTGGGCGGTACGAAAAGACGAGGACGCGATCGCCCAGTTTCGTCGCCTCCTCGACGTTGTGCGTGACGAACAGCACGGTCGTGCGGCTGCGGGCACAAAGGGTCTGCAACTCGAGGTGCAGCACGTTGCGGGTCTGCGCGTCCAGGGCGGCGAAAGGTTCATCCATAAGCAGAAGCCTCGGGCGCAGCACCAAGGCCCGGGCGATGGCGACGCGCTGGCGCATGCCGCCCGACAGCTCATGGATTCTATGGTCGGCGAAGCGTCCCAGGTGGAGCATTTCCAGGACTTCGTCCGCCAAGCGGCGCCGCTCCCGCCTCGGCACGCGCTGTACCTTTAGGCCGAACTCCACGTTGCCGCGCACCGTGAGCCAAGGAAATAGGGCACCGGACTGGAAGACGACCACGCGATCCGACCCGGGACCCTCCACCTTTCGTCCGGCGACGTGCACCTGGCCGCCGTCAGGAAAGTCCAGGCCGGCCACGATATTGAACAGGGTGCTCTTGCCGCAGCCGGATGGGCCGACGATGCACACGAACTCGCCGTCGGACACGCTGAAGGTGACGTCATCGAGCACGAGCAGGCGCCGGCCGCGGCCGCAATACGCCTTCGTCACCCGTTCGACGGACAGGGCGGGGAGACGTTGCGGCCGTCCGAGCACGGTTTCCCCCTCCGGTGGCACGAGGCTCGCCGTCTTCAATTCCCACCGCCCCCTTCTCCGGCATCCCGCAAGACCAAAGCACGTGCCAGCGGCCGCGGGTCGACGATGCCGGAAACGTCCGGCGGTGCACCTTGAATCAGACCTACTGCATACGCCTTGTCCGCCAGAGCCTGGATGCCGGCCTCCGCGACGTCCCATCCGAAACGCAGGCGCGACAGGGCTTCGCGCACTTCCGCCTCCGAGACGTCCTGTTGCCAAACCTCGGAAAAGGTTGCGGCGACAAGGGCCACGGCCTCGTCGTCCCCTTTGTTCAGAAGAGCGCAAAGGGCAAGGTGTACCTGGAGCCACCGTTCGACCAGCTCGGGTGCGCGAGCCAGCAGGGACGGCCGTACGGCAACGAAGGCAGTCGGTAAGTCGCCTTCGTGGAGCATCAACACGCCCTCGCCCGTAGCCAGTAGCCGCGTGAGCCACGGCTCGGGCACCCACGCACCGTCGAGTGCCCCGAGGGCGAACAGGCCCACGAGCTCCGGTCCGCCCACCGCGACGACGTGCACGCCGCCCTCACCGGCGGCCGCGGGCACGCCGAGCGAGGCGAGGTACGCCCGCAGCGAGACGTCTTGCGTGTTGCCGATTTGGGGTGTGCCGACGCGCCTGCCGAAGAAATCCTCCGCCCGCTGCGGGTTCCAGCCGCGGGCAGCGACGAAGCCCGAGCCGCCGACGCTGCTGCCGGCCACGATGCGCAGCGCCTCTCCACCCGAACGGATGAAGGCGTTGACGGCGGGGCTCGGTCCCAAGTAGGCAATGTCGATCGCGCCGGCAAAAAGGGCTTCAACGAGAGCAGGGCCGGCTCCGAATGCGTGCTCCTCTAGGCGGACACCGGGCAGCACCTCTTGGAAGTGACCCCGGGCGAGGCCGACGACCACGGGCGCGTTGACAAGGGACGCCACGTAGCCCACCCTCAGTTCGGTCACTTCCGTTCCTTCTCCGACGGCCCGTTCACCCGCGTGGAGCAGAAGAAGGGCCGCAGCCACAAAGGGCGCCAGAGCGGCCCATGCCATGCGACGCCACACACAGGCTCCCCCTTTCCTCCTGCCCCGTATGGTATGAGGGGAGCCCGGGTTGTGTCCCGGTATGGCGCGCCTTTCCTAACCGACCGTGGAACGCAGGGCGACGGCGATGTGCAGCTGGCCGAAGGGAAGGATGAGCGGAATGAGGAGCCGCTTCATGTTGACGGTCGAGATGATGGTGCCCCGTCCCACGATCACGGTCGGCGGCGAGATGGAGCAATGGATGCCGCTTTCTTCGAAGAGGGCAGCCGCGCCGCCCGAGATGATGTTGCCGAGCTCGCCCATGGCGCTTTCGCTCACCTCGTCGAAGACGGGCCGGCGTTCGCCCGTCAGGTGCATGACCATCTCGGTGGCGACGAGCTTGCTCGTACCGTAAATGACCGTCCCCTCCACCTGGCCCGTAATCCCGATGAGCACGCTGACTTCCTGCGTCGTGTTGGCGGCACGCTCCGCGGCAAGCTCACCTACTTGCGCCTCCATGCCGAGCTCGGCCTCGAGTACCCGGATGGCCGACGTCACGAAAGGCTGAATCCACTCGACTTTCACGCGATAACGCCTCCTTAAGCGTGGATCACTTTGGAAATCACATAAGTCGGTGCGGCGGCCAAGTTGAGCTGCCGCGGCTGGACGGGCCTGCCCGCTGCGTCCGTCAAAATCCTGACGACGGGCCGGCTGCCGACGCCCGACGGGCCGACGACGACTGCCCGTTCTCCCGTGCCCAGTTCGATCTCCGTCCCGACGGGATAGAGCGGGGCCGCGTTCGCAAAGGCCTTCACCGCTGCATGGTCGTACTCGAAGGAAGCCCCGGCCATCAGGTGTTCCAGCGCTTCATGGGGTAGCAGCGGCTCCTCGCGGTCGAAGGTTTGTATCAAGTAGTCGTCGACGACTGCCAGCACGCGCGCCAGCGGATGGATCGCTTCGCCGCGGCGTCCGTGGGGCTGCCCGGAACCGTCCCACCGCTCGTGGTGCTGCAACACGATGGCCTTGACCACCGGGCTCAGACCGAACATAGCACCGGTCAACGCCTCGGCCGCTTCCACGTGCGCACGGCGCGCAGCGGCCTCGCCCCGGACCACGCCCTCGCGCACGCCTTCCGGCAAGCGCAACAGGGCAAGCTGCCTGAGTAGGGCGCTTAGGACGAGATGCCGGGCTTGGGTCACGCCGCCTAGCCGCCGGAGGGTGTGCGCGGCGAGGACGGCCATGTTGACCGTTCGCGCCACCCACTGATCCGTCCGGCCTTCTGGATAGTAAAGCAAAAATGCCTTTTTGAGCAGGGCCACTTCGTCGGCTACGTCGTAGCTCCAGCGGGTCAGTTCCGCCGCGGGCAGTCTCGGAACGGCGTCGAGGCCGGCTTCTTGCAGAGCGCTGGCCAAATTCCGCAGAAAATCGGCCAGAGGTGCGAGGACGGCCGGGGTCAAGGGCTCTTCCGGCTCGATGCCTTCAAATCCCGGAGCTTCCAAGAACACGTACCAAACGCCCATGCGGCCGAGGCGTTCGATCAGGTGCTCCGTCAGGGCTACGCCCGCTTGCACCACGACGACGCCTCGCGTGTTCACTACGGGCCGGGCCAAGACCTCTCCGGGCCGTGCTTCCGACACGGGCAGTCTGCGCACTACACCGCCACCTCCGTCCGGCGATACAGAAAAGGACCCGCGCTCTCAAGGCCGAAGCGAGCCGGTCTCAAGATGCTTTCCGTGCCCCCGACCAACAGGTACCCGCCCGGCACCAAGGAGCGGGCAAAGCCCAAATAGATGCGTTCCTTTGCCTCTTCCGTGAAGTAGATCACGACGTTGCGGCACAGGATGAGGTGCGTCGGACTCGGGTACGGATCGCGCAGTAGATCGTGACGCCGGAAAGCCACGCGGGCCGCGACCCCAGGACGGATGCGCCACGTTTCCTCGCCCACGGCCTCAAAGAATAGGCGACGGCGTGCATCGGAAACCTCCTTCAAATGCATCGGCCCGTAAATGCCGGTCCTGGCTTCGTCCAGCGCGCCCTGGTCGATGTCCGTCGCCATGATGCGGTGCTCCGGGCCCAAACGCAGCTCCTCCAATAAGATCGCGAGCGAGTAAGCTTCGGCGCCGTTCGCCGTGCCCGCGCTCCAGATTCGCAGCGGCTCGCCGACGCGGGCTAGCTCGGGCAAGACGCGGCTTTTCAACGTCTCGAAGCTGGCCGGGTTGCGGAAAAATTCGGTGACGTTGATCGTCAGAAATTCCCGCAGCGCCCGCAGGGCATCGGGATCCCGTTCGATCAGCCGGCCCAGCGCATAAAACGAAGGCAGATTGTGTCGCTGCAAGTATCCGGTCAGCCGGCGCATCATCTGCCGGTCCTTGTACATCGCCAGGTCGATGCCCACGTGTTCTTTTACTTTTCGCTGGAGAAAGGCGTAACCGGCAGCGGACTTTTCCAGCACGGACACACCTCCGTCATTTACTCCCTGGCGGCGATTGCTACGAGAGCCTCGGGAATGTCGCCGAGCGAGCACACCCGGTCAGCAAGGCCCATCTCGACCACCGCCCGGGGCATGCCGTAGACGACACTCGTCGCCTCGTCTTGGGCGATCACCCGGCCTCCGGCCTGCTTTACCAAGCGGGCGCCTTTCGCGCCGTCCATGCCCATGCCGGTCAGCACGACCAGCCGCACGCCGCGGCCCCACCGCGCTACGGCCGACTCGACCGTAACGTCGACGGACGGCCGCACGCCCAGATGGGGCGGACTCGTGTCGAGGCGGATCGCTCCCGCGGGGCCGAAGACCGTGTGGACGCCGCCTGGGGCCACCAAGGCCTCTCCCGCCTTCGGTATGCGCTCCGGCGCCGCCTCGCTGACGGTCAGGGCCGACAGCCCGTCGAGGCGGTTGGCCAACGAGGCCGTGAAGCCCGGAGGCATGTGCTGCACGACTACGATCGGCAGAGGAAAGTCCTTCGGCAGGCGGGCAAAGATCGCCGTCAGCGCGCTCGGCCCGCCGGTAGACGAGCCGATGATCACGATGCCGTCGGCCACGGCCGGTCGAGAGCGCTCCCCGCAGGGCACGGCGGCGCCCTCGGCCGGCGCCCGTTCCGGTGCGGCCGGCCGCGGCACCCGGGCCGCCGCGGCGATCTTCACCTTGTCGATGAGCTCGTCGCGGACGCGGTGCAGGTCCAAGGAAATCCCGCCGCTCGGCTTGGCCACCACGTCGAGCGCCCCTAAGGCCAAAGCCTCGACGGTGGCCGGCGCGGCGCGCTGGGTGAGGCTCGACACCATCACGACCCGCATCGGTTCGATCTCCATCAGCCGGCGCAGCATCCCCAGGCCATCGAGGCGCGGCATCTCGACGTCGAGGGTGATGACGTCGGGCTTGAGCTGCAGCGCGAGGGCGAGTCCCTCCACCCCGTCCCTCGCCGTGCCCACCACTTCCATGCCCGCCTCGGACAGAAACCGGCTCAGCATCTGGCGCATCAAAGCCGAGTCGTCGACGACGAGCACCCGAATCGCGCGCTTCATTATCCCACCTGCTTATTGACCGCCTCCACTACCTGTTCGGGCTGGAACGGCTTGACGATGAAGTCTTTCGCACCCGCCTTGACCGACTCCATCACCATGCTCTTCTGGCCTAAGGCCGTACACATGATTACCTTGGCGTTGGGATCCAACTCGATGATCTGTTTCAAAGCCTCCACGCCGTCCATCTCGGGCATCGTGATGTCCATCAGCACGACGTCGGGTTTGTGCTCCTTGTACATTTCGATGGCCTCCAGCCCATTGGCGGCTTCGATCACGTCATGACCCGCCTCCGTCACTACCCGCCTCAGCCGCATGCGCATGAACGAGGCGTCATCGACGATCAACACCAATGCCATACTCCACTCTCCCCTCCGTTGAAACGCACGCGGGCCCACTCGGCCGTCTCAGCTGCGCAGCCCGGCCCGGATGAAGCGATGTTCCCGCGGCGTGAGCTCGCGCCTTTCGCCGCCGACCTGCGAGATGTATGCCGTGCCGGCCCACGGCTCCCACCAAAGGGTACGGCCGCGCCTTCCGCCGACGTCCTCGGCTACTAGCGAAATGCCCGCCCGGTCCAGGGCCCTCCGCACGGCATGCGCGTTTCGGGTGCCGACGTCCACCAAGTGCCCCAGCTCGAACATCCGCGCGCCCCCTGCCATGACGGCCACGAGCCCTCGGCGGCGAGCGCCCAGCCGCGCCATGCCCTCGACCAGGAAGGGCACGGCTTCGTCCGCGTAACGGGCGGGTACGTCGGGTCCGCCGGCGACGCGCGTCGGCAGCAAAATGTGCGCCGCGCCGGAGATATGCGTAAGCGGGTCGGCGATCACCAGGCCGATACACGACCCGAGCCCGTGCATCACCCAGGTGCGCTCTTCCGGGCCGCCTATGCGGTGCTCTCCGATGCCTATTGCAATGGTCAATGTCTCTCCCCCAACTGCTGCAACGCTTCAGGTAGCCACAGAAGATAGGCGCCGAATCCTAGGCCCCTCGCCCGAAAAGTTGTCTGAATCACGGGAAACTCCGGCTGTCCGTGGAGGGCCAAGTACGCCCCGACCGTACTCAAGACCGCGCCGACCATATCTTCCACCACTTGGGGCGGGGAGGGCAGCACGGTCATCTCGAGCTCGTCGGCGAGGTAATTGAGAAAGGCGCTGCCCACGACGTTGCCCAGTTCGCCCAAGGTCGAAGTGCGCAGCGCGTCGTCCCACCCGTGGGGGCCGAGGAGCCGTGCGACCAAGGTGTCCGCGACGCCGGTCGGCAAGAGCAACAGCAGAAAGCCCCCGAGGTCCCGCCGCAGCGTCAGCAGCACACCCGTCATGGGCTCTTCGGCCGAACCGAGCAGCGACGGCAGGTCCGACACGTTCTGCATGACGATTTTCGACGCGGTCGGGCTGCACGCAGCCTCTACGAGCTCGGAGAAGGCCTCGGCCGCATGGAACAAGGCGCCTTGAATCGTACGGGTCAGCTGCTCTCGGGGCTCAGTGCGTGACACGCCGTCTCACCTCTTTGGTCAGGCCCACCACGTCGACGATGAGCGCCACGCTGCCGTCGCCGAGAATCGAAGCGCCCGAGATGCCCGGCACGTCGCCAACGATCGGATCGAGCTGTTTGATGACGACTTCCTGCTCTCCGAGGAGCCGGTCGACCAGCAGAGCCATCGGGGCAAGCCCGGCCTGCAACACGACGACCGGCATCGGTTTGCCCTCCGGCCAGGCCACCCGGTATGCGTCGCCCCACATATCGCCCGGATCGATGAGCGGCATCACCTGGTCCCGCACCCGGATCAAATGCCAGCCGTGGGCCGCCTCGACCTCGCCCTTCCACCGCCGCAGCGCCTCGATGACGTTCGATATGGGGATCGCGAAGACGTCGCCGCCCAGCTCGACCAAAAGGGCCTGCACGATGGCGAGCGTCAGCGGCAGTTTGATACGCCACGTCGTGCCTTCGCCCACCCGGGTCTCAACCGACAGCTGACCATTGACCCGTTCGATGTTGCGGCGCACGACGTCCAGGCCCACGCCCCGGCCGGACAGGGCGCTCACTTCCTGCGCCGTCGAAAAGCCCGGGGCCATGAGCAGCTCTAAGATCTCGCTCTCGCTCAGGTTCTGGGCGGCGTCGTGCGTGACGAACCCCCGCTCCAGCGCCGCATCCAACACCTTTTGCGGATCGATGCCCCTGCCGTCGTCGGACACCTCGATGAAAATATGGTTTTCCTGATGGTAGGCGGTCAGGCTCACGCGGCCCGTGACCGGCTTGCCCTTGCGCAGCCGTTCCTCGGGCCCTTCCAAACCGTGGTCGACCGCATTGCGCAAAAGGTGCATCAAGGGGTCGCCGATCTGTTCGATGACGGACCGGTCGAGTTCCGTCTCCTCCCCGGACACGGCGAAGTCGACCTCTTTGCCCAGCTGATGCGAGGCATCCCGTATCAGGCGCGGGAACTTGCGAAACAGCGTGGACAGCGGAATCATCCGGGCCCGCATGATGCTCTCCTGCAGGTCCGTCGTGATCCGGCTCAGGTGGCTGCTGACCTCCTCCAGCTCCTCTTGGAGGGCCGCGGCGTCGGCATCCAAGGACACGAGGCGCTGCAGCCGGGTGCGGTCGGTGACGAGCTCCCCGACCAAGTTCATTAACCGGTCCAGCAGCGCGACGTCGACGCGCACGGTTTGCGAGAGGGCGCCGGCATTGCCGAGGACGGGCTGCTGTTCTTCCTCGGCACCCCCGTTCACACCGCCCGCCGGCTGGATCCGCCCCGCCTCTGGACCGAATCCGGTCTGCTCACCGGCCTGATCTGCCGCGCTCCCACCGCCTCCGGAGACAGGCGACCATGCGACCTGCTCCAGATCTTCCAAAGCCGCAAGCTGTGCCTCCACTTCCTCCGGGGGCTTCTCGTGCAACACAAGGGCCGTCATCTCGCGGTGTTCCTCGGCCTCGAGCATCTCGGCGGTCGGATGGACCTCGCGCAGCACCCCCGCTTCTTCGAGTATCAGCTGCGCTTGGTACAGGCGGATCGACGGCATGGGTGCATCTTCCCGCACCCGCACCTTCCACTCGACAAGGCACCCTTGCTCCTCTTCCGCCAATAGCTGTTCCAGCCGGGAGCGCACCGCGGCCAAGCCGGCACTTCCTTCAGCATCGTCGTTTTCGATTGCAACGAGGGCCTGGCGCAGCGCGTCGACGGCCTCGAGCATCCGGTCGATCAAAGGCACCGTGACCGCCCGCCGTCCGCTGCGCACCTCGTCCAAAAGGGATTCGAGCACGTGGGTAAGCCGCTCGATCTCTTGAAAGCCCGCCGCGCCCGCGCCGCCCTTGAGCGTGTGCGCCGCACGGAAGATTTCCTGCACCAACGCGGGGTTGCGCGCGTCCTTTTCGAAGCGGAGAAGTCCCTGCTCCAAGATTTCCAGCTGCTCGGAGGCTTCTTGCAGGAAGACCCTCAGCTCCTCATCGGTCAGCTCAAACCCCGGCATTGGCCTCTCCTTCCTCAAGCTCCATCGTCTCGAGGCGCTCCTTTTCGTCCTCCGTGAGCACCTTCTCCAGGTTGAGCAGTATCACAAGGTCGGGTTCGAGGCGTGCGATCCCTTCGATGTACAGAGTGTTGACGCTGACGATATAAGGCGAAGGCGGATCGATGAGGGACTCGTCGATGCGCAGCACCTCGGACACCGCGTCGACGATCATGCCGATGGTGCGCTCCCCCATCTCCACCACGATGATGCGCCGGTCGTTGCTGTCTTCTCCTTCACCCAGCCCGAAGCGCTTGCGCAAGTCCAAGACCGGGATCACATTGCCGCGCAGGTTGATCACGCCTTCCACGAAGTCGGGCGTGCGCGGCACCCGGGTGATCTGCGGGACCCGGATGATCTCCCGCACCTGGTGAATGTCGACGGCGTAGACTTCCCCTGCCAGATGAAAGAGGACGAGCTGGCGCTGACCGGTCTGCGCCGCGCCCTCGCCGTGAGCCTGCATCCCGCATTCCTCCTCGGACTACAGCTTGAAGCGACGGACCAGTTCCGCGAGGCGCCCCGCCATCTGTGCCAGGTTTTCGATCGAGCCCGTAACCTGCTCGAACGAGGCGTTCATCTCTTCCGTCGAGGCGCTCACCTCTTCGGCCGAGGCCGCCGTCTCCTCCGACACGGCGGAGATGTTCTGAATGGAGGCGTTGACCCGTTCGCTGTGGGCTGCCATTTGCTCGGTGGCCTCGATATTGCGGCTGCTGATCGTGGCCACGTCCTCGAACAGCCGCGTCATCTCGTGCACGGCCTCGGTGTTGCGGCGGGCCGCCTCGGAGATCGTCTGCACTTGCTCGTTGGTATCGGAAAGGGCCTGCAATATCGCGTCGATGGCCGCCCCGGCACGGCGGGCGAGGTCTTGGCCCATCTGCACGCGGTCGGTTCCTTCCTCCATGGCGCGGACGGCTTCGTCGATGCCTTCCCGCATGCTCTCGATCAGCTGGGCGATCTCCTTGGCCGAGGCCGCGGAGCGTTCGGCCAGTTTGCGCACTTCGTCGGCCACTACCGCGAAGCCTTTGCCGTGCTCGCCGGCGCGGGCCGCTTCGATGGCCGCGTTCAGTGCCAACAGGTTCGTCTGGTCGGCGATATCGGAGATTACTTGGACGATCTCGCCCACCTTATTCGAGTGGCCGCCCAGCTCGCGCACTTTCTCGGCCGTCTGGAGCACCGTCTCCTGAATCTGCTCCATGCCGGCGACGGTCTCGCGCACGGAACCTTCGCCGCTGCGGGCCGTCTCCATCGCCTTGGACGCAGACTGCGCGACTTCTTCCGCATTCTTGGCCGTCGCCTCGATTTCGGCCACCATGCGTTGCATCACTTCGGCCGAGGTGCGCACCGCCTCCGCCTGGCGCTCGGCTCCTACGGCGATTTCCTCGATGGCCTTGTTCAACTCGCTCATCACGTGGGCCGCTTCCTGGACGGCACGGCTTTGGTCGGACGTGCCCGCCGCCACCTGCTCCATGGTCGCGGCGATCTGCTGCGTGGCGAGACCCGCTTCCCGGGCGGTGGCGGAAAGCTGCGTACTGTGCGCCGTCAGCTCTTCGCTCGCCATGTTGACCTGGTGAATCACCTCTCGGAGGCTGCTCACCATCTGATTGACCGCCTGGGCCATCGACCCGAGCTCGTCCCGGTAGTCGATATCGAGGGCTTCCACGTTCAGCTCGCCGTCCGCGACCCGAGAGATGAGCCCGGAGGTCGCGCGCACGGACCGGCTGACGGTACGGCCGATGCCCGCGTTGACGGCGATCGTAATCAGGACGAAGGCGGCGACGACGATGCCGGTCGTCAGGAGCTGCCCGGCCGCCTCTTGCTTAATCGCCTCGTTGTGGGCGCGGGCAGCTTCTTCTTTAGCCGCCCGCAGACTGGCCAGCGCCTCCATCGCCGCTTGATGCAGCCCCGCCTCCTGGCCCGAGGACGCCATCTCCCGGGCAAGGGCTACGTCCACGTTGCTGGCCAACGCCAGGCTCTCACGGATGCCGGTGTACTGGGTCCACGCGTCGTAGAAGGCGGCCAGGGCCTCCTCCTCGGCCTCGGACAAAGTGCCCTCCGCAAAACGTTCAACCACTTCGAGGACCTGCGCCTCGTACTCGGAGGCGCTCGTCTGCCGCTGCACGCGCAAGACGGGATCTTCCGTCGAGAGACTCATCAGCATTTCGGCCCGGACGTGCCAAGCCAGGTCGGCCGCCTCGTTGAGAAGCGCCATCGCCGCCACGTTATCGGCGTACATGCTCTCGGCGTTGCTTGCCATGCGCTGCGTGGAAGTGTACGAGTTGTACGCCAGAGCGCCGAGCAACAAGATGCTGATCAGGGCGATGATAAGCAGCTTGGCGCCAACCCGCAGGTTGTGGAACCATCGGAACATGCTCTCTCTCCTCCTCGACCTTGCGTGACGGCCTGCATGGGTACAAGGAGACAAGGAGAGGCCGCTCCCTGTGGCATCGCGCCTCGGCAGGGAGCGGCCCCGCTCGGAAAAGGTCCGGCACACTTCATCGCAGCACGTATGGCCCCGGACCCGAGCTCCAACTCCCCGTCGTTACTTGTATCGGCACGGTTCCGGCACTGCTCAAGGCCTAGGGGGGATTTTTTGAGCGGGAGGGCGCTGCCCAACGAAAACGGGACAGTCCCGAATGCACTTTTGGGACAGCCCCCTGCCGGCCCACGTACGCCTCCGTTCTCTCCGCGTACGCGCTGCTCACGAGACCCCTTTCATGCTAAGGGAAATCCTTCCCCTTTCCTTGTCTACGTGCAGCACCCGCACCCGCACGCTTTGACCGACGCTCACCACGTCGAGGGGATGCTGCACGTACCGCTCGGCCAGCTCGGAGATGTGCACGAGGCCGTCCTGCTGCACGCCGATGTCGACGAACGCCCCGAAATCGACGACGTTGCGCACGGTTCCGGTCAGCACCATCCCTTCCCGCAGATCGTCGATGGCAAGGACGTCGGAGCGCAGCTCCGGCGGGGGCAGGTCATCCCTCGGGTCTCGTCCCGGACGCATCAAGGCTTCCACGATATCGCGCAAAGTCGGCTCGCCGCACCCCAGTTCCTGGGCGAGCCGCGCAATATCTGCCTCACGCAAACGTCCCAACGTTCGAGCCACGGCATCGCCATCGCCGACCTGGTTCAAGCGCAAACCCAAGGCCGCAAGCAGCGCTTCCGCAATGCCGTACGACTCGGGATGGATCGGCGTTCGGTCCAAAGGGTAGGGTGCGTCCGGTATGCGCAAGAACCCGGCACATTGCTCGAAAGTGCGCGGGCCCAGGCGTTTCACTTCCAACAGCTGCCGCCTGGAGGTGAAAGGACCGTGCTCATCCCGGTACGCTACGATGTTCTGTGCCACGTGCGGTCCGAGGCCGGCTACATACGACAACAGCTCAACCGAGGCCGTGTTCAAATCTACCCCGATCTGGTTCACGCTGGCCTCCACCACTCCCCGCAACACTTCGGCCAGGCGCTTGCCGTCCACATCGTGCTGGTACTGGCCCACGCCGAGCGAACGCGGCTCGATTTTGACCAGCTCGGCCAAGGGATCTTGCAGCCGCCGCGCGATAGAAACGGCGCTGCGCTCGCTGACGTCGAGATCGGGAAATTCCTCCTTGGCGAGCGGCGATGCGGAGTAGACCGACGCGCCCGCCTCGCTCACAATCGTATAGGCGGGACGGGCGGACGCGGGCAACGTCTTGAGCCAGGCCGCCACGAACTGCTCGGTCTCCCGGGAAGCCGTGCCGTTGCCGATCGCGATCGCCGTCACCTTATAGCGGCGCACCCATTCGCTCATCCGCTCCTCCGCCTCGGCCGTGCGGCAGTGGGGCGCCGTCGGGTAGATCACGCCGGTCGTCAAGAGGCGACCCGTCGGCCCCACGATCGCGACCTTCACGCCGGTGCGGAAAGCCGGATCGAGGCCCATCACTACCTGGCCGCGCAAAGGAGGCTGCAGGAGAAGGGAGCGCAGGTTTTCCCGGAACACGGCGTAAGCTTGCTCTTCCCCCTTTTCCGTGAGGGCGGCCCGTACCTCCCGCTCCAACGAAGGCAAGATCGGGCGTTTCCAGGCGTCGAGCGCAGCCAGCTCCAGGTGCTCGTCGGCGGGCGAGGCGCCTGAGAACTTGCCGCCCAGCTCCCGCACGGCGCGCAAGACCACGGCCTCGCAGCGCGCCTCGTCGGGCACAACGCGCACGGTCAAAGCCTCCTCGCGCTCGCCCCGATTGACCGCGAGAATCCGGTGGGGCGGCACGCGGCGAACGGGCTCGCTGTAATCGGCGTACATGGCGTAATGACCGCTCCGCTCGTTTTCCCGTGCCGCCGTGCAAAGGAGCCCGGTTTGCCAAACGATCTGCCGCAGCCGCTCCCGCAGGTCGGCGTCGTCACTCAGGCGCTCGGCCACGATGTCCCTGGCGCCCTGCAGCGCGGCAGCCGCATCGGGCACCTCGTCCGAGACGTACTTCCGGGCCTCCTGCTCCGGATCGCCCTGGGTTCTCTGCAGCAACCAGTCGGCGAGCGGTTCCAGCCCCCGTTCCTTCGCAATCGAGGCACGGGTCGTGCGCCGCGGCCGGTACGGTCGGTAAAGGTCCTCGAGACGCTGCAAGGTAGCGGCCTGCCGCACTTCCGCCTCAAGCTCGGGCGTCAGCTTTCCCTGCTCCGCCAGAAGACGCAAAATGTCGGCCCGCCGCGATTCCAAGTTCCTGGCCTTCTCCAGCAGTTCGGCTAAGTTGCGCAGCTCCTCGTCGTCCATGCCGCCCGTCGCCTCTTTGCGATAGCGGGCGATAAACGGGATGGTGTTGCCTTCGTCCATGAGCCGCACCGCCGCCTCCACCCGGTGCAGAGGACGGCGTAGCGCGGAGGCCAAAGGCTCGAGGGGGATCTGCACGGTCGTGTCCATTGGTTCGCATCCTTTTCACGAGATGTAATGGTAGGCAGGTTGCCCGGAGACAGGCGCGGCGAGGGGCGCGGGCGTTCCGCTCCGGGCGACGTATGAGGAAGGCGGCGGATCGACTTGCAAGGGTCGCCCTGCCGCCTACGGATTCATTTGGTATGGTCGACCTGCACCAACTTGTGCAGGGCCTTCTTCCGCAGGTGGTGTACTCCGGTTTCCTGGAGCAGGTCGAGGGCCCGGCTGTACATGACCCGCGCCGCCGCGGTGTTGCCTTCGGCGGTAAACTGATCGCCCTTCGCGATGAGACGCGACGCCCTGCGCCGCACGTCGCCGGGCTGCAGCATGATGATCCGAGACCACAGCCGCAGGAAGGGACTCACCCGCTGGTCAGAATCGTCATCCACTTCGAGGTGTCACGCTCCTTTCGGGCTAATGTACCACTTAAAGCCCCGATTTCCTGCTTCCGAGCGTGACGTGCCGGCCCGGGGAAGTCGGCGGGCCGAGATGTTGCTTCCACAGACCCGTCGCCTTCAGCCACTCCACGGCAAACAGCGCCATGCCGGGACCGTCCAGGTGGACGCCGTCCGACGTGAGCGCCGGCTCCCTGCGCGCCTTCAGGTAAGTCAGGCAGGCACGGTGGATGGGCACCAGCACCGCGTCGTACTCGATCGCCAGGCGCTGCACGCACGCCACGTAGGGCTGAAGCAGCCGGTTCCCTTCGCTCTCGGGATCTTCACCGATGACCGAAGGCTCCATCAGGATGAGGCGCGCATCGGTTTTTTCCTTCACCTGATCGAGCAGCTCGCGGTACAGGCTCTCGTACGTCTCGATGTCGACTCCGGGCGCCCTTTTGTCGAGCTGGCGCCAGACGTCGTTGATCCCGATCGAGATAGAAAGCCAGTCGGGTTGCAGGTCCAGCACATCCTGCTGCCAGCGGGCGTGCAGGTGACGCACGGTGTCGCCGCCTATTCCGCGATTGACCCACTCCAGCTGCAAGTCCGGGTGGAGAACGGTGCACAAATCACGCAGCAGACGCACGTACCCCCGCCCGAGGCCCTCCTCATCGTCTCGCCGTCCCGCGTCGGTGATCGAGTCGCCGATGAGGAGCACCCTGTGTCCGCTCTTGAATCCATGATCCATAGAATAAATCACCCCAGGGAGGGTTCGGCGGCACGTCCCCTCTTCCTCTAGGCCATCTGTCCCCTTCCGGCCGAAAAGGAGCTCACGTCCTCGACAGCGAACAAGCACTGAAGGCGACTGTACGTTCGCCCACCACGAGCGGAGGAGTTTCGCCTTCATGCGCATACTGCACACGGCCGACTGGCATCTGGGACGGACGTTGGAGGGCCGGGACCGGCTGCCCGAACAGGAAGCCTTCATCGACGAACTTTGCGCCATCGCGGACGATCAGGGCATCCAGCTCGTCCTCATCGCCGGCGACGTCTTCGACACCGTCAACCCGCCCGCCGCGGCCGAGGAGCTCTATTACGACGCCCTCGCACGCCTGGCGGACTACGGGCGGCGCCGCGTCATCGTCATCGCCGGCAACCACGACAGCCCCGACCGCCTGACCGCGCCCCAGCCCCTGGCCGAACGGCACGGCATCTGCCTTCTCGGACTGCCGGTACAGACGGGCCTGCGCCCCCTTATCCTACCGGTGCCGGGTAGCGACGAACCCGCGGTCGTCGCCGCCCTTCCCTACCCTTCCGAGGCCCGGCTGAACGAAGTGCTCACGGCCGAGGCCGACGAAGCGGCTCTGCAGAAGGCCTACTCGGACCGGGTGGCGGAGGTTTTCGGCGCGCTCGCCCGAGGTTTTCGCCCGGATGCCGTACGCCTTGCGATGAGCCACCTTTTCGTCGCCGGAGGCAAGGAATCCGACTCGGAACGTCCTTTGCAGGTGGGCCTAGCCAGCGCGGTCGCGCCGTCGGGGTTGCCGCAAGGGGCTCACTACATCGCATTGGGACACCTGCACCGGCCCCAGACCGTGCACGCCGCGCCCTCACCTGCCCGTTACAGCGGCTCGCCTCTGGCCTATTCGTTCTCCGAGGCGGGACAAGCCAAGTCGGTGGTCGTGATCGACGCCGGCGCCCACTGCGAGGCTAAGATCGAGGAGATTCACCTGTCGGCCGGCCGCCCCCTCGTTCGCTGGAAAGCCGAAGGAGGCCTGCCCCAAGTAGAAGCATGGTGCGCGGCTGGGCGCGACGCAAACGCCTGGGTCGACCTGGAACTGCATCTGACGGCGCCCCTCACCGTCGACCAGATTGGCCGGCTGCGTTCCATGCACCCGGGCATCGTCGCCATCCGGCCCGTCTTCCCAGGAGAGCAGGAAGCAGCAGCCGCCGGGGAAGGTCGCTCCCGCCTTCCCGCCGACGAGCTGTTCCGCCGTTTCTACCTGCAGCGGATAGGCGCCGAACCCGATGAAGAGTTGGTGCGCCTTTTCGTTTCGCTGCTGGCAGAAGACGACGGGACCGAGGACTCGGAGGATGATGCACAGTGAGGCCGGTTCGCTTACGTTTCAGGGGACTCCACAGCTACAGAGAAATGCAGGATATCGACTTTGAACGCCTGTGTGAGGGAGGACTTTTCGGCATCTTCGGACCTACCGGCAGCGGAAAGTCGACGATCCTGGATGCCATCACCCTTGCCCTTTACGCGCAAGTCGAGCGGGCCGGGCGGATGCGGCAAGGCATTTTGAACGAGTCGTGCGACGATCTCGTGGTCGACTTCACGTTCGAGCTGGGCCGCGGCGAGCACAAAAGGCGCTATCAAGTGGAGCGCCGCTACCGTCGCACCGGCCCGACCAGCGTGGCGGTGACCTTCGCGCGCCTTACGGAGCATCGCGGCGAGCAGCGCGACGTCATCGCCGACAAGGAGCGGGAAGTGACGGCAGCGGTCGAGCATATACTGGGCTTGAACCACTCCGACTTCACCCGGGCGGTCGTGTTGCCCCAAGGGAAGTTCGCCGAGTTCTTGCACATGGCGGGGGCCGAGCGGCGCGCCATGCTCGAGCGGCTGTTCGCCCTGCAAGACTACGGCCAGAGGCTCAGCGACCGCATCTCGTCCCGGTTGAATGCCGTGGAGCTCAAGCTTTCCAAGATACAAGGAGCACAAAGCAGCCTGGGCGACGCGTCAGCCCAGGCCGTGGCCGAGGCCAAGGCAGCGAAGCAGGCGGCGGAAACGGAAGTCGAGGCGGCCCGCGAGCGCGTCGAGAAGGCCCGCGAGGAACACAAACGGGCGGAAGAGCTGCGTCAGATCCAGGCCGAGCTCCAGGAGGTGTGCGCACGCCTGCACGCACTGGACAAGGCTGCGCCGCAGATCGAGGCCGCAGAGTGCGAGCTGAGGCTCGCCGAAGCTGCCGAACCGATCCGCCGGGAGCTCGCGGAGGTCGAGCGCGCACAGGAAAGCAGGACCCGGGCGGAGGAAGAACTGCGCGCTGCCGAGGAGATGCTCGACAAGGCCAAGGCAGCGTACGACCGGGCGCAAGCAGCCTACGACGCCGCGCACGCCGCCCGGGAAAAGAATGAGCCGGAGCTGGGCACGCTGCGGTTGCGCCTGCAGGAAGCCGTAGGCAAGGAGGAGCGCCTGGCCGGCCTCATGGAGAAGGCAGATGGCCTGCGGCGTAGGGTGGGCGAAATACGCGCGGCCCGGGACGCCGCCGGCAGTCAGCTGGCCGAAGTGCGCGAGCGCATGGCTCGGGACGAGGCGGCGCTTGTGGCGAAGGAGACCGAGCTGGGGAGCCTCGCGGTGGATCCCGTACGGCGCAGGACCATCCAGCAAGCCGCCGTCGCGCTCGACAGACTGCGCGAAGTGGAAGAGGAAATCGAACGGATGCGGGCCGAGGCGGAAGCGCTGGCGGCGCGGGCAGAGCGGGCGTCGTCGGAGCACACCCGGGCCGAGCGGCAAGCCGACTTCTGCCGCAAGGAACTCGAGGTCCGCCTGGCCGAACTGGCCCGGCTCGAGGCCTCCCCGCCCGAAAACGACGACGAGCTGGCCCGCGATGCCGAATTCATCGCCAGGGTCCAGGAACGCATCGCGCAGCTGAAGGAGACGGAACTCGAGCTCGCCCGGGTCGAGCAGGCGCTAAGCGAAGCCGAAGGCCGTATCGCCGCCCTGGCGCAGCAGCTCGCTAAAGCCCAGTCCGACTTCGACGCCGCCCTGGCCGCCGAGACCGAGGCACGGGAACTGGCGCGGCGTGCGGGTGAAGCGCTCCGCCGGTGGGAGATGGAGCACCAAGCGGCGGTTTTGGCCAGCCGTCTGACCGAAGGCGCCCCGTGCCCCGTGTGTGGTTCGACCCATCATCCCTCGCCCGCCGTGCCGCCCGAGGATACTGCCGAGTTTTCCGCCGAGCTGCAAAGGGCCGAGCTTCACCTGAAGTCCTGTGAAGCCGAGCGAGCCGCGGCCGAGGAGCGGCTGCGGCAGATCGAGCAAGAGATAGCGGACGTCCGCCTGCGGGCCGAGCACGCCCATACGGATCGGGCGCGCCTAAGCACGCG
>JAAYLA010000191.1 GCA_012522135.1 Bacillota bacterium | reverse complement strand
GAGGCGTCATCGAAGACAACCTCCCACATTCGTTTTCGAGAGATTATCTCTCGGCGTCACGACACCAGGAAGGTGTGGGCTATTTGACGCTTACGGTGGTGGTGACACGTAATGTGAGCGAACGCATCCGCGGTTTTCTGGCTTCTTCGATGCTGGAAGTGGCCCCGGGGGTATATTCCGGTTCGCGCCTCTCACCGGCTGTGCGGGACCGTATATGGGATGTACTTAACGACTGGTTTTCCGCCGAGGTAGATGCCGGCATCGTCATGCTGTGGTACGAGCCGAGAATGCCTGGCGGCCAGCAGGTGCGGGTGCGCGGAAGTCCACCTTTGGACCTTGTCGAGTTAGATGGCATCGTACTGACGCGTCAGGAGTTGTTAGGGGTACGGGGGTTGAGGGAAGCGTTGCCGTAGGCAGCTCACCTCAGACCGAGCGGGATCGCCATCGGGCATGATTGACATGCCCGGTTAGCACCCGCACAGGCCACAGAACAAGGGAGTAGAGCAAACGAACTGGCTTCGCATTCCCCGCTAAAGCCGGTTCTTTCAGCACCTCATTCTCCTTCGGTTTAGACGGATCGGTTGCCACGACCTTCTGCGAGGAAACCGCCTTGGCAGCCAACCGCTTCCCTTCATACTGCTCAAGCAGGTATTGGAAGTAGTATCGTCCTTCCTTATCTTGTCGCCCAAGAAGGCTCAAAGTGGCGAGCGCATCATTTGCGCCGCGATGTGCTTTGCGCGAGACGATGCTGTGATTATGCATGAGACTCTGCAACGCTCGCGACGAGAACCCCATCTCCTTCCACGGGATTCCGTTCATCGAACAGACCCATGGCTTCCGTTTCACCTGCGGGTAAAGCCGCTCGATAAATGCCCGGTCGAATGCCGCATTGTGAGCTACAAGAAACTCTGCTTGGCCGAGTAGCGCGAGGACGCGCCGATCATCGAGGCGCTTGCCACGCACATCGCGATCGTCGATTCCGTGGACGGCCGTGGCGGACTTCGGGATAGGTCGGCCGGGATCGCGTAGCGAAGTGTACTCATCAAGGACGTCGACGATGCGACCGGTTGTCCGATCGTAAAGGAAGAGAACCACCGCGAGCTCCACCACCTCATCGCGCTGACGGTCTAGACCGGTCGTCTCGACGTCGATGAGGGCTGCCTTTCCGTACCGTTCTGACTCCCGGTAGCGTCCCTGAAACGGTCCCGAGGCCACGTCTCACCCCGCCCCTCCCGTTTGTGTCCGCGTCTTGTGGCTCAGACCGTTTGTCAACACTCACTCGTCCTGCCACAGATTGTTAGCAAGTTGCAAGATCACGTCATGGGCCGTCTTGTACGTCGTCGGATAGCGGATGCCGAACTCAGCGGCTAACATGCGACTCGTGTCGCCAAGGATGTCCTCTCCGGGCCACAGACCCTGGATTTCGCTTTCACTTGCTCCACCGAACGCGTGCCCTACGTAAAGCCGATTGCGCGCACGCTGCAGGGCCATTCCCTGCTCGCACCAGGAAGTAAACGGAGTTCGTCCTTCATGCTGAAGACAGATGTTGTAGTAGGTGACCTGATTTCGCCGGTCCTCCCCGACGATTAGACCTTCATAGCGTTCAGCGCGAAGACGCAAAAGCGCTTCTCGTAAGCGCCAGAAACGGCCCACAAAGTCAACGTAACGCTCGTTTCGATATGTTGACTGCGTGTGGTACCAAAAGTCAGCCAAAAGGTCCCGCACGGGCTCAGGAACCTCATTGTGCTGCCCTTCCTCGATCAACTTCACTCCCTGCGCCACCGACTTTGTATTGCGTATGAGCTCGGTGAGCGGTTCGCTTGGTACGTGAATTCGGGTATCTCTGAAGCATTTGCGTGCTTCATCGAAACGGAAGAGCTGACGATAGTACAGAGCACGCAATAGGCTCAATAGAGCGATAGCCTCGGGCGACCACCGTTCAGCAAGACTTACAGCGGCAGCGTAATCATCGCGTCCCAAGTACTCCTCCAGAAGATCGATCAACTGCTCGCCACGCAGAACGCGTCCGAAGTCACCCGGGTCTACCTGTTGCGTTCGCTCGTTCACATAAAGCGTGTGCACGCGATACGGCTCCCGCAGGAGAGCCAAGGCAAGGTTGGTCTTACACGCAGGGATTCCTCCGGCAAGCTGAACGTACACGCGATCGATTCCGCCGAACTGCCGTTGAACGTCTTTCAAGATTCCTGGAACTCGTTCTTTGAACCAGTCATACATCATGACATAGTTCTGCACTCCCGACTGAATCACTTCCAGACGTACCGGGATCGGCTCTCCTACTCCCACAAGGTCCTTCTCAAGAAGCTCCTTTATTAGCTTGCCGAGGAAGATAGTATCATTGCGCCGGTGCTCTTCCCCGACGCTCTCGGACTGGTCCGTTACAAAAAGGATGAGACAATCAAGCCGCCCATGATGATCTTTAATAT
>JAAYLA010000190.1 GCA_012522135.1 Bacillota bacterium | reverse complement strand
CCTCCTCGATCGGCAGCGTCGCGGGCGATGCCCATTACCAAATGCTGATGCCGTGGGTCCAAACTGGCGGTCGGCTCATCGAGCAGCATCACCGGCGTCTCTTGCGCCAGGACGCGCGCGAGCGTCAACCGGCTCTGCTCGCCTCCCGACAGAGTCGGATACACCCGCTCCCGCAGCGGTGCCGTTTCGGTCCGCTCCATGCTTTCTTTGACAATGCGCCGGTCCTGTGCCGCGCGGCCGTGCCTTTGGTGGGGATAGCGGCCCATCATCACCACTTCCCCGGCGGTAAAATTGAAACCGAGGAACACATCTTGAGGCATCACGGCCCGCCGCAAGGCCAGGTCGTGTTTAGAGTAAGCGGTTAAGGGCGCGCCGTCGAGAAGCACCCGGCCCGAGGAAGGACGCAGTTCCCCCGCCAACACCCGCAGGCGCGTCGACTAGCCGGCTCCGTTCGGCCCGATCAAGGCGCGCAAAGTGCCCCGCCGCAAAGTAAGGGATACGTCTTCCAGCAGCGAAGTCCGGCCGACGCGGTAGGCCACGTTTTGTGCCTCGAGCATGCTACCAGCCTCCTTCCCGTCGTGCCCGGCCGAGTAAGTAGAAAAAGAGCGGACCGCCAACAAGGGTCGTGAGGACTCCGACGGGCAGTTCAGCCGGGGCGATGAGCGTTCGGGCCGTGAGATCGGCGAAGCAAAGGAGCGCACCGCCCCCAAGCAAGGACGCCGGGAGGAGCACGCGATGGTCCGGCCCCAGCAAACGGCGCAACGCGTGGGGTACCACCAAACCGATAAAGGCGACGTTTCCGGCAAAGGCGACGGCCGTGGCGGTGACGAGGGTCGCCACGAGGCTCACGTGCAGGCGGAGCCGCTGCGCGTCGACGCCCAAGTGTTCCGCGTCGGCATCGCCAAGCAGGAGAAGGTTAAGCTGGGGACCGAGCCGCCACATATACAGTGCGGCGAGAAGCAAGACGGGCGCGGTAACGTACACGTGCGGCCACAGGGTTCCGCCGAGTCCCCCGAGGGTCCAGAAAGTGGCGTCCCGCAGTCCCGGCGTCCTGGCCATGGCCGTGATCATGGTGACCACCGAACCGAGAAACAGGTTCAACGCGACGCCGGCCAAGATCAAGGTCGTGACGTCGGTCTTGCCCTGGAGCTTGGCAAAGCGGAGAAGGGCCAAAGTAGGTAGTAGTGCCCCTGCAAACGCGACGAGGGGCACGGACCAGACGCCCCAGGTGGTAAAGGAAAAGGCGTGCACAAGGACGGCTCCCACTACCGCTCCGCTTGCGATGCCGAGCAGCACCGGATCGGCCAGGGGATTACGAAAGGCACCTTGGAAGGCGGCACCCGCGACGGCTAGGCCCGCGCCGACGAAGATGCTGAGCAGCGCGCGTGGAAGACGGATAGCCGTCAGCACCGCTTCTTGCTGCGGCGCAAACGCGACGGCCGTCTCGATGCCCAGACGAGAAAGCAGGATGGAAACGACTTGGGCGGGAGCGATGGAGACCGCCCCCGACCCCAGACTGATTACGAAAGCAATGACGAGGAGCGCTGCCAAGACGCCGAGCGTCATGCTACGCCGCACGTTACTCATTGCAGCTCGCGCAAGGCCTCCACGAGTTCGAGCAGGGCGTCACCCGTGCGCGGGCCCATGCCGATAAAGTACAGGTCCTCGAAGACGATGATGTTGCGCTGCTGGCCGGCGGGCGTCTGGGCAACTCCCGGTATTTGCAGGACAGCGTCGAGGCTGCCCAACATGGCGAGGCCCCGGTCGGTGACGATGAGCAGGTCGGGCTGAGCCGCCACCATCGCTTCCGGCGTGATGGGCATGTACCCGCGAAAGCCGATCTCGGCCCCGGCATCGATGGCACCCGCGCCAACGATCATGGCGTTAGAGGGGGTGCCCAGTCCGCCGGCAAAGTAGGCCTGCCTGCTGCCGAGGTACAGGAACATGACCCGCAGCTGCTTCGGTAAGGCCGCTCCCTGTTCGGCGGCAGCGGCGATCTTGGCTTCCAGCGCCTGGGCCAGCTCCTCGCCCCGCTCGCCCACTCCCAGCAGGGATGCGACCCGGCGAATGTTGGCGGCAGGCGTCGCCAGCGTGTGGTCGGCTTCGATAATGACCACTTCTACGCCGGCCGCGCGCACTTGGTCGAGCACCTCGGGCGGCCCGGCATCCTGGTTGGCGATGACAAGCGTGGGGTCATAGGAAAGAATCGCTTCGGCCGAGAGCGTGCGCTGGTAACCGAGGTTCGGCAGCGAATTCGCTTCTTCGGGATAGTTAGAGCTCGCATCGACGGCGACGATTTGATCTCCCAAACCTAAGGCGAAGAGGATCTCCGTAATATCCCCGTTGAGCGAGACGATGCGGTGTTCCGACTGCGCCTGCCCGGGAAGGACAAGCGCCACGACGAGAAGAAGCGCTGTGAAGAACCTGCGCAGCATGCCTTCAACTCCTCCGCTCTGTATATGTTTTTTGCCGGAAGTCCTGTAACTCGGGAACAGAGTACAGTGACGATACAACGTTGGCCAAGTTATCTATGTACTTATCGAAAGGGTCATTTGTCCCACCGGCTTAACACACACGTCCCATTCGCTGTGTAATCGCTTCAAATTGAAAGGATTTTCGCTACCTGAAAACTAATGGAGCAGGTTGTCGGTTCCCGGTCAGGCGACGGACCGATTCTTTATTATCCAAGTCTACGATCGCAGTCGAACGCGCAGGCGAAAGGCAAGCGGCATACCGGAGCGTAGGGTTGCAATCACTATCTCCGCCTACGACCCAGCATTCATACTACACAGAGGGTAAGCATCAAACGGAGCACACCTTCACGCGGCATGCTCCGTTCTGTTCGTATGATGGGATGTGTCGGTTGTCTCAGGTGAGTCTTAGGCCGGCTTCTGCGGAGTCCGGCAGGTGGCAGGCAAGGACTCGGACCACGGCATCAGCGAATCCAGGACGCCCGGTTCACCCAGGTCAAGGTTGGGCATCCGCTCAAGCAGATACGTGATGTAGTT
>JAAYLA010000189.1 GCA_012522135.1 Bacillota bacterium | reverse complement strand
CCTGGTAGACCTCGAAGTCGTCCGTGTGGATCTCCTGAAGCGCACCGTCCGCAGCTTCGCGAATGTCGATCAGCTTCTTGACGACGCTGATCCGGCCGGCGCGCCCCTCCTCGGCGTCGTACCGCCAGGTGCGAGGATCAGCCAGCGCCGCCCGGAGTTCCGCACGGCCCGCCTCGATCTGGTTGTAGGCGTTCACGAAATGCTCGACGCCGTTCAGGTTCTCGTGCTCCTCGGTGTTGGGGATGTCGTCGTGGGGTTTGCCGTTGCGCGGATCATCATCGCCGCCAAAAGATTCCTGTTTCTGGATCACATAGACGGAATCGCCCATGCGGACTTTCAAACCGCCAAATCGATCCACACACTTGAGCACGTTCCGAAGCGTAATGTTGCGTTCGCCGGTCTCGATACGGGCAACTTGGACCCGCGTCACATCGAGCATAGCGGCCAAGTCTTCTTGCGTCATCCGGTGCTCGGCGCGTCGCTTTTTTAGATCAACTGGAAGAATGCTTATGCCCACGTTCTCACCTCCTTTGCCTCTAATGTAACCATTACAGAATCTCATGTCAATAGGAATGTAACTAAAAAGGGAAACTTTCTTTCGTCTAATTGACCAACGGGCAGATTACTAGTATCGTTTAAGGCGACAAGGGTTAATCTCAAATGGTGTCTTGATTGATGTAACCAATTGCGGCTAGGCTGTTAACATGGGAGTCTTC
This sequence comes from Bacillota bacterium, assembly GCA_012522135.1. GTDB lineage: Bacteria > Bacillota > Limnochordia > DTU080 > JAAYLA01 > JAAYLA01. Next base: position 1,238 of record JAAYLA010000189.1, on the reverse strand, counting down.
GAAGGGCTAGGAGGTACGTCATGGACCGGTCGTTCGGCGAGCGAATACGCGCCATACGGGAGGCGCTTCGCCTTACCCAACAAGAGTTCGCCGATCTCCTGGGTGTCACACGGCAGCAGGTAATCAGGTGGGAGCATGGTCGCCAGGCGACGACGCAGGCGCGTTTGATGGAAATATGCGAAAAGCTGGGGATCACGCTCGCGGAGTTCTGGGATCCCGACTGGCACCCCCATTCGGCGGGAGAAGGCAAAGGCGGGGGACTGCCGCTGGATCGACCACGGACCTTCGATCCTGACGGTAGGGCGCGCCCGTGTCCCAACTGTGGCGAGGATCGATATGGCGACCGGGCGCGCTACTGTCCGATGTGCGGTTGGGCACTATTCAATTTCTGCATCGCCGCGGAACGGCATGTCAATAGGCCCGAAGCGAATCGATGTGAGGAGTGTGGTAAGCCGACGTGGTGGAGTTTTGATTCTCAGGACGAAATCGATAGTTTGGATATTCCAGATGACGCCCGCAGTTCTCGCATTTTAGAGGTCGCGCCGGAAACAACATGATGTGATCGCATCGGCCGCAGATCCAGACTTCGTTATGCTCAAGTGTTTGCACCGAGACGCCCCCCTCGTCGCATATCGACATGCGGAATTTGATTTCTGCCAGAAAGTGCGTTTCACCTCGGACGTTATCTGGGACTTTGGTCCTGTTCGAATAATATGGAGGTTCCACCCTAACGAACACCCGTTCGGCAGAGAACACTATACCACCGCGCTGCACGGTGGACAAGACGGCAGATATGGTGTGGACGCGATGCGTCCCGCCGTGGAGAAATCGGAAACGGAGGTATCGCGAGAATGCTCAAGCGTTTCGGAATGGTGTCTGTGGCTTTTGTCCTTGCGCTTGTTCTCTCGGGTTGCGGCAAACCGAGGGTAACAATCAACGAAGCTCGCCTGGAACCACAAGAAGGACGAACGTTGGTCCACCTTCATATCTCTGTTCCGTCCTATGGGAATGATGCCTGGACGATGCAGCCGACTTTCGAAGCTACATTGAGAGACAATCTCGGAAACGAGTATAAGGCGATTGGCGGAACCGAAAGTCTCAACAAGACGATTGCGAGTGGAATCCTTTTCGAGCATGAGGCTTCAGGGACCATCATTTTCCCTGTAATTGATCCAAAGGCAGAGGTTGTCCGACTCACCATTCCACTGCGCCGGTACAGGTCGGAATTAGCCGATGCT
>JAAYLA010000188.1 GCA_012522135.1 Bacillota bacterium | reverse complement strand
TCGGTGTCGGGCGTCTTGCCGTCGACCTTGCCGTCGTGGTCCTTATCCCAGTTGTAGCCGCCCTGGCCCGGGAACCCGCTGAAGTGGGGCATGCCGGCGCCGTCGTAGTTGGGCGTGGCGACCTCCAGCTGATCGACGTACAGGGCCAGGATGCGGCCGGCTTCGTCGAAGAGCGCGTGGGCGATCACCTGGTTCACGCTGTAGACGGGCGTACCGGTATCATCCGAGCCCGGACCGAAGCGATGCAGATTAGAAAGCCCAAGACCTTGGTACACCTTCGCCGCCGTCACTGCCTTGGGCGCGGTGGCCTGCTTCTCGACGGTCGCCGGAGCGGGGAAGTTTTCCGGATCCAATGCGTTCTTCACAGCGTTGATGATGGCCCGGCTCGTGACCGTCGCACCGGAGACCACGTCGACGTCGGGATGGCCCGCGGCGACGATGGCGGCCGGAATGTTTTCAAAGGCAGGCGTGCTGATGCCCGGCGTCTCGTAGGGACCCTCTGCCTTGACGTCGATGATCTTGCCGTCTTGCAGCGTGACGGTAACGGTGACGTCGCCGCCGAAGCCCTTGGCAACGCCCGTCAGCGTAACCGTGTTCGCCTGAGACAATATGGCGGCACTGCCGAAGGCGAGCACGATCAAGATGAGGGGTATAGCGATGAGTCCGTGCTTGCGGTTCATATGGCGTCCTCCGATCCAGTTGTGAATGTGAACATGTTCACAATATCTCCAACACCACCCGGGGCAACTACAATCGCGCGCACCTCGATTGTATCGTTTCGCTCCGTCCGGCGTGAGGAACAAAGGTCATGGCTCAGCGCTGCGGCAGGAAGGGAGGGACGTCTCAAATAGCAGGGAGTTTCGCGGGTTGACGGCGGCGAACAGACGGAAGAAAAGCGCGCCGCGGCCCGGTCCAACGTGCGTCGAACGAGGCCGCGGCCTGCGGGATGTGCTTTCCCAAATGTCAGAACCGCAGCCGCAAACCGACGAAAGCGGCGTAGCGGTGGTCGAAGGCTTTGGGCAGGTCGGTCACGGTGTGTTCCTCCGAGTCGCCGGCGCTGTTCTTGTACGTTTCGGCGAGCGATGCGACCTTGGCGCTCTGCTGCACGATACCTTCTACGCCCGCGACCAAGGAGAGAACGGACGTAAGCTGCAGGCTGCCTTCCATTTCGTAGGTGCCGCCTGAGCCTTTCATCGCAGCGGGCGTCCACTCCTCCCACAGGTTGTCCCGTTCCGCCTTGGTCGTTTCGCGCCAGTCGAGGTTGGGAGCGTAGCCGACCCGTCCCGTGAGCTCAAAGGCACCCGTATCCAGAGCGACCGCTGCCGTAAAAAGGAGGCCCGTGGTAGTCCGGTTCCACGTCCAGTCGAGCGTCTGGCCGGCGGAGAATACGGGCGAGTTCGCGGCGTCCGGGTGCTCCGCCTTCCACGTGTGAGTTTGGGTCTCGCTCAGGTAGCCGAGGCCGACCCCTAAGCTGAAGGTCGACGTCGGATGCCACAGGAGTTCAGCGCCCCCGGTGATCCGGCTCAGGCTTCCCCGTTGGTCCGAGGCGGGCGCGCCCTTCGTCACCTCGACCTTCGTCGTTCTACCCGCCTGGTATTGGCCGTGGGCGTGCACGGTCGTCCCCACGGGCAGCTCGGCCCGCACCGAACCGAGGGTCCAGACGGCCCTTTCCGCGTACTCGGTCTTGCCTTCCGTCAAGTTGTAGTTGGAGCCGGCCATGCCGATGCGTCCTTCCAGTGAAACGGCACCGGCGGACGCGGCAGCCAGCGCCAAGGCGAGGGCCACGGCCGGCAGCCAACCCTTAAGAAACCGCTGCATCGACTTCCCCCTCCGTATGTGTTATCAAGCGCTGCCTTCAAAAACGGTACCCTACGGCGGCGCGCACGTGAAAGGCGAAACCCTTGTCCACGTAGGCGAGCCCCAAGGACCCCGACGAAAAAGGCCGCGGCAGCTGACCCGGCGTCCACGTCAGTTCCCACACATCGCTCGGAACTAAGCCGCCATCGGGACTGCGCCTTTGGATTTCGCGCCAGCCCAAATCGATCCGGCCGCTGCCCGCAGACAGGCCTACGATCACTCCGCGCTCGCCCGGCTGCCAGTTGAGCCCTCCGCCCCGGTCGGCAAAGTTGGCCATGTGGGGCAGAAAATAGGGGTGGATGTTCGCCGCCTCGATGCTCGCCACCGGAAGGGACAAGGGGCGCAGGGGCTGATACCGCACGATCCAGGCGTCGTACCAGCCCGTCGGCACCAGCGTCGTGCCCGTCAGCAGGTAGTAGCCGACTTCGCCCTCCAGCCGGTGGGCTCCTATGTCGAGCCGCAGCGGCAGCGACGCGCCCCACGAATCGACGGCGTCGCTCAGCACCAGGGTGGGGGCATAGGCGAGCTGCCAGCCGGTTCCGTCGACGCCGCCCGAAGCCCGCGCCGCGGCCCACACGTCGCCCCGCTCCAGAAGGCCCGTCGCCGGATTGCGCAAGACGTGGATATAGGCGATCGCGGCCTCAAGCTCCCACTTGCCAAGGGGACGGTACCAGGCCACGCCGTCGGCCGGGGCGGAGGCGTTGCCCACGAGCAGGCCGAAGCGCCGGTAGTCGCCGGGCATAAAAGGCAGCAGCATGGGCTGGCGACCGATCGTCCATTCTCCCCACCGGTTGAGGGCCGTCACGCTCGCCTCCCGGATCGAGATGGTGTGGGACAGCTCGGCTTCGCTGTTGAACCCGGGTCGAGCGCCCCAGATGCCGCGGGCGTCGGCGCGCAGTCGCACCAGGAAATCGGGGGCGGGCCGCTCGTACGCCAGTTCCAACCGGGTGGAGATTTCCGGCAGGCCCACTTGCACGCCGTCCGGCTCGATCCGTCCCTGCAGCGTCGCCGACCAAAACAACGTGCCGGCAAAGGACGGGACCGGGGCAAACTGGGCAAGGGCCGGTGCCGCGATCCACGTCCAGCAGGCTGCGAGCAGGAGCACGGTTTTGCCCACACTCCCGGGAAAAGACCGCCCGTAGAGCCCGTCGCGGCGAGAAGCGGTCGCGGTGCCTGCGTGCAACATCGTGCGCCGGTTCACTGCCGCACTCCGTCCTCGGGGTTGAAGTCCGCGGCATGGTGGAGGAAACCTTGTGCCATGCCGAAGGCGACCGCGTGCTGGTAGTCGTCGCGCAGGAGCAGGGCGTAGTCGGTCGCGTTCGAGATGAAGCCGATCTCTACCAGCGCCGCCGGGCTATTGTTCAAATCGTAGCGAATGACCCGGATGCGGCCCGGGCTCCACGGCGGCGTCGTGCCCGAGAACTTCAGACCCCGGTCGGGCACGGTGGAATCGATGCTGCGAGCTCCCTGGATGAGATTGTTGTGGATCGTCTGGGCATAGGAGCGCCACACTTCCGCAGCAGGGTTGACCGAAGGATTGGTGCCGTCTGCATCGACCCACGTCTCGATGCCGCGGGCCGTCGCCGTCGCCGAGTTGATGTGCACCGAAAGGAACCGGTGCGCCTTGTTTGCGTTGGCGAAGTTGATGCGGTCGTCGAGGGCTACCGTCTGATCGGAGGTGCGGGTCATGAGTACGGTGGCGCCGTATGTTTGCAAGATCGCGTTCAGTTTCTGGCTGATGGCGAGGTTGAACTCCTTCTCGCAGACCGCGGTGCCGGGGCACGCTCCGGAGTCCTCGCCGCCGTGGCCGGGGTCGATGACCAGCCGCCAGCCGTCGAGGGGCCCGGGGCCCGTGAGAGCCGGCACCTGGGGCCACGAGCGAGAGCGCCAGCCCGGGAAGAAGGCGTCGTCTTCTGCATGGGAGGCGAAGGCCAGTACTGCCCACAGAGCCGCAAACAGAAGCCACGTCAACCGACTGCGACGTACCATGACAACAACCTCCTTAGCGAAAGGCCCGATGCCGTGCAATGGGCGTCCGCTGCAGTACCGTGGGGTGATACGTACGAAGAATGTGGCATCAAGGCGCGTAATCGGGATAGATGGCGATTCGTTTCTATTAGTCAAAATTCCCGGGGGTCGTCAAATTTCCTTCTTATCCAACGACTGTTTGGAAAGAAAGCTGTGGCGGCTGCAGCAAGAGCGCGGTTGGCGGAGGGCACTCTGCGAGCGCGGCGGGACGTCATTCCCCCTGCTGCGGCCGCACGTACCGCCGGTACCTGGGACTTCCCACTGCCACCAGTGCGCCGGCGTCGACCAGGTAGCGCAGATCGAGCCAGGCGGTCTGTTGCGTGACGTCGAAGTAGCGGGCATAGTCGGCAGACGTCCACTGATGGCCCTCCTCGGCTAGCTTCAGGGCCATCTCGATCCGTCCTTGCCGGTCGCGGACGGTCGGCGGAGCCAGCAAAGTGGGCGCCTTGGATTCCGCAACGGCGTCCGCACCGGCCATGTCGCCGCTCTTCCTTTCGTCATACAGCGGCGAGCCCGGGTCAGTGATTGCCTTGTACGCCGCGGCGAGCCAACGGTAAGCGAACTCTTCGGCCAGGTCACGGGTGTCGGCGAACGTCCAGCTTACCCTCGGATACGTCACCTGCAACGCGGCCACGACGCTCATCACCCACCCCGAGTCGACGTACTCCGAGGTCCGGAACAGGTCGGCGAAACGGCCTTCGACGACGACCAACCCGTGGGGCAGGCGGCTCAGTTCGGCCAGCGCGAAGTTCAAGGTGCCGTCGAGCGCCGAAGAGAGCAGACCCTCGGGCGTCTTCCTTTCGACCGCGGCGCACAGCTTTCCGTCGACGATGATGCCGTAGTCGCCCACGGGTAGCTCGCGGCGGGTGCACTCGGCCCCTTGTCTCGTAAACCGCCACGGGTACTTCTCGCGGATGTCGACCGCGATCACGATGGACCCGGAAAGCCGGCGGGCCTGGGGCACCTTCAGTCCGGGACGGGCCGTCTGCATGGTCTTTTGCGTGCGCCAGAAAATGAGGGTGCGGCCTTTGCTCTGGACCCAGACGAACATGGACCGCCGCCGCATCCTCCTGCGCAGCACGAGGTGCACCGCCTTGCCCGTGCGCCAGCAGCTTGCCACCGGCACCCGTTCGAGCACCTCGGCGCCGTCGGGCCAGGAGTCGAGCTGATAGCAGAACACGTCCTTCACTCCTGGCCAGTCGCTGCCGCAGGCGAGCACAATGTCCTCGCCTCCGGCCACGGGAAGGCGGATAATGTAAGGGAGGCGGCTGTTGGGATTTGGGTTTTTCGCGATGAGAAAGTCGCGGGACTTGGAATCTTGCACGGTAGCCATATGCAGGTCTTTCGGCGTGGCATGCATGGCTCCTGCTGCAACTAGTAGGTGATCCCATGACGGAAAGGATTTCTGCGCTGCACATCGACCAGTACGATTTGAACATGCCCTACGCTTGGTGGAAGGCGGGCCTTGCCGACCGGCGGGTGCAGTTCGACGTCTATTTCCGCAAGCACCCCTTCGGGAGCGGCTTTACGGTTTTCGCAGGCCTGGAGCGGATCGTGCACTACTTGGAAAACCTTCGCTTCACGGAAGAGGACATCGCCTACCTGCGCAACCGGCCCGAGCGCTACGACGAAGGTTTCCTGGATGTTTTGCGCGGCTTTCGCTTCCGGGGAAACGTCGATGCGATGCGCGAGGGCGAGATCGTCTTCCCGGAAGAGCCCCTGCTGAAGATCGAAGGCACGGTGCTGGAGGCGGCGCTCGTCGAGGCGGCCGTATTGAACATCGTGAACTGGCACGCACCGGTGGCGACGAAGGCCGCCCGCATGAAGGAAGTGGCGGGGGACGAGCCCCTCATCGAAATGGCGACCCGCCGCATGCCCGAGGTCGACGCCGCCGTATGGGCCGCCCGCGCCGCTTACATCGCCGGGTTCGATGCGACGAGCAACACGTATGCCGACATGCGCTTCGGCATTCCCGCCAAAGGCACGATGGGCCACATGTGGATCCAGTCCTTCGATTCGGAGCTGGAAGCCTTTCGCCGGTTCGTCGAGGCGTTTCCCGAAGGAGCCGTATTGCTCGTCGACACGTACGATACGCTGCGGTCGGGCGTGCCCAATGCCATTACGGTGGCCAAGGAGATGGAAGCCCGGGGGCAGCGGCTCTTGGGCATCCGGCTCGACAGCGGCGATATCGCGTATTTGTCGATCCAAGCCCGGCGCATGCTCGATGAAGCCGGCCTCGACTACGTGAAAATCTTCGCTACGAACAACTTGGACGAAGATGTCATCGCGAGTTTAAAGGAGCAGGGAGCGAAAGTCGACGTCTGGGGCGTGGGCACGATGCTCGCGGCGGTGGGGGCTTCCCTCGGCGCGGTGTACAAAATGAAGGCGCGCTGGGTGAACGGCCGGATGCAGCCCGTGATCAAGGTGAGCGACAACTTCGAGAAGACGACGGTGCCCGGGGATTTGGTCGTTTACAGGTTGTACGATCGGGCGACGGGCATGGCACGCGGGGACTACATCGCCCTAGCCGCCGAGGAGTTGCCGGATGAAGTCGAGCTGTTCCATCCGGTGTACACCCACAAGCGGAAGCGAGTGACCGGCTACGAGGCCCAGGCCTTGCTCGTGCCGGTGTTCCGTGACGGCGAGCGGGTCTACGAGCTGCCGAGCTTGGATGCGATAAGGCAGTACCACAGGCGGCAGCTTTCCCGGTTCTGGCCTGAATACCGCCGGCGGCTCAATCCGGAGGAGTACCCGGTATCCCTCTCCGAGCGGCTGTGGACCATGCGGGAACGGATGATCGCCGAGCAGCGGGCCAAGTTTGCGTGAGGTGCCCGAGTGCCGCCGGTTGGGGCTGGATGGGGGTGTAGCCCAAAGCGGCGTGGCGCCCCGGCGGGGCGTGGTGCAGGCAGCGTGGGCAGGCAGCGTGGGCAGGCAGCGTGTCCGGTCCACGGGGCACCGAGATAGCTGGGATTGGGTGCGGAATCGCAGGTCGCAGGGTGCCCGGTGTTCAGGGCACGGGTCTAGCAGGCGTTCGGAATGGAATCCCAGTCTACGGGGTGCCCGTTCCATGGGGCACCGATATAGCAGGCACTCGGCAGGGAGTCCCAGCTTGCGTGG
>JAAYLA010000187.1 GCA_012522135.1 Bacillota bacterium | reverse complement strand
CTTCGCCCGGAATGCGGCGGACATCCCTGCTGCCACCCCGCCTACGACAACGAGCCTTCTCCGCACCGTGTCCACCCCTCGTTTCGTCTTCCGCTTCGTATACTCCCTTCGCTCCCGTCATCCCCCTCACCTATACCACGCCGCCTGCGCACGGTACATCGCCGCGTACTCGCCGCCCTGGGCTATCAGCTCGTCGTGGGTTCCCTCCTCGACGAGCCGGCCGTCTTGCAGCACCAAGATCCGGTCGGCCATGCGGCACGACCCTAGCCGGTGCGATATCAGCACGGCCGTGCGCCCCGCGGCCAGTGTGGCGAACTGCTCGTACACCTCCGCTTCGGCCTTGGCGTCGAGGGCGGAGGCGGGCTCATCGAGGATCAATATCTCGGCCGGCCGCAGCGTCGCCCGGGCAATGGCCAACTTCTGCCACTGACCTACGGAAAGCTCCCTTCCCTCACGGTAGGTCTTGCCCAGGTGCGTCTCGAGGCCATCCGGGAGTTCCGCCACGAACTCCAGAGCGCCGCTGCGGGCCGCCGCCTGTTCGATCGCCCCCGGTCGATTGGCTCCGTCGACCCATCCGAAGGCGATGTTGTCCCGCACCGAAGCCTCATAGCGGTTGAAATCCTGGAAAACCGCTCCGATCCGCCGGTACCAATCGGCCGGAGCGATCTCGCGCAGGTCCACGCCGTCGACCTCGATGCTGCCCCGCGTCGGCGTGTACAGGCCCATCAGGAGCTTCACCAATGTGCTTTTCCCGGCGCCGTTTTCCCCTACCAACGCGACCCGCTCGCCGGTCCGGATGGTCAAATTGATGTCCACAAGGACCGGACGGTCGCTACCGGGGTAGGTAAACGAAACGTTCCGGAAGGCGATGCCTTCCCGCACCGGTCCGGGAAGGCGCACGCCCTTCTCGACGTCGACCCCCTCGTGATCCATGAAGTCGAAGTAATCCTTTACGTACCGCAGGTCGCTATGGATGATCGAGATGTTCCACACGAGGCCCCAGTAGTGCCGCTGGAAGCTTTCGACGGCATAAAAGAAAGCCGCGTACGCGCCGATGGCCACCCGACCTGTGAGCAGCAGACCAAGGCTGAAAGCAATCGCGACCACGTAGACGAGTGCGTTCAAGCCGTCGGCAAGCAGCGTCGCCCGGGCCTCCCGTCCGGCCAAGGCGAGGCGCTCACGGGAAAGCCGGCTCCACAGGCTAGCGGTCTGCTCGATCAGCCAACCGCCGAAACCGAACATGCGCACCTCGGCCGCGGCGTGGCGTCCGGTCAAAAGGCCGACGTAGGCACGGAAGCGGCGCTCTTCGGGTGTTTGTTTTCTTTCGACCAGGTAACGGGCCCGGTGGACGCGCTCCGTGATCAAGACGCCGGGAGTGAGACCGATCACGACGAGCAACGGCAACGCCCAGTGAAAGCCGCCTAGGTACACGAGGAGCGACGCCAGGGCGATGAGATCCCCGAGCGACCGCCAAAGGAACGCCATCGTGCTGAAAAACCTTCGGTCCATGCCCCGGCGCACACGTTGCAACTGGTCGTGGTATTCGGGAGTCTCCAACCGTTCGAGGGACAGCGTCTGAGCTTTCATGTACGCTGTCTCTTCGATGTGGCCGCGCAACATTTCTTGGAACCTGTCCGCAATCAAGCCGGTCAGACTGCCCACGCCCCCGCGCGCGATGTAAAAACCCGCGAGGGCCGCCGCCCAGCCGAGGCCCGTGGTCAGCGGTGCTCCTGCCGTTACCACCGCCTGGGCGCCGTCGATCATCCGCTCGAGCAAGTAAACGCCCAAGGTGACCATAACGCCGCTCACGATCTGCAGCAGAACGAGCAGGACGAAGCGCCTGCGGTCAAAGGTGAAGAGCAAGCGGATGAGGCGTGGGAAGTACGACCACCTGGCCGTCGGCCGCACTTTTTCGGGGCGCGTCGTCGCAGCTGCGCTCATCCGGTCATCACCCCGTCCTCTCTGTACCAGCCAGCCTGCAAACGGAACATCCGGGCATACTCCCCGTTCCTGCGGATCAGTTCATCGTGCGTCCCGGTCTCCACGATACGTCCATCCTTCAGCACGACGATGCGGTCCGCAAGGCGCGCAGATCCCAGGCGGTGCGAAATGAAGACCGTGCACTT
>JAAYLA010000186.1 GCA_012522135.1 Bacillota bacterium | reverse complement strand
GTGCGTTCCGACAAGGTGGCGAAGCCTTCTTGCAACAGCCGAAAGCGGTGGCGGATGAGGGGCCGCAGCACGACGATGGCTACCGTGACGAACGGCAGCGGCATGAGACTGTACAGGACCAGCTTCGCATCGACGGTGGACAGCATCGCCGTCACCGTGACGACGATCGTGAAGCTGGCGTTGGTCAGCTGGTTGAAGCCCATGGAGATGGCCGAGCGAATAGCCTGCACGTCGTTGGTCGCGTAGGCCATCAGGTTGCCGACGCTCTCGTGCGTATAGTAGTTTTGCGATAAGGTGAGCCAGTGGGCGAAGAGCCGGCCCCGCAGGCGATACTCAAATATGCGGGCCCGGGAATGGACGAGGAAAACGGCCCACCAGTGCAGCAGCGTGTACACCAGCGCCCAGCCGACGATGCGCAGCCCGAACATCAGGGGCATGCCGGGCGTAAGGGTGCCCGCCTCGTAGGCACCGGCGAAGGCTCCGAGAACCGGAGGAATCTGGGCCATCGCCACGGTCGACAGTAGCATCTTGACGATCGCCGCGGCGTAGGCGATCTTCTGTTCTCGCATGTACGCCCACAGTAGCTTGGGGGCTGTTGGGTTCAATGTGTAAACACCGCACTTCGTTCCTTGGCTTCCCTACTCTCATTCCACTTACCGGCGGCAAGGACCTGCCGCGAAAAGTCCATCTCGCACGCGGGCCTCTGCTCGCATGCGTAGGCGCGAAAAGGGGCCCCGCAGGACCCCTGTACGCATGCCGGCAAACACCGCCTCGCAGTTAGGAGCTATGAGTCTCCCTATGCTCGAGCTTCCCTCGAGGTGGCCGCAGTCAAGTCCCTTTGCCACGGCGTACCCACCATTGGCAGCAGCCAGCGGTCCACGCCGTAGTATCCTGCGACCTTCCACGCCGCCATGATCAAGATGGACAGCAGGAACAGCACGGGGTTCGTGCTGGCCGTACCGGCGAGCATGAAGTTGAAGTTCATCAACGCACCGAAGAAGGCCGCGAAGCCGACCAGGGCACCGAGGATGAGGCCGATGCCGACCAGTATCTCGCCCGCGACGATCAGCTTCGCCATCCAGGTGTGGTGCTCGCCCTCGAGGAGGAAGTTGAGAAAGCTCCTGTACCAGCCGTAGCGGATGGGCGGGTTGCCCGTTTCGGGGATCGCGACGGCGTTCGCCCAGAAGCCTCGAACTGCCGCTCCGGTCTGCGTCCAAGCCGGGTTACCTACCTTATTCCAGCCCGAAGAGAGCCACTGCCATCCAACGTAAACGCGGATGATGGTCCAGAGCCAGGCGAACTTGGTTGTCGAAAAAAGCGTCCGGATGAACGGCGGGCTAGGAATATTCTCGGGATTGATGACCTCTCGTGCCACTGCAAACGCCCCTTTCGCATTGTCAGACACAACGAAGCGCGACGAAATGCTCGCTTCGATTATGCAGGAAGCGGCGTGCGCTGGGATCTGAGCAATGTCGCCAATCAGCGGGGACAATGGGGATGGATAGTACGGGACATTTGCCCCGTGACACGCGCCAATCGGCCGGAAGTGCATCGCGGGGCGAGCGTCTTGCGGGTACCGTGGCGGAGGCCATGAGTCACCGCGCGCTTACGATGTGGCCTTGGGAGCAGGGACCGCCGCGAGGAGACGACACAGACCGATGCCGGTAATGCGGGCAAAGGACCGGGCCAGACGCACGTGCTGGGCCGGTTGCCTGAAATCGATGCGAATCACGTTCACCCGGCTCACCCCCTCGCGAAAGCCGTGCGGATGACAGAATTGGCCTAGTGCAGACTACTTCTACAACGAATTGGAACCACCTTTCGCCCCGTGATGAATGTCCCGGCAGGGCGCTGAGTTCCGCCCGTGGACTCGTCCCGGCCGGTCGTGGCATGGTATTAGTGAAAGTTATCACAAGCATCTGTAGGAGTTCCGTAGCGAAGTGGCCGGCTGTGCTCATATATCGACAGCAATGGAGGCGATTTACTCGATGCGGACGGAAGGATTGGCGAGAAGTCGGACGATGAAGGCCGAAATCCGCTTTGCGGCGGCAGTCTTGCTTCTCTTGGGTATCACGCTCTTTCAGATGGCCGGCCTTCCCCAGCCGGTTACGGGGCCAGCGGTCAACGCGGCGCTCTTTACGGCCGCCCTTTGGCTGGGGCCGTGGTATGCCGTCGCCGTGGGAATGTGTACCCCCGTGGTGGCCTTCGCACGCGGCATCTTACCGGCTCCTTTGGCTCCGATGATTCCCTTCATCGCGCTGGGCAACGGACTGATGGTGGGCCTTTTTGCGCTGGCAGGCCGGCGTTTCGGTACGGCTTTAGGCGTGGTGGCCGGTAGCGTAGCCAAGTTCATCCTGTTGGCGACTGCGGTGAACGTGTTCGTGCAGATTCCCCAGCCTGCGATGGTCATGATGCAGTGGCCGCAGCTCCTCACCGCTCTGGGCGGCGGTTTTCTGGTCGTTGCGGTCCACTACGGCTGGCAGAAACCGCGCCGGCACGGCGACTCGAAGTAGCCGCCCGGCGACCGTTCGGGCCCGTCGGCGCCGGCCGGGCCAGAGGACGCAGTGGAACACGAGAGTGCCGATCGCGGCACTCTTTTTTTGTGTGCGGATACAGCGCCGGGCGCGTTCGGCGCCGTACACCGTTCGTACGGACCTGGACCGCGGTGGTTTACCTCGTAGTCAGGCGCCTTTTGACGCCGCTGGCGGCCAGTACGATGAGTACCGTGCCTGCGGCCGCCGCAAAGACCAGGCCGGCCCCGGCAACGGAGTTCATCAGATCTGGTTTCAAAAGGAGCGTCAGCCCGAGGTACAGCATGAGGACGCCGCCGATGAGCTTGAGTGTACGGCCGTGACGCTCTTCCAGCTTCGTAACGCGCAGCGTAATGAGTGCCGCGAGGAACACGACGAGCTCGTCCAGCACGTAAATGACGAGGTATACGGCGAGCAATGCGATGAACCCTGCCGTTCCCACGCCCTCGGCCGCGAGCAGGTTGGTCCAAAGGATCGGCAGGCCTGCCGTACACGGAAGTTCGATGAAGGAGACGCCGACCGCGAGGGCTACCGTAAGCAAAATGCTCCGCCACGGGCTTTCGGCGTGCAGGATCGCCCGCATGCGCGCGTACAGGCCAGGTTTGTAGCGCTCGGGAATGGAAAGCGAGATGCCCTTGCCGAAGGCGAAATAGTCCTTAATATGGACAAACGCTGCGGCTAAAGCAACCGCCGCCACGGCGATACGGAGCCACAGCGACAGCTCCACGTAGCTGAAGACGCTGAAAAGGCCTGCGATAAACCCGCCGTAGATCAAGGCCGTCACGACAAGGAAAGTGACGCCTACCCAAAGGGTCTTGCGGCGGGAGCGCGAACGGATCACCAAAGCGAGAAGGACGGACAGAACCCAGAGGGAACACGGGTTGAGGCCGTCGACAAAAGAAATGATCAAGGTGGAAAGGAAAAGTCCCATCTGTGACAGGTCTACGGAACCGAGCAAGGGGAGTTCCAGCAGGAACTCCCCTGCAGCGGCCATGTCCCCGTCCGCCGGCGCGGTGCCGGCACCTGGGCGTTCCGTTTCGCCGGGGGCAGCCGACGGGGCGGTGGCTTGTTCCCCTTCCCCCGCACCCGGCCTTTGGACCGCCCTTTCGATCGCTTGGCCGACGGCCTGGTTGAAACCGATCCAGATGTCGTCGCCGATGATCGTTACCGGCACTGCCTGGACGAGTTCTCCCCGTTCCCAGGCCATGCGCTGCATCAAGATTCGGTTGGCGGGATTGCCGAAGACCTCCAAGGAGCGGACCGTCACGTCCGCGTACCGCGACTGCAACTCGGCAAGAAATTCCGCCTCCAGCGCGCAATACGGGCAGCCTTCCCCCCAGAAGAACCAGATGACCGGCGCATCGTCCGGCGTGGGAGGCGCCTGGGCGAGCCCCGCCCGCAACGGCGCCGCAGCGAACAGCAGAACTAACACCAGCAGGAGGATCCCGCCCTGTCTCCAAAACCGCGCGCTGTGCACACTCTCGCCCCCGTTCCCATGCTCAAGCTTTCCATACCACACGATGCTGCTGAGCCGGTAGGGAGGCATGTCACACTGTGCGCACGGTGTACGTGGTATGCAGGTACCTGTGGGCTAGCTCGCTGTTTGGCTCTCCGAGCCAATCCCTATACAGTGCCGCGACGGCCGGGTTTTCCTGCGAGCGTCGCAGCGGCGCCCGGCGGTCGCTTAGGTAAAGGCCACGCGCACGGCTGTAGCGCTCGGCGGCCCGCTGTGCGTAGGGCTGCCCGCCGCCGCCGACGCATCCGCCGGGACAGGCCATGACCTCGACGATGTCGTAAGCCGCCTCCCCTGCCTTGATCGCCTCGATCAGCCGGCGAGCTTGACTTAGGGTATGGGTTACGCCAACGCGCACCTCGCGGCCCTTCACGTCGACGGTAATTGTGCGCACACCTTCCAGGCCCCGCACGGCGGTGAAGTCGACCGTGTC
>JAAYLA010000185.1 GCA_012522135.1 Bacillota bacterium | reverse complement strand
CATCGGTCCGTTCAGTGGGCAGCTGTTGCACGGGGTGTTGGATTTTGCGGGGACGGGGAGGAGGCCACAAGGTGCGTGAATGGGACTTTCCGGACTTTCCCGTGGCCGAGGGCTTGCGGCGCACCTGTGCCCGCGATCCGTCTCGCATGGAGTGGCTGGGAAAGCTGCCGGAGCTTGTGCACGAGCTGGCGGAGCGCTGGCAGCTGACGCCCGGTCCGCTCTTGGGTGAAGAGGACACCACCTGCTCGTACGTGGCGGCGGTGACGTGCGCCGACGGGACGCCTGCCGTGCTAAAGGTCGCAATGCCGCACATGGAAGGCGAGCACGAAATCGCCGCGCTGCGCTTCTGGGACGGCGACGGAGCGGTCAGGCTGCTGGCCGGCGACGAAGCAAGCGGTGCGATGCTGCTGGAACGGTGCGTGCCGGGTACTCCCCTGCACACGTTGCCCGAGCCCGAGCAAGACGTGATCATCGCCGGCCTCTTGCGCAGATTGTGGAGGAAACCGCCGGCACCCCATCCCTTCAGGCCCTTGGCTGTGATGACGGAGGCGTGGGCGAACGAAACGTTGGCAAACGAGGCGGTTTGGCGTGACCCCGTCCTCGTCCGCGAGGGGCTGCGGCTGTTCGCGGAGCTGCCCCGCAGTGCCGCGGAGGAAGTGCTGCTGGCGACCGACCTGCACGCCGGCAACGTGCTGCGGGCCGAGCGGGAGCCGTGGCTTGCCATCGATCCCAAACCGTTCGTCGGTGACCCGGCTTACGATGCGACGCAGCACTTATTTAACTGCCTGCCCCGGGTGATGCGGGATCCTTTCGGTGTCATCCAGCGGTTCTCCGACCTGCTGGAGGTAGATGCCGAGCGGGTGCGCCTCTGGATGTTTGCCCGCACCGCCGCAGAAACCGCAGACGACTGGCCCGTGGATCCGCTGCCGTTGGCCCGCCTGCTCGCGCCGTGAGGGGGGACTGAAGGAACCGACTGCACCCACGCCTCCACCCCACCCGGGACCACCGGATTTCCCCTACTCACCGCCTATTTGATCTGGACGCACAGTGCGCAGCCCGAGCGTCCCGTCTAGCTCGCCGTAATCGGGCTCGGCGGGAAGGTACAACAAATGCCCCGGGCAGCGGCAGTCGCTGGCTCCGAAACGGGGGTGTGCTATCACCGCCCGGGTCGCGGCCCGCAGGCTCCGGGCGAGTCCGCATTCTTCCGCCTTGGCGCCCCGGGCCAGGGATACCGCAAACACGGAGCCGTGGGAGCGCAGGTAGTCGAAGTGCCAGCGCAGGGGTTTGTCCGAACGCAGGTGGCGGCGGATACGAGCCATGCGACTGCGCTGGGCCGAGCCCACGTAAGCGTAGACTCCCGCAGGGAACGCCATCTCGCCCAGGGCTCCGATCTGCACACGGCAGGGCGCGTCGATCCGGAGCCACATGATGTACAGCCCGCTGTCTTGGGCCCGGTCCGCCTTGCGCATCAAGTATTCACTCAAATCTCCACGACCAAGCCGTCGTACGCCACGATGAAGCCCGAGTCGCCGAAGGCCGCCTCCAGCTCGTCGTGCAGTAGGCCGCCGGTGTGCGAAAAGTGGGTGGCGATGAAGCGGGTTTCGTCGTGGGCGCATCCTGCCTCGCGGAGCCGGCGCTGCACGGCAAGGCACGTGTCGATATTCATGTGCAGCCTCTCGCCCGGGTTCGGGCCGAAGGCGCAGCCGAGCAGCACGCCGTCGAGCTTCTGTACCGTAGCGCCCCTGCGTCCTTCCAGATAATGCCAAGTTTCATCCGGGAAGTAGGCCGAATCGTGCCCGTACAAGAGTCGCCGGCCGTCCCGCTCGAATATGTAAATGAAGCAGGTTTGATTCGGATCGTGGTTAGCGGGCAGCGGCGTCACGAGCGCATCTCCTACTTGCGTCGTCTGGAAGGGCTGCAGCGTGTGAAGGTGGACCCACGGCTGATCCTTCAGGCTTACTCCGATCTCCCGCTCGATCCCTTGCAT
>JAAYLA010000184.1 GCA_012522135.1 Bacillota bacterium | reverse complement strand
GCCTTTGGAAGTACGGCTGGGCGATTCTTGCACCCATCCCGACCCACTCGTTCAAGCGGATCGCTGCCGGCGATTCGGTATACCCGACAAGCCGTGCGACGCCGCGCCGGCTGAGCTCCTCCGCCAGCGCGTGGAACAGACGTTTTCCGACGCCACGGCGCCGGTACGGCTCATCTACCTCGACGTGTTCAATCAGCCACGCCCCATCCCAAGGCAGAATCAGGTCGGTAGGGGTGAGGGCGGCAGCCTCCAAGTTGCCGATGCGCCGCGCTCCGAGCCGTGCAGAAAGCTGGAAGCCGTCCGTACGGTCTTCGCACGTGATGCACAGCTTAGGGGCGCAGTGCGTCGCCGGCGGCACCTCGGGCACGTGTACGGCTCCCCACATCACGTTCAGGCCCGATGCGGGGCGAAAGCCGTGGCGCAACAACGCTTCTCGCACGTGCACCCACGTGGGCGGCAGGCCCGCGCACCAGCCTAAAGGATTGGCGAGCTCAAACGCCGACGCGCTGGACCAAGCGGAACCTAGCCAGGACGCCGCGTGTTCGAGCAGTAGATCTCCCACTTGGGAAAGATCCGGCCGAAAGAGCAGCCACACGATGTGTCCGCCGATCGGATCCGAGTTTCCCGGTTCGGGCGACGGGGCATCCGCGTACGTCAGGGCCGCACCCAGCACACGGCCGGCCGCAACGGCTACCCAATGGGACCAGCGCCGCCTTTCGGTGTACAAGCCTCCCAAGTCGGATAGGGAGCGACGGATACGCTCGGCGAGTTCTTCGTCGGACGCTCGCCAAGGGTAGCGCCATAAATGGAGATGGTCCTGCAGAAGTTCTGCAACCTGGGGAATATGCCGCTCCGTTAGTTTTTCGATTTGGACGTGCTTGACCATAGAGACAAGGCCTCCTTTCAAGAAGTGATCGTCTGGGCAAACCTTCCCGCGGCGGAGACCTTGCCAGTCGGAACATCCATCTAAGGGTTTGTCAATAGCGTCACATCACGAGTGAAATCCCCCCGCTACGGCTTGATCGTATTCTAGGGTACGCGGAATGCGATGTCAACGGTGGTCCGAAGGCGTAATTGAACCTTTTACGAAATTAGACAGTACATCCGTTGAGGTCAACTCGAAAGCATCCCACAATGGGAGGAGGCTGCTGCGGCGTGCGCCTGTGGGGACACGTGCGGGACGGCATTATTGCTCTCGCCCCGATCCACGTAGCGCTCGGCATCGGAGCCTTCGTCGGGATACTCGCATTTCCGCTGGCTCTGCCTTTATGGTTTTTCGGGCGCTGCGTTTTCGCTGACCATGTCACGTACCGCGTTCTCAATCCCGAAGCGCCGGTCGTCGCCTGCTCGCCTGTGCCGTCCCTGGCGTGGTGGCAGTGGGGCCTTGCTCTGTTGCTGCCGGCAGCCATAGGGATTGCCGGTAGCTGGCTGCACCGCTGGTCATTGCGCCGGCGTTTCGAGCTGCAGTGCCTCCGCCTCACCCTATGGCCGGCTGATCTTTCTGCCGCACTATCCGG
>JAAYLA010000018.1 GCA_012522135.1 Bacillota bacterium | reverse complement strand
TCGGCGCGAACGTGGACTGCAGACCAAGTCACCTGGTGGCGTTTGCCCAAATGGGGTCGGTATATGCAGAACAGGTCTTGGGCATTCCGAAACCCAGAGTCGCCCTATTGAGCAACGGCGAGGAGGAAAACAAGGGGAGCGAGGTCGTAGTCGCAGCCCATGCCCAGCTGAAGGAGCTTGCGGGTCTCAACTTCATCGGCAACATAGAAGGCCGGGACATCTTCCACGGCGGTGCGGACGTCGTCGTATGCGATGGCTTCGTCGGCAACATCGTGTTGAAGCTGTCGGAAGGCTTGGCCGGCGCTATCGCCACCATGATGCGCGAGGGTGCCAACCGGAACTGGCGGACGAAACTGGGCGCCTTGCTCTTCAAATCCGCTTTGTTCGAACTGCGGCGCCGTATGGACTACACCGAGTACGGCGGCGCGCTCCTGTTGGGAGCTGCCCGGGTATGCGTCATCTCCCACGGAGCGTCTAATGCGAAGGCCATCAAGAACGCAATCGGCGTGGCGAAGGAAGCTGTGTCCCGAGACGTGACGCAGATTATCGCACGCATGGCACAGGAGCGGGTGGTGACCGAAATTTGACGAACGCAGGTATTTTGGGGATCGGCTATGCGGTCCCCGACGGCGTGCTGACCAATCACGACCTCGAGCGGATGGTCGATACGTCGGACGAGTGGATTACGACACGGACGGGGATCAAAGAACGTCGCATCGCCAACGGCGAGACGACCTCGGACCTGGCGGTGCTCGCGGCGAAGAAGGCCATCGCCCATGCCCGGATTGCTCCGCAGGACAGCGACATGGTGATCGTTGCCACCATTACGCCGGACATGGCGTTTCCGGCGACGGCCTGCCTCGTGCAAGACCGCCTCGGTTGCACACGGGCCGGGGCGTTCGATCTGTCTGCCGGCTGTTCGGGCTTCGTCTACGCCCTCGATGTGGCGACCCATATGGTCCGTAGCGGTCCGTACCGGCACGTGCTTGTGATCGGGGCGGATACTCTCAGCGCCATCACCGATTTTTCGGACCGCAGCACCTGCGTCTTGTTTGGAGACGGGGCGGGGGCAGCGGTGGTCGGACAAACGGAGGGGCGCGGCGTCCTGGCGACTTACCTGGGCGCGGACGGCGGGCAAGGCATGTCGTTGTACCTGCCCCGCGAGCGCGCGGAGGCGGCGAGCCACAAGGACGGCTTCATCCAGATGGCGGGCAGCGACGTTTTCAAATTTGCCGTGCGGATCATGGGGGATGCCGCGCTCGAGGTCCTTCGCCGAGCCGCCGTTGCGCCCGAGGACGTCGACCTTTTTGTCCCGCACCAGGCGAACATCCGCATCATCGACGCCGCGGCGAAACGCCTCGGCTTGGACGGCCGGAAGATTTTCGTGAACGTGCATAAGTACGGTAATACCTCCGCCGCGTCGATCCCGATTGCGCTCGCTGAGGCGTATGAGCAGGGGAGACTGAACAAGGGGGACATCGTTACGCTCGTCGGGTTCGGCGCCGGCCTCACTTGGGGCGCCGCCGCGCTCGAGTGGGAGGTTCCGAAGGCATGAGCGAGCGGAAGCTGGCGTTTATCTTTCCCGGACAGGGGTCGCAATATGTCGGAATGGGCAAGGAATTGGCAACCGCTTTTCCCGAAGTGCGCGAGCGCTTTGCGGAGGCGGACGAGGCCTTGGGTTACCCCATCAGCGAGCTTTGCTTCGCCGGGCCCGCCGAACGCTTGGTGCAAACGGAATACACGCAGCCGGCGATCTTGACGGTCAGCGCAGCCGTCTGCGAGCTTGTGCGCCGCCGGACCAGCCTGCGCCCAAGGCTCGTGGCCGGGCATAGCCTCGGCGAGTACGCGGCACTTGTGGCGGCAGGTGCCCTCGACTTCGCCGACGCGGTGCGCATCGTGCGCGAGAGGGGCCGGCTGATGGAGGAGGCCCTGCCCCGGGGGACCGGCGGTATGGCGGCGATCCTCGGCCTTGAGCGGGAGGTCGTCGTCGAGCTGTGCCGGCAGGTGCGCGCGACCCACGGCGTCGTGGAACCGGCTACGCTGAACGGCCCGGGGCAGACCGTCGTTGCGGGTGTGAACGAGGCCCTGGACGAGGTGCTTCGCCGTGCCCGGGAGGCGGGAGCCCGCCGGACGGTGCGCTTGGCCGTCAGCGGTCCGTTCCATTCGTCTCTTTTGCGTGAGGCCGGTCTGGAACTCGGTCGGCTGCTGGAGACGGTGGCGTGGCGTGAGCCGGAAGTGCCTGTCGTCGCCAATGTGAAGGCGCGACCGGTGGCCGATATCGGGGAGGTGAAACGAGCCCTCGTCGAGCAAGTGTACTCGGCGGTGCGCTGGGAGGAGTCGGTTCGCTACATGATCGATCAGGGCATCGACGTCTTCGTGGAGATCGGACCCGGCAGCGTGCTCTCGGGTCTCGTCAAGCGCATCGACCGCTCCGTGGAGGTGTTCAACGTGGAGGACCGGGCGAGCTGGGATAAACTTATTGCCTGGTCAAAAGGGGATGGTATAATATGAGACTGGTTAATAAGACCGCCATCGTGACGGGGGCCTCGCGGGGCATCGGGCGCACGGTCGCGAAAGTTCTGGCCGAGCAAGGTGCTTCGGTAGTGCTGGCCGGGCGCACCCGCGCAGCTCTGGAGGAAGCGGCCGAGGAGATCCGTACCCGAGGCGGCCAAGCCACAGCCGTCGTGTGTGACGTCACCGTGGAGGGCGACGTCGAGCAGCTTGTCAAGGCGACCTTGGAAGGCTACGGACGAGTCGACATCCTCGTGAACAATGCCGGTATCACACGGGACGGCTTGGTCATGCGCATGAGCGAAGAGGACTGGGACGCCGTGCTCGACACCAATCTCAAGAGCGTCTACAGGTGCACGCGAGCCGTTCTCCGTCCCATGTTGAAACAGCGCGCCGGGAGGATCGTCAACATCGCCTCCGTCGTCGGGCTTACCGGCAACGCAGGGCAGGCCAACTACGCGGCGGCTAAGGCGGGGATCGTTGCGTTCACGAAGAGCGTAGCCCGCGAAGTGGCCTCGCGCGGCATAACGGTCAACGCGGTCGCACCCGGTTATATCGATACGGATATGACCCGCGCCCTAAGTCCCGAGCAAAGGGAGCGGATCCTGTCCGGGATACCGATGGGCCGTATGGGCAGCACCGAAGACGTCGCGTACGCGGTCGCATTTCTGGCAGGAGAAGAGGCAGGATACATCACCGGACAGACGTTGGTGGTTGACGGCGGCCTGGTTATGTAAAGGGCTGCCGTAAACTAAAAAATGAGATTATTGATAGGAGAGGCGGAGGATCTATGGACACGTTTGAGCGCGTGAAGAATCTCGTTGTGGAGCAGTTGGGCGTGAACGAGGATCAGGTGACCCCCGAGGCGTCGTTTACCGAGGACCTGGGCGCCGACTCCCTCGACGTTGTCGAACTCGTCATGGCCTTTGAGGAGGAGTTCGACCTTCAGATTCCCGATGAGGACGCGGAGAAGATCCAAACGGTAGCAGACGTAGTGGCCTACATCAAGGAAAGGCAATAATACCAAGTTGGGACCGGCTGATGGGAGGTGTTGGCGTATGCACACGAGGGAAAGACGGGTTGTTATCACCGGGATGGGCACGCTCACTCCCATTGGCATCGGCCTCAAAGCGTTCTGGGAGGCCTTGGTCGCAGGGAAGAGCGGTGTAGGGTATATCACTCAGTTCGACGCGTCCGGGCTCGACACCCGTATTGCCGCCGAAGTGAAGGGGTTCGATCCTACGGAGTACATGGAGAAAAAAGAAGTGCGCCGCATGGATCGGTATGCCCAAATGGCGGTGGCCGCTGCGACCATGGCTATCCAGGACGCGAAGCTCGATCTGGACAGCGTCGATCGTGAACGGATAGGGTGCTGGATCGGTTCCGGGGTCGGGGGCATACACACCCTGGAAGAGCAAGCTCGAACGCTCGTTGAACGGGGCCCCGACCGGATCAGCCCCTTCTTTGTTCCCATGATGATCGCGAATATGGCCTCGGGCCAAGTTTCGATCATGTTTGGGCTCAAAGGTCCCAACGCGTGTACGGTCACGGCCTGCGCGTCCGGGGCCCATTCGATCGGCGATGCGTTCCGTATCGTGCAGCGGGGCGACGCGGACATCATGTTGGCGGGCGGCGCCGAGGCCGGTGTCTCTTTGCTCTCGATGGCGGGTTTCTGTGCGGCGAAGGCGCTCTCACGGCGCAACGACGAGCCCGAGCGCGCGAGCAGGCCTTTCGATGCCGACCGCGATGGCTTTGTCATGGGCGAGGGGGCAGGCATTCTGATCCTCGAATCGTTGGAGTCCGCGCTGGACCGAGGCGCCCGCATTTACGCGGAACTCGTGGGCTACGGGGCTACAGCCGATGCCTATCACATTACGGCTCCGGCCCCGGGCGGCGAAGGTGCAGCCCAGGCCATTCGGCTTGCCCTGCAGGATGCGGGACTCGAACCCCATGAAGTGGACTATATCAACGCCCACGGTACCTCGACGGAGCTGAACGACTACTACGAGACGTTGGCTATCAAGGCGGCTTTGGGTGAGGCGGCCGAAAACGTGGCGGTCAGCTCCACGAAGTCCATGACAGGGCACCTGTTGGGAGCAGCGGGCGGCGTTGAGGCCATCGCCACGGTGATGGCCATTCAGGAAGGAATCATCCCCCCTACTATTAATTATGAAAAGCCCGATCCCCGCTGTGACCTGGACTACGTGCCCAATGTGGCGCGGCGCAAAGAGGTGCGGGTTGCCCTGTCCAACTCCTTCGGCTTCGGAGGCCACAACGCGGTTCTGGCTTTTAAGCGGTACGATCCCTAAGTTGCGGGTCGCGTAGCGCATGGAGGGGTCTGCACATGGAGCTCGACCGCCGTAGGGAGAGCGCCCTTCGAGAACTGGAGGCCAGACTCCGGGTCAATTTCAAGAACCTTGCTCTTCTCGACGAGGCACTGACCCACTCCTCGTTTGCCAACGAGAGGCCACGCAGGAGTCATAACGAGCGCCTCGAATTTTTAGGTGATGCAGTAGTTGGCCTCGTTGTGAGCCATCTGCTGTACGCGCGCTATCCCGGCGCGCGCGAGGGCGTTATGGCGCGCACGAAGGCGAGGCTAGTCAGCAGCGAGACGATGGCCCGGATCGGCCGCGATTTAGGCTTGGGGCCGCTGCTTCTCCTCGGCAAGGGCGAGGAGCGCAGCGGCGGCCGCACCCGCGAGTCTATCCTAGCGGACGCGGTGGAAGCGGTCATCGGCGCAGTCTATTTGGACCAGCCGTGGCATGTGACCCATGGGCTCGTCCGTCGACTGTGGGCGCCGTGGCTCGACCGGTTTTCCGCCCCTGACCGCACCGTCGATCCGAAAAGTGCGCTACAAGAGCATCTCCAGGCGATGGGCGGTACTGCCCCGGAATACCGACTCGCGGCAACGTCCGGACCCGATCATGCCAAGATCTTCGTCATGGAGGTCGTTCACGACGGCCGGGTGCTTGCCACCGGCACCGGAGCTTCAAAGAAGGAGGCGGAGCAGGAGGCGGCTCGCCGGGCTCTCGAGTCTTTGTGAAGGACGGTGTGGTCTGAATGCAGTCTGCCCGGGAGGCTGAAGCCATTATTCGGATGATTCCGGACGTCGAGGCGGTGCGCGTCGACCTCGACGACGGCACGCCGCGTGAGGTGCACATTCTCGCCGCAGCAGGGCGTCACCCGATGCAGATCGTGCGGGATGTCGAGAGCGCGCTGGCGGCGAAAATCGGAAAGCGGATCGATCGTCGGGCTATCAGCATCGCGCAGCTGCGCGGCGCACGGGAACAAGCCTTCCGTTTGGCCCTGAGGGCAGTGCAAACCCGACTGTCGTGCGACACGGCAGAGTTTCAGGTGGAGCTGGCTTTAGACGGCGCAGAATTCGTAGGACGCGCGAGCGGCCCCGCTTCTCGGGCCAACAAGCTGAAGCTCGCCGTCGAAGCGACCCTCGATGCCGTCGTGCGGTCCCTCGGTAACAGGGTGCAGCTTTATGCAGAAGGCGTGGTCCTCACGACGATCGGCGATATGGACGCCGTCGTGACCACCGTCGTACTGCGGGAAGGTGGCCGGGAGCAGGTGCTCACGGGCGGCGCCTTTGTCTGGCGGGACGAAGCGGAATCGGCAGCTCGTGCGGCCTTGGCTGCTGTTAACCGGAGATACGAGCTGTTGCGTCGTAGCCTCCTCGGAGCGGTGTAAATTTTCTATCTTAATATGGCAAAAAAGGGATGAAAGGTATAATGTAGAATATGAGTAGCGCGGTACGGTTGGCCCATGCCGCTCCACGTGACGTCACAAACGTAGAAGCAGACAGAGGAGGAAGGGCCATGGATCTACTCAAAGTCTCCGCTGCATCCAAACCAAAACTGGTAGCCGGTGCCTTGGCTGCCGTAGTCCGCGAAAAGGGGGAAGTGGAACTACAAGCGGTAGGGGCCGCTGCAGTCAACCAGGCGGTGAAGGCGATCGCAATCGCACGGGGCTACGTAGCGCCGAACGGTATCGACCTCATCTCCATTCCTGCCTTTGCCGAGATCGACATCGACGGGGAGCAGCGCACGGCCATCCGTTTCGTCGTTGCGCCGCGCTGACTTGCGTTACACCGAGAAGGCATAAAGGTTAAGGACGAGCCGTAGACATGTACCACTCCGCGGGATACTCCCGCGTGCGCCGAGTCTGCTGAGCCGCGTGACGGGAGGCTCAGTCCGTAGAGGAGGCTCTCCTTCCAGATGTCAAATGCCAATCAACAGGTCGATCTGCATCTCATTGCCGAGATCCGTCGCGGCAATGAGGAAGCCAAGGAAGCGCTGATTCTGAAGTACATGCAAATGGTCCGTCACATTGTCCGAAAACACAATATGAATGTGATGGACTTCGACGATCTCGTGCAGGAAGGGCTGATCGGTCTTCTCGGAGCCATCAACGAGTACCGGCCCGAGCAGTTCGATGTGAAGTTTAGCTCCTTCGCCTACCTGTGCATTCAGCGCAAAGTCTCGAACGCAGTCAAGCAGTTCGTCAGCAACAAGCACCGGGTTCTCAACCATGCCGTCTCGTTGCACGCGTACGTGAACAACGAAGAAACCCGAACACGCCTCGACTGTATCGCCTCGGAAGACACGTGGAGCGATCCGGTACTGTTCATTGAAAACCGCCTCCTCGACGACCGGATTCGCGCTTTGCTACGCGAGCACTTGTCGATGCTCGAATACGTCGTCACGATGCTGCTGGCCGAAGGCTATACGGCCAGGGAGATCGAGCGTGAGTTCGGCCTCAGCCCCAAACGGGTTGACAACGCGAGGACGCGGGTCAAGGCCAAACTGCGCCGCCTGCTGCACGCTTTCGGCAGCCTCGATCATCCGGGCATACCCAAGGCGAGGCGCAAACGCCAAGACTTAGCGCTGCAGCTGCAGCTGGGTTCGTAGTGTAGGAGCGGGACGCGGCAGGTGTACACCTGCAAGGCGGAGAAACTGCACCGATGAGGTGCAGCTATGTATCTGAAGAGCCTAACCATACACGGCTTTAAGTCCTTTGCCCAACGGGTGGAGCTGGTCTTTCCCCGGGGCGTTACGGCCATCGTCGGACCGAACGGCAGCGGAAAGAGCAACGTCTCCGATGCCATCCGTTGGGTACTGGGCGAGCAGAACATTCGCTCTTTGCGAGGCTCCGCCTTGCAGGATGTCATTTTCGCGGGAACGGATAGCCGCAAGCCCCTTGGCATGGCGGAAGTCAGCATTACGTTCGATAACAGCGACTTCGCCCTGCCGCTTGAGTATGCCGAAGTTACGATCACCCGGAGAACATACCGATCCGGCGAAAGCGAATTCTTGATCAACCGCACTCCCTGTCGCCTGCGTGACATTCACGATTTGTTGATGGACTCGGGACTCGGGCGCGGCAGCCTTTCCGTCATCGGGCAAGGAGAGGTCGACGCGATACTTTCGGTGCGGCCCGAGGAGCGTCGCGCCCTCATCGAAGAAGTGGCAGGAATCACGCGTTATCGTTCCAAGCGCCAGGCGGCCTTGGAGCGTCTGAACGAGACGGAGGCCAACCTCGTCCGCCTCGGCGACATCGTCGCCGAAGTGGAGCGGCAGCTGCATCCACTGGAGAGGGAAGCGGA
This sequence comes from Bacillota bacterium, assembly GCA_012522135.1. Classification (GTDB taxonomy): domain Bacteria; phylum Bacillota; class Limnochordia; order DTU080; family JAAYLA01; genus JAAYLA01. The sequence goes on along the minus strand of JAAYLA010000018.1, from coordinate 12,853 downwards.
GCGTGCCCGGCGCTACCGCGAGCTTTCCGCGCGCTTAAGCGAGCTCGAGACCAAGCTGCTCTTGCACGAGTGGGCCGTGCGCACGGAGACGCGCTCGCAGTGGGAAGCGCGCCGCGACGAGGCAAGGGCAAGCTGGCTAGCTGCTAAAGAGGGCCTGGAAAAGGTGCAATCGCTGCGGCGAGAAGCGCTGGGTGAAGCAGCCGCACTCCAAGACGCCCTGGCCGGTGCGCAGGGCGATCTGGCTCGCTTGGAGCGCATGGCCGAGCAGCAAGATGCCCACGGGCAGGTCCTCGACGAACGGCTCGGCGCGTTCCGGTCTGAACTTGACCGGCGCGCAAGCGAATTGGAGGAACTCGCACGGGAACGCCGAATGGCATCCGACCGGCGCGACGAGCTGGCACGGCGTTCCGCCAAGCTAAGCGAGCAAGCTGCCCGCGCAGAAGCGTCGCTCGCTGAAACCGAGCAGCGGGTGAAGGCTTTGCGGGAGCGCATCGATCAGACCGACGCCGCTTTGAAGGAACTGCGGGCGCAGGCGATGGCGCGCGTGCAGCGCGCAGCGGACGCCCAGGCCGAGCTGCGCAGCATGGCCGCCTCTATCGCCGAGCGCGGCGAGGAGCTTCAACGCCGCCGCGAGGAATTGCGGCTCGTCGAGGCGCAGCTGCAGGAAACAGCACGGGAGCGCGAGCGGACCGTGCAAGCTATCGCCGACCTCGAGTCGGTGCAAGCGGACCTCCAGGCTCTCGCCGCACGCATCGGGCACAGTCTCTCCGAACTTGAAGCAGTGAAGCGGTCCCGGGCCGAGCGTGTGCAGACGCTGCGCGGGCGGCTTACGGGCCTGCGCACGCAGTACGACGCCTTGCGGGAATTGGATGAATCCTTCGAGGGCTTTGGCGAGGGTGTACGCGCCTGCCTGCGGGCCAAGCGGCCGTGGCGGGAAAAGGTATACGGCGCAGTCGGCAGTCTGCTGCAGGTAGAACCCGAATACGAGCTCGCCTTGGAGGTGGCCTTAGGCGCAGCCGCGCAGAACATCGTGGTTGCCGATGAGGACACCGCAAAACAGGCGATCGCGTATCTGAAGGAGGCGCGGGCAGGTCGCGTGACCTTTTTGCCCCTCTCATCGCTTCGGGTATCGCCGCCCCTCACTTTGCCGCAGCACTTGGAGAACGATCCCGAGTGTCTTGGGCTGGCTTCCCGGCTCGTGCGGTTCGATCCCACGGTGGCCAAGGCGGTAGAATACTTGCTGGGCCGGGTCCTGGTCACTAGGACGTTGGACGGCGCAGTGCGGCTGAACCGGTCCCATCCGCACATCCAGCGGCTTGTCAGCTTAGAAGGTGACCTGGTTCTCGCTTCCGGTCCCATCACGGGCGGCCACTACCGTGCAAGGCGCGGTGCCGGTCTCTTGTCGCGCAGACATCGCCTCGCCGCGCTGAAAGACGAGTGCGAACGCCTGGCTGCCGACGTCGCGGCGGAAGAGGAGCGGCTCGCCGAGATCGAAGCCGAAATAGACAGCGCCGTCGCCGAACGCTCTGCAGTCGAGGGGCGCCTGCAGGCCGTGCTGCGTGACGTGGCCGAAAAGCAACGCGTACGTGACGTGCTCGGCGAGCGTGTGCAGGCCCTGGAAAGCCAAAAGGAGCGGATCGAAGCGGCCGTTGTCGGCTTGCAGGAGGCAATCGCCCGCCTGACGGCGGAGCACGCCGAGCTGTCGCGCCGCTTCGGTTCCCTCGATACCGATAAGGAGCTCCAGAATACGGAAGTAGAGGAGCTTGAACGGCAGCTGGCAGTGCTGCGGGACGAGAGCGACAGCCTGGAAGAGGTCCGGGCCCAGCAGCGGGCAGCGTGGGCGGAGGCACAAAGTGCGCTCAAAGCCGTCCTGAATGAGATCGAGCAAACCGAGGCGCACCTTTCGGAGCTGAAAGCGCGGCGGCAGAGCCGGGAGGAAGAATGTAGGCAGCTCACGGAACGCATCGCCCAAACCGAGGCCGAACGGGTGCGCGTACAGGACGAAGCGGCCGCCCTGCGCCGGCAAGCGGCCGGGGTCAGGGCCGAGGTGGAACGCCTAAAGTCGGAACTCGAGCGCTTTCAGACCGAGATAGACGCGTGGTCCGAAAGGGAGGAGGCAGCTCGCGCCGAGGTGGAAGCTGCGGCGCAGCGACTGCACGAGATCGAGCTCGGTCTCGAGCGGGAGAGGGCTGCCTGCGCCCAAGCGGAAGAACGGTTGGCGGAACGCGAAATTCCCCTGCCCCACAGCCCCGACGGCGTCCGTCTCCCGGCCGTCGAGCCCGTGCGCAGCGAGGCGCGCAGCGTCCGCCGGGAGCTCGAAGCGCTAGTGGCAGTCAACTTGAACGCGATCGAGGAGTTCGCGGCCCTCAAGGAGCGCTACGCCTTCCTAAGCGAGCAGCGGGATGATCTGATCGAGGCGAAGGAAGGCCTTGAACGGGCCATCGAAGAGATGGACCGGGTCAGCCGGGACCGCTTGGTGGCCGCCTTCGAATCTTTGCAGAAGGCCCTTTCAGCCGTTTTTCCGCGCCTTTTCGGTGGAGGACGGGCCGTATTGTCTTGGACGGACCCGGAAAATCCGCTCGAGTCGGGCATCGACATGCTCGTGCAGCCGCCGGGCAAGCGGCCCCAGCCGCTCCTCACGCTGTCGGGCGGAGAACGCGCACTGGCTGCCGCGTCTTTGCTGTTTGCGATCATGACGGTCCGTCCCAGTCCCTTCTTCGTTCTCGACGAAGTGGACGCTGCGTTGGACGAAGCGAACGTGGATCGCTTTGCCCAGCTGCTGCAGGAGTACGGGAAACGCAATCAGATCATCGTAATCACGCACCGCCAAGGTACGATGGAGCGGGCGGACGCGCTGTTCGGTGTTACCATGGAAAGGCACGGTGCCTCTCAGCTCGTCTCCCTGCGGTTAGACGACGCGCTGCCGGCGGCACCTTAAGATGACCGTGTTGCGAAAGGATGACCGTGTGATGGCGAAGTGGTTTAGTCGTTGGCGCAAGCGGGGCGCCGGAACCGACGCACCCGCGCGGGACGTCTCCGCGGAAACGGAGGCGCGCGACGCCGAGGAGGCTCCTGGCCCCGAGGAAGGGACGGACTCTTCAGCATCAAGCGACGAGGATTTGACGGCCGTCGAGGCCGCGGTGGAAGAGGCCGGTCGCACGGAGGTCGAACCGGCTGACGGCCGGCCGGCGGGAAGCGGCGAGGAGTCCGGCGCCGCGCCGGCTGACCCTGCCACACCGAAAAGGCGCGGCATGTTTGCGCGCCTGCGGGAAGGGCTAAGCCGCACACGCGCCGGGATGAGTGAGCGGATCGTACAGCTTGTGGCAGGGCGGTCCGCGATCGGCGAAGACCTTTACGAAGAGCTGGAGGAGGTCCTCATCCAGGCCGATGTAGGGGTGCCGACGACGTTACGCATCGTCGAGGGCGTCCGCAGCCGCGTCGAGGCGTCCCGCAGCAAAGATCCAAGCGTGATCACGCCGTTCGTGGCCGAGGAAATGCGCGACATTTTGTCAGTCGGATCGAGTTCCCTGGCCCGGCCGGAGCCGGGCGCGCCCAAAGTATTCATGGTGGTAGGCGTAAACGGCGCCGGGAAGACGACTACCATCGGAAAGCTGGCCGCCCGTTACAAAGCGGAAGGTTACCGCGTCATCCTCGGCGCCGGCGACACATTCCGGGCCGCGGCTATCGATCAGCTGGCCGTATGGGCTGACAGGGCAGGCGTCGAGCTGATTAAGCATCAGGAAGGCAGCGACCCGGCGGCCGTGGCCTACGACGCGGTCCAGGCTGCCAAAGCGCGCAACGCCGACGTCTTAATTCTAGACACGGCCGGCCGGTTGCAGAACAAAGTGAACCTAATGCGCGAGCTGTCCAAGGTTTACCGTGTCGTAGAGCGGGAGTGGGGCGCCCCGCCCGACGAGACGCTCCTGGTCGTCGACGCCAACACGGGGCAGAATGGACTTTCCCAGGCGCGTCAATTCATGGAGGCCACGCCGCTCACGGGGGTGGTATTGACCAAGCTCGACAGCACGTCGAAGGGCGGCATCGTCCTTGCCATCGCCGCCGAGATCGGCCTGCCCGTGAAGCTGATCGGCGTGGGCGAGGCGATCGACGATTTGCGCGACTTCGACGCCGATGAGTTCGTACGCGCGCTGTTCCCAGGGTTGCCGTCGGCGAAGGCACATTCCGATTGACAGGATGTGCCCCCTCCAGTATACTTGTAAAGTGATTTTGCTTAACGGCACTGGACAGCTGATGTCATGGGGTCCCCGGCGTGGTTGTATCAAAGGGGCGTTTGCATGGTCGAGAAGACCGTTCGCATGAATCTGCTCTTCGATTTCTACGGCCCACTCCTCACGGAGCGCCAACAGCGCTTCTTCGAGATGTACTATGCGCAGGACCTGTCCCTCGGTGAAATAGCCGAAGCGTCCGGGGTGAGCCGGCAGGCCGTATACGACATTATTAAACGCTCGGCGGCTGCATTGGAGGGCTTCGACGAACGGTTGGGCCTCGTGGCGCGACACGAACGTATGGCAACACAGCTGAAGCGCCTCGAGAAGCTCGCGGAAGAGCTGTCCGAAGGCGCCCGCTGGCGGGCAGGCTTGTCCGAAGGGGACAAGCGGTGGCTGCAGGCAAAGGCTGAAGAGCTTCGACGGCTCGTTCGGGCCATCGACGAAGCGGAGGAGTGAGAACGCTTGTTTTCCACTCTGGGCGATCGTTTACAGGGCGTTCTGTCACGCCTCAGAGGCAGGGGCAAGTTGACGGAAAAGGACGTCGAGGCCGCGCTGCGTGAGGTGCGTCTCGCGCTCCTGGAAGCCGACGTCAACTTCAAGGTGGCCCGCGACTTCATTAACAAGGTGAAGGAGCGGGCCGTCGGAACGGAAGTCTTGCAAAGCCTCACGCCGGGTCAACAGGTCGTCAAGATCGTCTACGAAGAGCTGACCGAGCTTATGGGAGGGCAGCAGGCGCCGCTGCGCCTGAAGGCCTCGCAGGGCAAACCTGCCGTCCTCCTTTTGGCCGGCTTGCAGGGATCGGGTAAGACGACGAGCGCGGCAAAGCTGGCGGTTCACTTGAAGCGGCAAGGGCGCAGGCCGCTTTTGGTCGCCTGCGACGTCTACAGACCGGCCGCCGTCAAGCAGCTGCAAGTTTTGGGCGAGCAGATCCAGGTCCCGGTCTATGCCGACGAGGGCAACACCAATCCGGTCTCCATTGCGGCAGCGGCGCTGGAGCATGCCAAAGCCCGCGGCAACGACGTCGTCATCGTCGATACGGCGGGACGCCTGCACATCGACGATGAAATGATGGAGGAGATCGCGGCCCTCAAGGAAATTCTTGCTCCCGACGAGATCCTCTTGGTCGTCGATGCCATGACGGGACAAGAGGCCGTCAACGTAGCCAAGAGCTTCGATGAGCGGCTCGAGCTCGACGGTGTGATCTTGACGAAGCTCGACGGCGATGCTCGGGGCGGAGCGGCGCTTTCCGTCAAGGCGGTCACGGGCAAGCCCATCAAGTTTACGGGTGTGGGCGAGAAGACGGACGCCCTAGAGCCGTTTCACCCCGACCGTATGGCCCGGCGCATCCTCGGTATGGGCGATGTCCTGACCCTGATCGAAAAGGCCGAGCAGGCGATGGACGAACAGACGCGGCAGCGCATGGCCGAACGGCTCTTGACCGCGGAGTTCGATCTGGAGGACTTCTTGGAGCAGCTAAGGCAGGTGCGCAATATGGGGCCCATCGATCAGCTGCTCGGCATGATACCGGGCCTCGCCGGTGCGAAGCAGCTCAAGGGCCTTCAGATTGACGAGACCGAACTCAAGCGCATCGAGGCCGTCATTCAGTCGATGACGCCGGAGGAACGCCGCCATCCCGAGATCATCAACGGCAGCCGCCGCAGGCGGATTGCAGCGGGCAGCGGTACACGGGTACAGGACGTCAATCGTCTTCTGAAACAGTTCGAGCAGACAAAACGGATGATGAAACAGCTCGGCGCGTTTGAGAAGAAGGCGAAGCGGGGCAAAGGGAAAGGTCGTCTCAGCCGCTTCTTCGGATCATAAGTTTGGAGGTAGACACATGGCAGTACGTATTCGTTTGCGTCGGATGGGTGCCAAGAAAAGGCCGTTCTATCGCCTGGTCGTGGCTGATTCCCGGGCGGCTCGCGATGGACGGGTGATCGATTGGTTGGGCGAGTACGATCCCGTGGCGGAACCTACGCACGTAAGAGTCGATGCGGAGAAGGCCAAGGAGTGGCTCGCGAAGGGCGCGCAACCTTCCGACACGGCAAGGCGTGTTCTCCGGCTCGCGGGCGTGCTCGACGGCGCCTCCGACGAGCCTGCCGCCGAGTAAACGAAGGAGGAGGACGCATGTATACTAAGGAGATGGTGGAGTATCTCGCCAAGGCACTCGTCGACCATCCCGACGAAGTGAACGTGACGCAAGTGGAAGGCGATAAATCCATCATCTTGGAGTTGCGCGTCGAACCTTCGGATATGGGTAAGGTGATCGGACGTCGCGGCCGCGTCGCCCAAGCCATACGCACGATTGCAAAGGCCGCGGCAGTACGGGATAAGAAGATGGTACACGTCGAGATCGTCGACTAGGTGGGAAGGACCACATGGCGCGAACCGATGCCTCCGAGTGGGTCTCTATTGGTCGTGTGACGGCGCCCCACGGCTTGCGCGGCGAGGTGCGGGTGTTCCCCCTCACCGATGTGGAGCGGAGGTTCGAGCAGGTTGACCGCCTTTACGTCGAGACAAGAGATCGGCCTGGCGAGCGCAGGCCACTCCACGTCGTGCGCGTCGCCTACCTGAAGAACCTGGTTATCTTAGGTTTTCGGGAGATCACCGACGTCGAGCAGGCCGAGGCACTGCGCGACGCGCTGCTTCAAGTGCCCGTGCACGAGGTGGCACCCCTACCGGAGGGATACTACTACGTCTTTCAACTGGTCGGGCTCGACGTATACACTTCTGCAGGGGAGCGGGTGGGCCGTGTTGCCGATGTGCTGACGGAAAACCTGCCCCACGACGTCTATGTTGTGGAACGGTCGGGAAAGCACCCTGCGCTCATACCCGCCGTGCGCGAGTTCGTCCGCAACGTCGATCTCGAACGAAGGCGCATCATCATCGACCCCATTCCGGGTCTTTTGTGAAACGGGTTGTCCGTCATGGTCTTTGACATTTTGACGCTGTTCCCGGGTATGTTTTCCGGACCCTTCGGCGAAAGCATTTTGGGACGGGCGCAACGCGAGGGCCTGCTTACGATTCGCGTATGGGACATTCGTGACCATACGGACGACAAGCACCGTACGGTCGACGATGCACCGTACGGTGGCGGTGCCGGCATGGTGATGAAGCCGGAACCGATCGTGCGGGCGGTGGAACACGTGATCCAAACCGGAGGGCCGGCGGAGCGTCCGCGGGTTATTCTGTTTGCTCCGCAGGGCGCTCGGTTCAATCAGCACATCGCTCGGGAACTGGCCAAAGAGAGCTGGCTTGTCCTGATCTGCGGGCATTACGAAGGAATCGACGACCGGGTGCGTCAGCTCGTAGCCGACGACGTCCTTTCAATAGGTGACTTCGTGCTCACGGGAGGCGAGCCGGCAGCGATCGTTCTCGTCGACGCTGTGGCCAGGCTGCTGCCGGGGGTTCTCGGCGCGCCGGAGTCAGCCGAGGAGGAATCATTCGGTCCCGACGGATTGCTCGAGTATCCGCAGTACACGCGTCCTGCCGAGTACCGGGGACTTGCGGTACCGGAAGTCTTGCTCTCGGGCAACCACGGCGCGATCAGGCGCTGGCGGCGAAAGGAATCTTTAAAGCTTACGCTGCTGTACCGACCCGACCTGTTGCGGGAGGACAGCCTGACGGAAGAAGACAGGGCGTTGCTGCAGGAAGTCCGCGCCGAACTCGCCGGGGAGTGCGAGGAGCGGCCCGGGGACTGCGGCGATTGATTTCGAAGGGGGAATACCAGTGGCAACAGACATTATCCGTGAGATCGAGCGTGAACAGATGCGCTCGGATCTCCCCGATTTCGGCCCCGGCGACGGGGTGCGCGTGCATGTGAAGGTCGTGGAAGGGGACCGGGAGCGTATCCAGGTCTTCGAGGGAGTCGTTTTGCGCCGGTCCGGTCAAGGTCTCAGCGAGACGTTCACGGTGCGCAAGATCAGCCAAGGCGTCGGCGTCGAGAGAACTTGGCCCGTCCACTCGCCGCGTATCGATCGCATCGAGGTGACCCGCCGGAGCAAGGTGCGGCGAGCCCGCCTGTATTACCTGCGTCAGCGAACGGGCCGCGCTGCTCGCCTCAAGGAACGGCGATAGTCGTGGCTTTTCCGAGCGCCGTGTCTCCGTGGCATGCAGACGTGGGACACGGCGCTCCTCTGTCCCGGGGGAGAGACGAAAGGGTGCGTCCGAGAAAGCTGCTCGCCTTGAGGTATGCTTTGCTTGTGCTGGCGGCCTCGGCCGTGGCCGCGCTGGTCATCACCTTTGTGGCCCAGTCCTACTTGGTCCAGGGTGCTTCCATGCTGCCGACGCTGCGGGAAGGCGAGCGCGTGTTGGTGGACAAACTCACGTACAAGTTACGAGAGCCTGCGCGGGGCGAGGTCGTCGTGTTCCGCTACCCGGCGGATATGCGACGCAAGTTCATCAAACGTGTGATCGGTGTACCGGGCGATGTGGTCGAAGTCCGCGACTGGCTCGTGTACGTCAACGGTGAGCCGCTGCACGAAGAGTACATCCTTGGACCTACTTACGACGAGTTCGGACCGGTTGAAGTTCCCGAGGACACCGTGTTCGTATTAGGTGACAACCGCAACCATTCCGAGGACAGCAGGCACGCGAGCGTCGGCTTGGTCCATCGTAGCCTCCTCATCGGACGGGCCGTTCTCACCTATTGGCCGCCGGCGCAGATCGGACTTCTGGCCGTACCTCCGGGGTTGAGATGAGGATCCGCCGCCCTGCGGGAAGGAAGGAGTGGTAGGGTGCAGACGCCGATCGCGTGGTTTCCCGGGCATATGGCGAAAGCGCGCCGGCAGATCGAGGGCGCGCTGCGGCTGGTCGACGCCGTCATCGTGGTCGTCGACGCCAGGGCGCCCGCGACGTCAGCGAATCCTGACCTCGAATCGCTTATCGCATCCCGCCAGCAGTTTATCGTGTTGACGAAGGCCGACCTGGCCGACCCGGAGGCCACCGAGGCGTGGCTCAGCCATTTCAGGAACCGCGGGATGGTCGCGGCGGCGGTGGACTTGCGGGATGGTGCGAGCCGCCACATTCTGACCCGCGGCCTTCTGCGCCTGCGGCCGAAGGGACGAACACCGGGTTTGAAAGTGATGGTCGTCGGCACGCCCAACGTCGGCAAGTCGACCTTGATCAACCGCCTGGCAGGGCGTGCTACGGCCCGCACCGGGGCCCGTCCGGGCGTCACCCGCGGCTCGCAATGGATCCACATCGGAGGCGGGGTGCGGCTGCTCGATACGCCGGGATTGATGTGGCCCAAACTGGAAAGCGTCGAGGCAGGCCTGAAACTCGCGTGGATCGGTGCGATCGGAGAAAACGCCTATGATCCGGAGGAAACGGCCTCCGCGCTGGCCCGGTTTCTGGCGGACGGGCACCCGGACTTGCTCCAAGGCCGCTACCGCATCGATCCGCATACGGCGGCCGACCTGCTCGACGCCATCGCCGAGCGCCGCGGGATGTTATTGCCTGGCGGCAGGCCCGACCGTTTGCGGGCCGCCGAAACGCTGCTAAAGGAGTTTCGCACGGGGAAGCTGGGGCCCATTACCTTGGATCAGCCGCCCGTCTCCGAAGAGGGAGGAGCGACGTCTTGAGTTTGTCCTGTGCGCTGGCAAACTTCGACGACGGGTACCGCAAGGGAGCGATCCGCTACATCGTCGGTGTAGACGAGGCCGGGCGGGGCGCGTTGGCCGGGCCGATGTATGCCGGTGCCGTTCTGTTCGCGGCCACTACCCGGCTGGACGGTCTGAACGACAGCAAACGTCTGTCGCCGCGTCAGCGTGAGCGGCTCGCCGAGCAGATCCAGAAGCAGGCGCTAGCTTACGGCATCGCAACCGTATCCCACCGGGAAATCGACGAGCGAGGGCTCGATTGGGCCAACCGCATCGTTTTGACTCGAGCCGTGCGAGCGCTCGCGGCGCGTTCCGCGGAGTGTACACGGGAAAACACGCTAGTCCTCGTCGACGGCGTCCGGCCGCCGTACCGCTGTCCCTTTCCACACGTTCTCGTGAAAGGCGGAGACCGATCAAGCTTGGCGGTGGCCGCCGCTTCGATTTTGGCAAAGACCGCCCGGGACCGTTATTGCGTTGAAGTGCTCGAGCGCGAGTACCCGGGTTACGGTTTCGCAGAGCACAAAGGGTACGGCACCCGGGCCCACTACGAGGCCCTCGACCGACTCGGCCCCTCATCCTGCCACAGGCTCTCCTACCGCCTGGTTCGTTCGTCCTGAAGGCTCCGCCCGTAGGCACCTTAGCGGCAGGAGGCTTGCGCCGGACGGCGAATCCAATCTCGTATGACACGGTTCCACCCGAAAGATCTCAAAGAAGGCATGGTGTTAGCCCGATCCATCGTCGGAGAGGACGGACGCATCCTTCTCAAGGGCGGAATACGTCTCAGATGTTCTTACATTGAGCGGCTGCGCCGGCTCGATATCCCGGCCGTCTATATCCTGGATCCCGGGGAGAAGTACGTCCCGTCCGAGATCGTTCCCGAGCGCGTGCGCGCGCACGCAGTGCAGCAGGTCAAAGAAGCATTCGAAGCGGTTGCTATCGGAAGGCCCTTCTGTGTGCACGCGATCGAGGAGACGGTCGACCGCCTTCTCGACGAGATCTTGGCAACACGTTCTCCGATCCTCGGATTGGAGGAAATTCGCGCTCAAGATGCGTACACGTACCGGCACTCGGTCAACGTGTGCGTCATCTCGTTGCTGCTCGGCATCACCCTCGGACTTTCCATGGGCCAGCTGCGGGAGCTGGGTGTCGGTGCGCTGTTGCACGACATCGGAAAGGTGCACGTCCCACCGGAAATTCTGCGCAAGACTGGGCCTTTGAGCCAAGAGGAAACTGACCTGATGCGGAGGCACACGAAGTGGGGCTACGACCACCTGCGAGCCTACCCCGATTTGAGCATCTTGTCGGCTCGTGTGGCGTGGCAGCATCATGAACGTCTTGACGGATCGGGTTATCCCCTCGGCGTGCGGGCCGATCGGATTCACCTGTATTCGCGCCTCGTGATGGTGGCCGATGTGTACGACGCCATGACGTCCGAGCGGCCCTACCGTGCGGGGCTAGATCCCCTCGACGTCTTGCGCCATCTGCAAAGGCTGAGCGGTCAGCTGTTTGCGAGCGACGTGGTCGACGCTTTAGCGCAGGTTGTGAGCCCGTATCCACGCGGCGCGCGCGTGCTGCTCAATACCGGCGAGGTTGCCAAAGTGATCGAGGTGAATCCCGCCCTGCTCGAGAGGCCCAGGGTGCGCATTCTCGAGACAAGCCGTCCCGATAGGCTGTCTGTACCGTTCGAGATCGATCTGCAGCGCGACATATCACGTTCGATATGTAAGGTGATCCGTGAGTAGACGTAGCTTCAGCCGTAGACGGAGTGCTCCGGAGCGGGGCCGGCTCAGCGAAGATTTGGCATGCGAGGCCATGGTGCGCGCCGGATACGAGATTATAGAACGTAATTATAAGACCCCCCGTTTCGAGATCGATATTATCGCTCGTGAGCGGGGGGTTCTTGTTTTCGCCGAAGTGCGGGCTCGGCGGGCGGGCGCGATGGTTCATCCGCTAGAAACCGTCGACCGCTCGAAGGTACAGCGCTTGCTCCTCGGCGCACGCCACTACATGGCCCGGCGCCGCCTCTTTGACGTGCCAGTGCGTTTCGACGTGGTGAGCGTCGAATGGCACGGCGAGCGGCCGCGAGTCGAGATCATTCGCAATGCACTGACTTGGTAGTGCCGCCTATGCCCGCGCCGCCGCTCCCCAGTCCGACGGTAGCCGGTATGCCGCGGCCTCGGCGATGTGGACGCTATCGATCGACTCGCTTTCGTTCAGGTCGGCGATTGTGCGCGCGACGCGCACGATGCGCATCAGACCTCGGCCCGTCAGTCCGTACCGATCGCCGATGCGCGTGAGAAGCCGCCGGCTCGTCGGTGCCAACGCCGCCAAAGCCTCGACCAGATCGACCCGCTGAAAAGCGTTCAGCTCACCGTCTCGGTTCCGTTTACGCTGCACCTGCCGCGTCTTGGCGATCCGCCTGCGAACTGCCAGTAGACTCTCACCGTCCCGGCGCGTAACGTCATCGGTGCCGTGCACTTCCTCGAGGGGCGTGCGGACGACCTCGAGCACCATGTCCATGCGGTCGAGCAGGGGACCTGAGATCCTTTTGCGGTAACGTGTTATCTCGGCCGGAGTGCATATACACTGATGGCGCGCATCGCCGAGCCATCCGCACGGACAGGGGTTGGCGGCTCCAATGACGCTGACCTGTGCCGGCAGCAGCGTGACTGCACCCGCATGGGCGAGGCGAACAAATCCCTGTTCCAGTGGCTCACGGAGGGCATCGAGCGTAGCCCTGCGGAAGAGCGCCATCTCGTCGAGGATCAGCAGACCTCGGTGGGCCAGGCTTAGCTCCCCCGGCGCAGGCGGGTTGCCGCCTCCGATCATCGCCCGCGTCGTAATCGTATGATGCGGGCTGCGGACGGGCGCCCGCCAGTGGAGCGCCTCAGCGGAGTCTAGCAGCCCAGCCGCGCTGTAGATGCGGTTGACTTCGACAACCTCTCGTTCGGTCAAAGGCGGCAACAGATGGAGCATCCATTCGCTGAGCAGGGTCTTGCCCGATCCGGGCGGGCCGATCATGAG
>JAAYLA010000183.1 GCA_012522135.1 Bacillota bacterium | reverse complement strand
TCGATGCGGAAGCTCTATCAGCGTAACGAGTTGCCCGAGCCAACGGAGTTGCTGGATGCGAGTCAAGCCTAGTTGACCGTCCTAGCACGCTGGAACCGAATTTACACCTCTTGACGGGACGCGATCTCCGCCTAGGGCCTGCCGCTAAACCCTTTGCCGGCATGGTCTGGAGCGGCGCCGGCACGATCAACGGATGGCCGGTGGCCCCGCCTGCCGCAGCAGTGCCGGGCGCCTGCGGCGAGTTTCTGTGCACACCTGGCGGTACGTTCGAGGTGCGGGCGGAGGGAGAAAGCCCGCTGCTCATCTATACCTTCTTTCCTCTTCTTGCCGCCGGGGACCGCAGCCGAGGAGGAAGCCTGCCCGAATAGTATAAAAGGGGTGCCCTAGTGGGTCTTTGCACTTTCACGGCAATCGGGAAGGATTTTCCAGCTTCAGTGCGAAAGTTCCTATCCGAACGGGATGAGAACGTTCTCATTGCCGTGCCGGCTTGCCAGGAAAAGTGTGAACCCTTATGGGCAAGAACGAGGGGAGTTGACAGCGAGTGAGCGCGTCGAAGCTGGCGATTTTGGGCGGACCAAAGGCTGTGCAGAGCGATCCGGGAGACATGTTCCGCTGGCCCATTATCACCAAGGAGGACGAAGAGGCCGTCCTCGAAGTGCTCCGGCGGGGCGCGATGTCGGGCTGGGACGTTACGATGAAGTTCGAGGAAGAGTTTGCGGCGTGGCAGGGAACGAAGTATGCCTTAGGTTTCAATAACGGCACGGCGTCGATTCACGCGGCGATGTTTGCTTGCGGCGTAGGCGTCGGCGATGAGATCATCTGTCCGAGCATCACCTTTTGGGCGTCGGCGGCGCAGTGTTACTCCCTCGGAGCGACCGTCGTGTTTGCCGACATCGATCCGGAGACCTTGTGCATCGATCCGAATGACATCGAACACCGCATCACGGAGCGGACGAAGGCAATTGTCGTCGTCCACTACCTGGGCCATCCCGCCGACATGGATCCCATCATGGAGATCGCCGAACGCCACGGCATCAAGGTAATCGAAGACGTGTCGCACGCGCAGGGCGGTTTGTACAAGGGGCGCAAACTGGGCAGCATCGGCCACGTCGGCGCCATGTCGCTCATGTCGGGCAAGTCCTTTGCCGTGGGCGAAGCCGGCATGCTGGTGACGAACGACCGGGAGATTTACGAGCGGGCCATCGCCTTCGGTATCTATGAGAGGTTCGACGAGCGCATCGAGACGGAATACCTGAAGGCCTATCTGGGGCTGCCGATGGGCGGGTACAAGTACAGGATGCACCAACTCAGCTCGGCCGTAGGCCGGGTACAACTGAAGTACTACGACGAGCGGTGCGCGGAAATCCGCAAGGCGCTGGACTACTTCTGGGAGCTGCTCGACGGCGTGCCCGGCATCCGGCCCCACCGGGTGAAGTGGCCCGACAGCAACATGGCCGGCTGGTATGAGCCCCACGGCCATTACGTACCCGAGGAGCTGGGCGGCTTGTCGCTCACCCGGTTTGCGCAGGCCGTGCGCGCCGAGGGAAGCATCTGCAACCCGGGCTGCAACTTGCCGCTGCACACCCACCCGCTCTTCAATACGGCCGATGTATACGGACACGGTAAGCCGACGCGCATCGCCAACTCCGATCGGGACGTACGCCAGCCGAAGGGGAGCTTGCCCGTAAGCGAGGGCATCAATCGCCGGGTGTACGGCGTGCCCTGGTTCAAGCACTATCGTCCGGAGATCATCGAGGAGCATGCGGAAGCGTACCGGAAAGTAGCCATGAACTACAAAGAGCTGTTGGCCGACGACCCGGGCGATCCACCCGTTCTGGGCGGCTGGCGGTTCTTCCAAGCAAAGTAGGCCTTATTGGATGACGCCGGGCTGTTTCGAAGGGCTCCTCCGCTAGGGGGGCGAAGGACGGTTCAGCCGGGCGGTGCTGGAAAGGGGGGATCCGAGAGCCTCCCCGAAAGCGGCTGGAAAGGGCCGCGGGCGGCCTGGAAGGACGGGCCAGCAGGGGGGCCGAACTGGACCCCGAAGGGCGGTCCTGGAAGAGGGCTCGCAGGGCGGTCCCAATAGGAGCAGCCCTCGACGCTGAATGACACAAGAGTGCCGACCCCGGCACTCTTTCTGTCTGTATGCGGTGACTCTGTGTGAGGTGACGGTGCCCAACGCAGGGATCGTGCAGCGCAGGGACCGGTCATGAGGACCAGTGGCTGGGGAAGCGGATACCTCGGGACCCGGTGACCAACTGTTGGGTCAGGGGAAGTGCGAAGTGACGCATCGGCGGGTCAAGGTTGCCGCGGCGGTGACCCACTGGTGGGTCACCGATCGAAGATACCGCCTTCAGCCAGAGTTCCATCCTTGAACCCGAGCCCAACCCGCTCGCAACCGGAGGAGATGCCTCATCGCACGCTGGTCCCCGGCGATGGCGCAGTTCTATCACCGCTAGGCTGCCGCGGCGTTTCGGCTCACTCCCGTCGAACGGTCTTCTCCCAGCTTCGCAACAACAGGCGGACTGCCGCTTCGGTGATCATTTCTTCAGCCGCTTCCGTCATGCCGTGGGTTCTTGCCGCGTGGCCCGGTTCGTATCCCCCTTGGGCATAGGCCGTACGCGTGGGCACGTAGCCGACCGCTTGGTTTGCCATGGACACCACGTGCGTGCGGGGGAACGGGGAGCGTGCTGGCTAGTACAAGCCCGTCTCGACAAAGATCTCGCCGGGAAGAAACAGAACGGCCAAATCTCCGAAGCTCAAGAC
>JAAYLA010000182.1 GCA_012522135.1 Bacillota bacterium | reverse complement strand
TGCCGGGTGCTGAAGTCCCTCGGCCGTCCGTCGCCCCTGCGCGAGTGCACGAACGATCCGGTGTTCTATGACATTAACCCGTACTGGCACGTCGTGGGCGAAGCTCTGAGCAGCGAAGTGCCCTTCCCCATGACGCCGGTCCACCGCGACATCCAGGCCCAGTTCAACAACGCGTACAATCTGGTGATCAACGGCACCATGGCGCCGAGCGCAGCGTTGCAAGAAGCCGGCCGCATCGCCCAGAATATTCTGGACGCGTACTGGGCTGAGAAGGATGCGCGCAGCGGCCGGTAGGATGTTACAGACGTTCAGCCAACATGTAAAACCACTGCAAAACCAAACCCAGGGCGCGTGGGTCCACCTGGTTCACTCGAGCAGGCTCGGACCCATGCACCCTGGCAGTTCCAAGGAGGCCGCAGGAATGACCGCACACAATGGCCCAAGTGCAGAACGCAGCGTCGACATCTTCATCGCCGGCGGCGGAACGGGTGGCACGGCCGCAGCCCTAGCCGCATGCGCCGCCGGATGCAAAGTGCTCATGGTGGAGCAGACCCGCTGGATCGGCGGCCAGCTCACGTCGCAAGGCGTGTCGTGTCCGGACGAGCACATCTACATCGAAGAATCCGGCGGCACGCGCTCGTACTACGCATTCCGGGAAGCCGTGCGGGACTATTACAAAACGAACTATAAACTCTCCGAGAAAGGCCGCAGCATGAAGCACTTCAACCCGGGCGGCGGCTGGGTAAGTCGCGTCTGCTTCGAGCCGAAGGTCGGCGTGCGCCTTCTCACGCAGATGCTGCAGCCTTATCTCGACGCGGGCCTGCTCGAGATCCGCTACCGCACCGTAGTAGACAGCGTGGAGCGGGATGAAGCAGGGCGCATCCGCCTCGTCACCGTTCGCCACCTCGATACCGGCGAGCGCCTTTTGGTCCGGCCCCGCATCGTGCTGGACGCCACCGAGCTCGGCGATGTGATGCCCCTCGCCCGCATTCCGTACCGCAGCGGCATGGAGTCTTTCGCCGAAACGGGTGAGCCGAGCGCGCCGCCCGAGGGCAATCCCGAAGCCGTACAAAGCTTTACCTACACCTTCGCCGTAGAGTACCGTCCGGGCGAACACCACGTCATTCCGAAGCCTCCTGGGTACGAGCAAAATAAGCGTCATTACAGCTTCCGGGGTTACAAAATGTTCAGCAGCGACACCCAGTTCGGCCAGCCCTTCTGGACTTACAGGCGCATCATCGCGGCAGAGCACTTCGACGACCCCGCCTTCCCCAACGACATTGCGATGATCAACTGGGCGAGCAACGACTACACGGGCGGCAACATCATCGATGCGCCGGAAGATCTGGCCCGCCGGCGGCACGAAGAGGCGAAGCAGCTGTCCTTGGGCTTTCTTTACTGGCTGCAGACCGAGGCGCCGCGGGATGACGGCGGCTACGGATATCCCGAGCTGAAACTGCGGCCGGACGTCCTGGGCACCGAAGACGGCCTGTCGCAGTTTCCGTACATCCGGGAGTCCCGCCGGCTGCGCGCCCTGGCCACGCTGCATGAGGAAGACATCGTGGCCCGTTATAACCCCGGTGCCCGTGCCCGCCTTTGGCCCGATGCGGTAGGGATTGGCCTGTACTATTACATCGACGTACACGCCTGCTGTAACACGAACCTGCGGCCGGGCTCCGGTCAGCGGGTAAGGCCCTTCCAGATTCCCCTGCGCACCATGGTGACCGCCAACGCGCCCAACTTCGTCGCCGCGGCCAAGAACATCGGCACGACGCACATCACGAACGGGGCGGTGCGGCTGCATCCGATCGAGTGGAACATCGGCGAAAGCGCGGGGGCGCTCGCGGCCTTTGCTTTACGGAACGGTGTCGAGCCCGTAGACGTGGCCCGGGATCTCGCTCTGCTGCGCCGGTACCAACTTGCCCTCGTGCGCCGCGGCATTCCGCTCTTTTGGTTTACCGACATCAACCCGGCGCACCCCACCTTCGAGGCCATTCAGTACTTGGGCGTGCGGCGCATCATCGAAGAACCCGAGCTTCCCTTCCGCCCGGACGATCCAATCGACGAGGAAACGGCCCGGCAGTGGAGCGCCAACGCGGGCCTGTGGAGCAAGAAGGAAGGCTTCCTCCTCCCTCCTCCGGCGGACGGTGAGACACGCGCCCGGTACGCACAGAGGCTGTATGAGGCTTTGCTGCAGAAAGAAAACCTCGTCTGAGCACGGGAGGTGGCGAGAATGAGGATCCGGTTCCTTGTGGCGAACAAGCGAATGGCTGGAGCATAACCTTGCCTGCGGGCGACGTGCCGGGCCGAACGTTCTCCGTCCACGTCAGCCGCTCGGGGGAGTTTCAGATCGACAACGGACCGGCTGTGTCGCCCTTGATCTGGTGCTGCGGCGAGGAGCGTATCGAACTGGCGACGGCGTCGGTTGAGCTCGTGGAGGCTCGTGTGGAGGATGCGTCTGGGAAGGGAACGCGCCTTTTCACACGGTGGCGAGGTGCAGTGTGGGAGGCGGACATCGGCTTCACGTGCTACGGCGACCCGGTGGTGATCCGGATTGACGGCAGCCTCGGCACCGCAAGAAGGGTCGACGATCCGGTGCACACTACGCCCCGGCCTTCTACGAGCCGTCCCTGCGCCACTTCCATAACGCCATGATCCGGGAAGGCGCGCCGGTCACGCAGATGCCGCCCTTCACCGCGGGATCGTACCCTCTGACCGGCCGCGCCCCCGGTTACCTATAAGACCCACTGCCCTTGCTCGCCCCACCACAGGTTTGGTTACGAAGTTGGACAACTCGTAAGGACATACCCGGAGAGCATCTATGCGTCCGAGGTACCTGCCGTCGTGGAAACGGGCCTCGACAGCTTTGCGGATGCGGACCTTCGAGATACCGGCGGGAGGACTCATCTTCCGCAACATCGAAACGTTTTGCTGGATCTACCGGCAACGAAAGGAGGCAAGAAAACTCTTCGTCTCGCTCGTTCACGTTGCACAGGTCGCCTTTGCAGCCTCATCTTGCGACAGGAGTGAGATTCTTTGAGGAAACAAAGCAGCCGCGCAATAACTGGAGTCCTTGCACTTGTAATCGTTCTCATGTCTCACGGCGCTCTCGCCCAGGTCCAGATCACGCACATGGTCTATACGGGGCACGGCCAGCCTTGGCAAGAGTACCTCGAAGCGATGGCCGAGGAGTTCAACGCGCGGAACCCACACATCGAAGTTGAGGTGGTGGTAGGCGGCAGCGGATCAGCGTACACGGATAAAGTCGTCTCGATGCTCGCCGGCGGCGTGGCACCGGACATCACGGACTTCAGCGAGGCGACCATGGCGAACCTCATTGAAGAAGGAATTTTTCTGGATCTGCGCCCGTACCTGGAGCGAGATCCGGCAGTGG
>JAAYLA010000181.1 GCA_012522135.1 Bacillota bacterium | reverse complement strand
GCGGATACAATCGAGGAGTATATCGTGCGCTTGCTGTACGAAAAGATTCGCCTATTTGAGCTGGCCGTCGGTGAGTTGGACGAGATCTTGAGCGCCGCGTCGCTGGCACCGCCGGATTTGGAGAGGGAACTGGCCGAAATCCTAAGCACGTCACGGAGCCCGGGCGAGATGAGCGCACGCCTCGAGGAGCTCGCAGCGCGCATCGACGGAGGACGAAAGGCGCGTGGCCGGCGCCCTCGGCTGAGCATCGACGCGCTGCTGCAAGGCTGACGCCGCGGGAGGTCGCGTAGGATGCCATTTCTCGACAGTCGGTACCTCACTCAAGCTGTGGCCCCGGCCGAGCACGACCGCATGTTCGTAGCCGGCTACCTTTCTGCGCTCGGAGCGGCCACCCAGTGGATCGACGAAAGCCTCTTGCGCGCCGAGCTCACCCGCGATCAGCTCTGCGAGTTGGAAGGCCGTCCGGTCCGCACTTGGTACGCACAGCATAGCTTGCCGGAGCTTGCCACGCTCTATTTGTGGCTCGACGGAGCCAGCCAGGCTCCGGATCCGCGAGCCGAATCCGGGGCGAGAGACACCTTTCGGTTCGAGTTGATGCGCCGCTCCGCAAGGCGAATCGGCGCCGTCACGCGGCTTCGCATGGTGCCGCGGCACGAGGGTGATGAAATCCGGTATGTACCCGTCATCGTCTTCGGATTTGAGGTGGCCTTGTGCTGCCTTCGGCGGACAAGGAAAGCGGTCGCGGTAGCGGTCGATCTGAGAAGCGGCGCCGCAGGTGAGCAGCTGGCCCACCGGATCCTGGAAAGTCGCCTCGATACGGTTGCGGTTCCCCCTGCGCAAGTTCTGCGACGGGAACTGCGGTTCAAGCATGCCTTTGAGATCGCTTGTGAGTGGGTGAAAGACTGCGTGGCACGGGACGAACGAACGTGGGACTGGTATCACCATGCCGTCCGGCGCCTACGCGTGGAACTGGATCAGGTCGAAACGTACTTCGCCGAACAGACTCGGACAGGTGAAACGGCTGACTTGTCCGCGGAAAGGGCCCAGGCCGTCGAGGAGGTCAGAAGGCGCTTCAGCCCGAGGGTCGAGGCCCGGGCCGTACTCGCCGCGCTCGTCTACTGCCCGGAAGAAGCTTTGTACTGAGACAGGCAGCGGGCACATAGCAGTTCCTCCTCCCCGGACCAGACGAGCTCTTCACCTTCCCCGTCGCAAAGGTCGCAGTGCAGGCCGCCAATCGTCTCGCGCAACAGGTCGTAGGAGGCCTCGACCTCGCGGTACCGCGCCGACCGATACAGCCGCAGACGCCACTCGATCCGCGGCATCATGACGCGCGCCACGCTGACAAGACGGGCTTTCGCACGCACCTCGGAACGCTTTTGCAGCTCTGCGACCCGCCTTTGGCGTTCCGCTTCGAGTCGCTCAAGCTCTGTGCGGAAGGCGGTCTCCAGCGCGAGCGCATCGGCAGCCTCCGCCCTTGTCCGTTCCTCCGCGAGGCTGTCCGGCAGAAAGCGCAGGCGCTCGCGGGCCTTCGTCAGCCGCCGCAACGTTTTCCTGAGAGGCAGCACAAGTTCGGCGGCCGCTGCACGGAAATAGGCGTCGATGCGGCGCAGGTCTTCCTCCAGGCGCAGGTGCGCCTCGTGTTGCAGGTGGCGCAGGCGCCTCGCCACCAACTGTTCCATGTGCGCACAGGCGACGCGGTATGCCCTCCGTGCCACGTAACCGGCCGGGACACGCGCAGATCTTTTCTTTCCTTCGTCCCTTGTGAAGGTCTGCAGGTTGAAGGCTGCCGCCAACTCCCACGGCACGTTGGCGACGACCCGCTCGCGGGAAGGATCGACGGTAACCGCATAGAGTTCTTCCTGCGGCTCGTCCGATATGTAGTCGACCTTGAAGTGAAACAGCAGCTCCTCGTGGTAATAGACGCGCCTTCCCGCCACTCGCACGCGGCTTACGCCCGATACAGGCAAGTGTAGCGGGCCCCTGCGCCAAACATCTTTTTCGCGTTCCCAGGCCAGGACCGTCTCCATCTTGCGCTGCAGGGCGAGGCCCGTGAAGATGAGCTGTGCACACGCCCCTCTCCCGCGGGTCACGTGAATCATGGCGTCGAGAAGGGCGCTGCCGCTGGCCAGCAGGTGGACGCTGTGATCCGCGCGCTCCGGATCAAACGTAAAGGCGGTCCGCTCGGGCACACCGATCGTGCGTGCCGTCTCGGACGGAAGCCGGACGAACAGGCAGCCGTCCCGGCGCGTGACGGCCGCCCCGCAGGCACGGAGGAATGCCTCGACGAATTGCTCGTTCGCTTCGCCGTGGGTGCCTGCCGGTTGCCGTGATACGAGTTCACTCACGCCCAACGGCTTCACCTCCGGTGGCAACCTCGGACAAAGGCGCGGAAGCCGCACCGAAAAGGCTGTCCATTATGCGCCGTTGATGTGCAAATCGGCGAGCCGCCTCCTCCAGTTCGGCGCCGAACTCCTTCAAGCGATGCTGCAAGGCCTCACCCGACCAGGATAGAAAAGTCTCCGCAAGGCGCATCTCGAACGGCTCCGCCAAGTTGATCAGGATGCCCTCTAGTTCGCCGATGACCTTGCTGAACATGTCGATCTTCTTGTTCAAGAGGTATAGGATGTACGACTCGATCGTTCTTGCCGTTACCAGGTTGTAGATACGCACCGGGTCCGTCTGCCCGATGCGGTGTACCCGTCCGATACGTTGCTCGAGGCGCAGCGGATTCCACGGCAGATCGTAGTTGATCACGGTCCGGCAAAACTGCAGGTTGAGCCCTTCGCTTCCCGCCTCCGTACTGACTAGAACGGCCCGCTCTTGCCGGAAGCGCTCCAGAGCCTCGCGGCGCGCGCTGGAAGACAGACCTGCGTGGAAGCGGATCACCGCCGGCACACCTCGGTCCTCAAGGTGTTCTGCTAGCCTGTGCAGCGTCTCCTTGAACGACGTGAACACGACCGCGTGATGACCGCACTCGTGCAGAGCCCTTTCAGTGAGTCGGAACTTGCCGGGTACCACCTGGCCCGCCAGCCGGTGCAGTTTTTCGAGCGCCCTGGACTCGACATGTTGTATCGTGCCGCGCCGCTGCATAGCCCGGAGCGTGCGAATGCTGCCCGCGGGGTGGCTTGTCGCTTGGCGGAGCAGCAGCATGTAGGGGAGCACGTTGCGCTGCGCTTTAGGGGTTGCGGCAAAGCTTTTCCGTAACAGCGAGAGGAGCGCGGAGTAGAAAGCTCGTTCGGCCTCGGACATTGGCGCCGCCATGGAACGGATCTCCCGCGGCGGAAACCGCAGGAAGGTGTCCCGGCGTGCCGTACGGACCATGACGTCGTCGATCAGCTCCCGGAGCGTATCGAGATTGCGCGGCGAGTGCCGGTCCAAGGTAAACTCCCGACGGAAGGTGGCGTACGTATGCAGCTGACCGGGTTTTAGCAGTGTGATGAGATTGTACAGCTCGCTGAGGTCATTCTGCACGGGGGTCGCGGTAAGCAGAAGGATGTATTTTTTCTGCAGGCGGTTGACCAGCTGCCAGGCTAAGGATGCCCGGTCTTTCAGGCGATGGGCTTCGTCCACGACGACCAGGTCCCACGCACGTGCCGCGATGCTGGCTGCGTGGTCGGGGCGCTTGGCTCGGTCGAGTGAGGAGATGACCAGGTCGTAGCGTGTCCAGTCGGTGCGCGCCGTCGCTTGCCGCAGGGTGATCCCGAACTTATCTTCCAATTCTTGGCGCCACTGGGCTACGAGGTTTGCCGGCGTCAGGACGAGGGCACTGCGCACAAGGCCCCGGAGGAGGTACTCCTTCATTATCAGCCCGGCCTCGATGGTTTTCCCCAGGCCTACTTCGTCGGCGAGCACGGCGCGTCCCCGCATGTGGCGCAGTACCTTGACCACGGCGCGCACCTGGTGGTCGTAGGGTGTAACGGGAATGGCATCCAGGGCGAGGAGTCGATCGAAACCCTTGCTGAGCGAGAGCCGTTCGGCCTGAACGCGCAGGAAAAACCAGGGCCTCGTATCGTAGCGGCCTTGGAGGAAGTCCTCCAGCACGGCGTCGTCTCCTACGTGGTAGAGCAGCTGCACCCGCGGCTCACCCCACTGATACTGCTTTATATCACGTAGGATTCCCCACCGCCTGAACAAATTCCCGTGCTGTACGCCAGATGTCTCCGGCGCCCATAGTGACCACGACGTCGCCGGGCCTGACGACGGTGCGTAAGTGCGCCGCTACGTCGGTCCGGGCCGGTACGAAGTCAACCGTGACACCTTCCGGGACGACGCTCCGTACCCGTTCGGCAAGGCGAGCGCCCGATGTGCCGGGTATCGGTTTTTCCGCGGCAGGTGCGTATATATCCGTCAACACGACGTGGTCCGCATCTGCAAAGGATGTGGCAAATTCGTCCAGGAGGAAATGGGTCCGTGCATAGCGATGCGGCTGAAACACTGCGATGATACGTCGCTGCGGCCAGCCGGAGCGCGCCGCGGCCAGGGTCGCGCGCACCTCGGAGGGATGGTGGGCGTAGTCGTCGATCACAAGCAGGCCATTGCCTTCGGCCACGACTTCGAACCGGCGCTTCGCCCCACGGTAGGTGGCCAGGTGCGGCGCGATGTCATCCCAGGAAAGCCCCAACCGGGTGCACACTGCGGCGACGGCCAGCGCATTTTGCACGTTGTGGCGTCCGGGCACGCGCAGTTCCAGTTTGCCCAACACCTGCCCGTTCCGCACCACCCGTGCAGCGGTCCGGAATCCTTCCTGCTCGATGTCTGCGGCGGTGAAATCACCTCCGGGGGTGAGGCCGTACGTTACACGAGGCACAGTCGTTTGCGCCGCAAGCTGCATCACTTTCGGGTCATCGCTACACAGAACGGCGAACCCTTCCGGTTTGGTGTGTGACAAGAAGGCGCCGTAGGCCGAGACGAGCTCATCGAAGCTGCCGTCGTAGTGTTCCAGGTGGTCGGGTTCGATGCGTGTGATGACTGTACACCAGGGCCGATAGCGCAAGAACGAACCGTCACTTTCATCGGCCTCTGCTACGACGATGTCGCCGGCGCCGCGGTGCCCGCTACCCAGGCCTGCGACCTCCCCCCCGATTAAGTAGGAAGGGTCGAGCCCGCAGTGCGTCAGGACCCAGGCCAGCATGGCGGTGACGGTGGTCTTGCCGTGGGCT
The DNA here is from genome assembly GCA_012522135.1 of Bacillota bacterium. GTDB lineage: Bacteria > Bacillota > Limnochordia > DTU080 > JAAYLA01 > JAAYLA01. The sequence continues at coordinate 7,470 of JAAYLA010000181.1, read as the reverse complement.
CCGGCGATCGCGATTCCTCGGCCGCTGTTCAGTATGCGTGCCCAAACCTCGGAGCGATGGACGACTGGGATTCCGGCGGCACGGGCCTGTGCAAGCTCGGGATTGTCTTGGCCGATGGCGGTAGACGTGACGACGAGCTGCGCGCCGTTGACGTTCTGCTCTCCGTGGCCGATGTAGACGGTCGCGCCGCGCCGTTCGAGCTCCAAGGTGGTATCAGAGGCGGAAAGGTCGGAGCCGGTAACGGTAAGGCCCTCCTCAAGCAGGTAGCGGGCCAACGAGCTCATGCCTGTGCCGCCGATTCCGATGAGATGGACCCGTTCGGGGAGGTTCACTAAAGGACTAGCCCCCTCGTTGTAATGTGCCCTTACGATATTCGTTTCGGGGCCGGCATTCCCTGTTCGCGGGAAAGGCGCCGCACCGTGTTTGCCGGTGGACGCCCGTTACTCATGCCGACAGCGGTGGCGGTGCCCTTATTGCAATCCCGCCGCGATCACTTTGGCCAAGAGTCTCGCCGCCGCCTTTGCCTCCTCCAGCGTGGAATCGTAGTAGTCTCCTATGTACACTTCCACGGCGTTCGGATGGAGGTGACCGTTGGATTCCTGGCGCAGCATCCGCATCCCGCGCGATAATCCGGGGTACAGCTCATCCATGCGTTCTTTGAGCCGCGAGGCGATTTCGGCGTTTTGTTGCACATGCGGATTGTTTTGCTCGCCGATGGCAAACAGGATTTTGGCCGTGGTGTCCTCGCCGACCTTGGCCGTCGCGATACCGGCTTGCCGGCTTTCGATGGCGTCACGGTGGATGTCGATGACAAGTTCGATCGAAGGATTGGCCTCGAGCACCTGCTGCACCGCGCGAGCTGACGCAGTGTACGCCTCGTTCCAAGGATCGTCGTAAACTCCGGTTACGTGAATTGTGCGCACACCTTCGGCCTCAAGTGCACGAGCAAGCTCCCTACCCACTTCCACCACGTCGCCGGTCTGACCCCGCGCTGCATGGGTCTGCTTCGGGGAGTAATTTTCGCTGGCGTGGGCGTGGTAGATGAGGACGCGCGGCTCGTCGCGGTTCACAGGCACTACGGCCTCTCCCCTGCTGCTCACATCCAAGGGATCGCTACGCATTGACGTGGTTTGAAAGCGCGAGCTAACCTGTGTGACCAGTGCAGCCGGATCGACGCCCATGAACCGGGCACTGACCATCGACACGGCGGCAACAGCGACAAACAAGAACAAGAGGCCGGGCCCTTCCTTCCTTCGTGACGCAAACTCCTTTGTCCGTACTTTCACCCGTCTGCACCCCCTTCGTTCGAGCCATCTATATTCCATGTCCCATTTGGTTATGACGAAGAGGCGCAGGGCCGTCCGTTCGTGCTCCGTCGGCCTCTAGCAGGTGCACACCGCTATTGAACGCCTTTGGTTCGGCCTCCAAGTCGCACGAGCCGGACGGCCCTGCGCCCCGTTTGCTGAAGTCGGTGGTTCCTCGGATGGATGTTGCGGCTGTGTCAATCCGTTCGTGCTCCGTCGGCCTCTAGCAGGTGCACACCGCGATTGAACGCCTTCGGTTCGGCCTCCAAGTCGCACGAGCCGGACGGTCCTGCAGGGAAAATCATGGAAACCGCACATAGAAAAACTCCCTGCCGGACCGGATAGGCATGCAGGGAGGGCTTTCAGCGGACGGCCGCCGCAGGCGGGCAAGGTGTCCTAGTCGTCATCGCCGTCGTCTGTGGCAGCCTGGATGAGCTGACGCAGATCGTCGGCGGTAAAATGGTATGTCTCGGCACAGAAGTTGCAGACCAGCTCCGCGCCGCCTGGCTCGCGGATCATCGCTTCGATCTCCGCCGGCCCGAGGGCGATCAAGGCTTTGGAGAAACGTTCCCGGGAACAGCGGCACGAAAACTGGAGCGGCATCTCGCCCAGGTGCCGTACGTCGAAGCCGTCGAGAAGCGCATCGATCATTTGCGCCGGGCCCATGCCGATCTGTACCATGTGCGAGACGCTCTGCAGTGTCTTGAGGCGCTTTTCCAACTCGTCGATGAGCGCAGGGTCGGCTCCGGGCAAGACCTGGACGATGAGGCCGCCTGCGGCCCGAATGGAGCTGTCGGTGTCGACCAGAACACCGAGGGAGACGGCGGACGGCACCTGCTCGGATTGGACGAAATAATAGGCGAAGTCTTCGGCGATCTCGCCGGAGATCAGGGGTACCATCCCCCGGTACATCTCCCTCAGCTGGAGGTCCTTCGTCACGTGGAGCGTACCTTTGCCCACAGCCCCTGCCACGTCGAGCTTTCCTTTGGCGTTGGCGGGTAAATGCACGCGGGGATTGGCGGCGTATGCCCGAACGTTACCGTGCGCGTCCGCGTCGGCGACAATGTGGCCAAGGGGCCCGTCGCCGACGATCTCGACCACGACGCGCTGATCGTCAGTCAACATGGCTCCCATCATCACCGTCGCCGTCATGGTACGGCCGACCGCAGCCGCCGCCGTAGGATACAGACCGTGGCGCCGGCGTGCGTCTTCCACGATGTCAGTTGTAGCAGCCGCCAAGCAACGCAGCGACCCGGCGGCCGCAGACGCCCGCGCCAATAGGCTCATTCCCGCTCGATCGCTCATCTAACGTATCGACCTCACTCTGACCGTTCGTCAATGATAAAGCGTCTGCTGACGACCCCCTCACCTATCGTTCCGGCGAGTTGTCCGTTTAGGTAGATGTCCACATCGCCGGCGCGCCCGAGTCGCAGCGACGCCTCTCTCCGAACAACATACGACACGTGCTCGCCGGGTTCAAGGTTACGGTAGACCACTCGGCTGCCGTCGACCTGCAACTCCGTCCAAGAAACGCCTGTCGCCACGAGTTCCAGCGTGAATCCCGCATCCGACAAGGCCGGCACAACGATCGGATCGGTGCTCAGGTCCACGGGGCGGGCCGCGGTGGAAGGAGGCGCATCTTCCGGCTCCGGGACGTCCGGTGCAGCGCTTGTGACTACGCGGTCATCGGGCTGCTCGTGGGGAACAGACAGCTGCGCCGCCAGATCGGGCGACGGCTGCTCCTCGAGCGGCTCCGCAGTGATCTCCGCTGCACCGTCTTGCCCTTCTACGGGAGGCTGCTCGACGGCCCAGTCGAGCAGATCGGTCGTACCGTCCGTCGTAGACGTTTCCTCGAGGTCGTGCGACTCCATCGCTGCCGGATCCTGCCGCGAGAAGAAGGGCAGATTCCGTGCCCAAGCGGCCAGGTCCTCGCCGAAGTAAATGCCGATCAGGCCCGCTACGATGAGCAACAAGATGACCCACTGCCAGATGCGCCGGCGCCGCCTGGCCTTCCTTTGGCGCAGCCGCCTTTCCGATCGTTCCCCTGCGGAGGCCGTGGCCCCTTCACCCGCCGCGGCAGGTCCCTGCAGCTGCTCATACCGTTCTACGACGGCACTTGGATCGAGGCCGACGCACCGGGCGTAATGGCGCAAAAAAGCCTTCACGTAAGCGGCTTCGGGCAGGCGGTGAAATTCCCCCGCCTCGATGGCCGCCAGGTGCTGCCTGCGAATGCGCGTCCGCCGCTCGATCTCTTCCAAGGTGACACCGCGGGCGAGCCGCTCGTTGCGCAGATATTCACCGAACTCTTTCATCAATGGCAGCCCCCCTGGATTACTCCGTGTCGATCGTGCGGCGCAGTACCTCCCGAGGCTTGCTACCCTGGTACGGCCCGACGATTCCACGCAGTTCCATCATGTCGATCAGCCGTGCCGCCCGGGAGTAGCCGATGCGGAAGCGGCGTTGCAACATGGAGATCGAGGCGGAGTCGTTCTCCATCACAAGCCGAACGGCGTCCTCGTAGAGCTCATCGTCAATTTCGTCCAGCTCCTCGCCGTGCTCCTCGGCGGTCACAACCTCTTCGTCGTACACGGGCTCGCCCTGGGCCTTCCAGAACGAGACCACCTCCTGCACTTCCTTGTCGCTGACAAACGCGCCTTGGGCCCGGATCGGTTTGTTGGATCCGATTGGATAATACAGCATGTCGCCTTTGCCCAGCAGCCGTTCGGCTCCCGCCATGTCCAAAATAGTTCGGGAGTCGTGACTCGACGAAACGGCAAACGAAATGCGCGATGGCACGTTCGCCTTGATGAGACCGGTGATGACGTCAACCGACGGCCGTTGCGTCGCAATGATCAGGTGGATGCCCGCGGCCCGGGCCATTTGCGCCAGACGGCTGATGCTGTCCTCCACGTCGTGCTGGGCCACCATCATCAAGTCGGCCAGCTCGTCGATGATGACCACGATATAGGGCAGGGGTTCGGGTCGCTCTCCTTCCTCTTCGCTCGTCCCTTCGGCGGTCTGAGCTAAAGCCCACCGGTTATAGCCGTCGATGTTCCGGACTCCGACCTCGGAAAAGCGGGTGTATCGGTTGTCCATCTCCTTTACAGCCCAGCGCAATGCGGTCGCCGCCTGCTTTGGGTCGGTGACGACCGGCGTCACGAGATGCGGAATGCCGTCATACACGGCGAGTTCGACGCGCTTGGGGTCGATCATGAGAAGCTTCACTTCGTGGGGCATGGCCTTGTAAAGCAGGCTCACCACGATAGAGTTGATGCAAACCGACTTGCCCGAGCCCGTCGCACCGGCGATGAGGACGTGCAAAAGCTTGCGCAGGTCGGCTACGACGGGGTTGCCGGTAATATCTTTCCCCAAGCCGATGACAAGCTTCGAATCGGCTCTGCCGAACGCCTCGGATTCCAGCACTTCCCGCAAATAGACGGGTGAAGTCTCCTTATTGGGCACCTCGATTCCGACAACCGACTTGCCCGGAACCGGCGCTTCAATGCGAATGCCCGCCGCAGCCAGGGCCAGCGCAAGGTCGTCGGCAAGGCTAGTAATCTGCTTTACCTTCACCCCGGGCGCCGGTTGCAGCTCGTAGCGGGTCACCACGGGTCCACGGCTGACGTGGACCACCTTGGCTTCGATACCAAACCGGGCCAAGGTTTCCTCGAGCTGGGCGCTTTGGTCGGGCTCATCCCGTCCCGTACGGCCGCGTGCAACCTTGGGCCGTTCGAGAAGGGCCAGCGGCGGGAGCCTGTACACCGGTGTCTCCGCCGGAGCCTCGGTGGCCACCGCCAGCGTTCCCTCGGCCCCGCCGACTGTGCGGGCAGGTCGCCTGCTCCGGCTGGCCGCGGGCGACGCCGTATCGTCCCCGTCGTCGCTCGCTTCGGCGAGCACCGGGATGGTCGACTCCTCATCTACGGTCACATCCGACGCCACCGGCGGCGTATCGCCGTCTATTCCGGTGTCCGCGTCCGCCGTAGCAGCGGCGACCGGAGCCGTAAGGGGAACTTCGTCCGAGGCGTGACGCGTCTTACGCCGCCCCCACATCTTGTTCTTCTTCCGCCGCGCTCGCCCGGGGCGACCCGGGACATCGTTCTCGGCGTGGGCGAGGGCCGCGCGCTCACGCCGCAGCTCGCGCCGGTCCCGGATGAGCGCCACGAGCTCTGCGAACTCGGCCCTTACGCCGCGCCAAAAGTCGCCCCAGCCTAGGGCCAGTCCCTTCCCCAAGCGTGCCAGTACCCCGAAGACCCTCGCCAGAAACCGGCTGAGGGGCGTCTCCGAGATGAGAATGGCCGATATGGCTGTCCACGCGGCGATGACGATCCAGCTTCCGCCCCGGCCGACCGCGCGCACGAGGACGGTCGCTATGATCGCACCGAGAATGCCTCCACCCGGACTGTTGGCGGAGAAAGCGCCGATCGCTTGAAACGTGAGGATCTCGCCGGCGACAAGGTGCATCACGGTTAGAGCCACGAAATACAGGGAAACTACGGCCAGGGCGCGGCGCGTGTACTGTACATGCGCACCGTACCGTAGCGACAAAAGGGCGTGAACGATCAACATGACGGGCGGCACCACGGCCAGCTGACCGAACAGATAACGCAAGAAGACGGAAAGCCAGGTGCCGATGATGCCCGCAGCGTCGGATAGGAGACTGACCAGGGCGAGGGCCCCGAGTGCAGTGAGGATTACGGCTGATATTTCAAACCGCCGGGACGGAGGACCTTGCCCAGCGGAGCTAGGTTCGAACACGGATGCGATCCCCTTTGCGACGGATTTGTGGCGAGGGCGCGGTGTGCAGCGAACTGCCAACCCGCCGCCCGTCCGAGGACTCCCCGCTGATCTAAACGGCAAGGATGATGATCGGCTCTAGGAGACTATCATTGAACCATTCTCTTCCTACGGCGCCGAATCCTGCCGGTCCGCGGCGATCCCGAGCAGCGCCGCCATACGGCCTGTCCGCGGCCCAAGGACCCGATGGCTGAAGTACCGGTCCGTACGGCAAGCCGTGCAGTCCCCGCTCACCTCGATGCGGTTCCCTGGCACCCCGGCCGCGATGAGTAGCTGCCGGTTCGCCGCGGGCAGGTCGACGGACGGTTTTTCGCCGCCAATCACACATGCCTCCAATCCCGCGGCGCGGAACCGGTCGGCCACGTCGGGTCCGACCTGGAAGCAGCAAGGACCGATCGCGGGACCGATCCAAACCCACACGCCGGCCGGATCCGTGCCGTAGGCTCCGGCCAGCGCAGCGAGCAAGTTTCCCACTACGTTGCCCAGGGTGCCCCGCCAGCCGGCGTGCGCGAGACCCACGCGGGGACCTTGAGGATCCACGACGAACACGGGAACGCAATCGGCGAAGTATCCCGCAAGGAGCACACCGTCAGCGTCCGTAACCAGGCCGTCGACTCCCCGCACGGCGTCGTCGTGGCGCAGCGCGCCTTTTCCTTTGTCGTCCGCCGTAACCCGGATGATGCGCGTGCCGTGCACCTGCTCCCCGGAGACCCATGCATCTAGGGTGAAGCCCAATGCCGCCACTGCCCGTCGGCGGTTCTCGATGACGGCGTTTGGGTTGTCGCCCACATGCAGACCCATGTTCAAGGAGTCGTAGGGCGGATGGCTCACACCGTGGCGGCGGGTCGTAAAGGCGTGGAGCACCCCGTCCACTTGCCCGAGAAGGCGCGAACGCATCAGCATCGTGCCGGCTGGCAACACCTGCAGCTCGCTCCTTTCGCTCGCTGATCGATGTTGTGTACACCGTGTCACATTGTAACTTAGCGCTCGGTCGTGCGGATACCTTTCAGCGGGCGGACGGATGCGGTTTGTTGAGGAGGTTGAACCGAAGAGGGAAGTTCCACGAGGATGACATCGACCCCGACTTTGACGATGCGGTGCCAGGGAATTTCCACGTCGGGGCCCGGGGGCCGAAACAAGGAAAGCCGGCCTCGGCCGCCTGGGACGAGCAAAGCCTTGATCTCGCCCGTCTCTACGTCCAAATCGAGGTCGACGAGATAGCCTAAGCGACGACCGTCCGTCACATTGATGATGTCGAGCATGCGAAGTTCCGAGGCGCGTACCAGCACTCCGCTCCCTCCCCGGCCAGGCCGCTTACCAAGGAGTTTATGAGCCCGGAGAGGAGATTGTTCGCGAGAGCCGTTCGTGCCCG
>JAAYLA010000180.1 GCA_012522135.1 Bacillota bacterium | reverse complement strand
GTTCCGGTGCGCCTGCCGGTGCCGGGACGGCACAACGTCGCCAACGCGTTGGCTGCTGCGGCCGTGGGCGTCGAGTGCGGGCTTTCTCTGTCGGAAGTGGCGCAGGGGCTGGCCCAAGTCCGGCCCTCCGGCTTGCGTATGCAGGTTGAACGGCTAAGCGGCGGCGTGACACTCATTAACGACGCCTACAACGCATCGCCGGCCTCCATGGAAGCCGCCCTTGCCACGCTGGCCGACACGGCCGCCACCCGGCGCATCGCCGTTTTGGGGGACATGTTGGAACTGGGCCGCTACTGCGAAGAAGCGCATCGAAAGGGCGGCGAAGCATGCGGCGCCCTGGGCCTCGACCGGCTAATTACGGTGGGGCCAAGGGCGGAACGCATCGCGCAAGGTGCTTTGGCTTCAGGAATGAAGGCGGGCAACGTCACCTCCGTATCGACTCCCGCGGAAGCGGCGGTGCTCCTTCTTGCGGAGCTAAGAGCCGGTGACACCGTGCTCCTAAAAGCCTCGCGCGGCCTTGAACTTGAGCGGATTGCCGAGGCCCTAGCCCACGGATTACCAGAGAGGAAGTAATTACGATGCATCCGGCAATACTCGCTGGGCTCATCGCCTTCGCCGTCGCCGTGCTGATGGGCCCGGGAACCATCCGGTACCTGCGGAGACTGCGCTACGGGCAGCAGGTGCGCGACGACGGTCCGAAAAGTCATCTGACGAAACAGGGAACGCCGACGATGGGCGGCGTCATCATTGTGACCGCACTCCTCGTCGGGGTCCTACTTGTTGCGCCGAAGAGCGACATCTTGCTCTATGCCCTTTTTACCATCGGCGGATACGCTCTCGTGGGCGCGATGGACGACATGCTCAAGATCGTAGGAAGGCGCTCGTTGGGTCTTAAGGCCAGGCACAAGCTAGTCGGTCAGATCCTCATCGCGTTGGTCCCGTCCCTGTACGCCCTGTCGGTCAACGAGACGGCGCTGCTCTTGCCCTTTGCGGAGGCAGTCTGGCCGGTGCATCCGCTGCTGTACCTGACATTTAGCGTGCTGCTGATCGTCGGTTTCGGCAACGCGGCAAACTTTACCGACGGGCTGGACGGTCTGCTCGCAGGATCCACGGCCGTCGCGGGCGTTGTGTATGCCGTAATCAGCGGCATGGCGGGCTATCCCGAGCTGGCCGCGTTATCTGCCGCCGTCGCCGGAGCCTGCTTAGGTTTTTCGTGGTTCAACGCGCATCCGGCCCAAGTGTTCATGGGCGATACGGGCAGCTTGAGCCTCGGCGCTGCGCTCAGCACGGTGGCGGTGCTGACCAACACCCACATCATTTTGCTCATCGTCGGGGGACTTTTCGTGGTCGAGATGGCGAGCGTGGTCCTACAGGTCGCGTACTTTCGCGCTACCGGAGGGAAGAGGATCTTCCGAATGGCGCCGATCCACCACCATTTCGAGCTGAGCGGCTGGGCCGAGCCGAAGATCGCGGTCCGCTTTTGGATCGTCGCGGTCGTGTGCGGCATCGTCGGACTCATGGCATACTGGGTGTGAGGAATAGAGTAGGAAGGGTCCCTGCCACGAATGGACGGAGGAGGTCTGTCTTTGACGGGGCGTCGCGCGTCACCGGGTCGCTCTCCTGACCTGGTCTTATTCGGAACGACCCTTGCGCTGCTTGTCATCGGTATCGTCACCGTTTTTAGCGCGAGTTATACTACCGGGCTGCGGGAATTCGGCGACCCGTACTACTACGTGAAGCGCCAAATCTTGTGGGCGGCTCTGGGCGTCATCGCTTTGGTGATCGTCATGCACGTCGACTACCGGGTATGGCGCCGCTGGTCGGTTGCGGGTCTGCTGCTCGCCGTGCTCCTCCTGGGACTCGTTCTCGTCATCGGTACCGAAGCGGGAGGCGGCCGCCGGTGGATTCGGGTCGGCCCGCTCAGCATGCAGCCCTCCGAACTGGCGAAGCTGGCCGTCGTCAACTTTCTCGCGGCCTATATCGCAGCCCAAGGGGGAGGAATCCGCCGGCTGTTTCAAGGATTTCTCTTTCCGATGGCGGTCGTCGGATTCATTTTCCTATTGATCTTGGCCGAGCGGGACTTCGGGACCTCCGTAGCCCTTGGTCTGAACGCGGTCGTCATGCTGTTCGCCGCCGGCGCGCAGCTTTGGCACCTAGGACTGATCGCCTTGGTTGCCGTCCCCGGACTGTTCCTGCTCATCTACCTGGAACCCTATCGCATGCGACGTATCACGTCGTTTCTCAACCCATGGGCCGACCCTTTGGGCGCAGGCTGGAACATTATCCAGTCACTGTACGCTATCGGCTCCGGGGGGCTGTTCGGCCTCGGCCTCGGTGCGGGCAGGCAGAAGTTCGCCTACCTGCCCGAGCAGCATACGGACTTCATATATGCCGTGCTCGGCGAGGAAATGGGTTTTTTGGGTACCGCTACGGTAGCCCTCCTGTTTTTCGTGTTTGCCTGGAGGGGCTACCGCACGGCTCTGCGGGCGCCAGACTTGTACGGCGCCATGTTGGCGGTTGGACTGACGTCGATGATCGTGTTGCAGGCGTTCATCAACATGGGCGTCGTCACCGGCAGCATGCCGGTCACGGGCATCACCCTGCCATTTATCAGCGCGGGGGGCTCGTCGCTCCTCGTCACGTTGGCCGCCATCGGCGTGCTGCTGAACGTCTCCCGGGCGGCGGAGGAAGGGAGGCCGGGCTCGTGACCAAAATGCGCGTCCTGTTTGCCGGCGGTGGAACGGCGGGCCATATCAATCCCGCTCTGACGGTGGCGGATATTCTGCGCCAGGAAGGGGCCGAGATCGCCTTTGCCGGCACCCAGGCAGGACTCGAAAAGGACCTCGTGCCGCGGGCGGGCTATCGTCTGCACACCTTGCGGGTCAGGCCCATGCCTCGCCGCATCAGTCCTGCGCTCTTGAAGGCTACTTTCGACGCGGGCGTCGGGCTGCTGCAGGCCTTTCGCATAATCGGCAGCTTCAAGCCTCACGTCGTGGTCGGTACGGGAGGTTACGTCGCCGGTCCGGTACTCTTGGCGGCGGTGCTGCGGCGCGTGCCCACGGTGATCCACGAGCAAAACGCCTTTCCGGGCAGCACGAACCGCCTGTTGGCCAAGTGGGTCGATCGCGTCGCCCTCGGCTACCGCGAAGCCGCGCCGCGCTTCCCGCGCCAGGACAAGCTAGTGTACGTGGGCAACCCGGTCCGCAGCGAGCTATTGACCGTCAGCCGCACGGAAGGACTTCGCCGGCTTGGGCTCTCGCCGGACCGCCGCCACGTCCTGATTTTCGGCGGGAGCAGGGGTGCGCGTTCCATCAACCGCGCGGTCTTTGCCGCCCGCACGGCCCTGCACCAGCACCGGGACGTGCAGTTCGTGCACCAGACGGGTGCCGCCGGATTTCCGGAGGTTGTCGAGGCGTACCGCTCGGCCGGAATCGAACCGGTCGGCGATGAACTGATTCTCGACCACAACATCCGCGTCGTGCCGTACGTTTACGACATGCCCGCCGCGTTGGCCGCAGCCGATCTTGCGGTCGCCCGGGCCGGTGCGCTTACGGTTGCGGAAATTACGGCACGGGGCGTGCCGTCCGTTCTGGTGCCTTATCCGTACGCCACCGACGATCACCAGACATTCAACGCGAGGCCGCTTGTGGCCGCAGGCGCGGCCCGGATGATCGCCGACGGCGAACTGACGGGCGAAACACTCGCTGCGGTCTTGGACGAACTGCTAAACGACCGTGAAGGCCTGCGCCGCATGGGCGAGGCCGCCAAAACGCTCGGGCGCCCGCAAGCTGCTCGTGAACTGGCCGATCTCATCCGCTCGGTGGCTCGCCCCCTGCCGTAACAAGTCGAAAGGAAGACTCATATGATGCACTGCTCTTATCCCGGCACCAAAAGGCCGTCGTCTCGGATTGCCCTCCCACGGAGGAGGGACGGACGATGAAGGAGGTCGTCGAAAGGCTGCGACGAGAAGTCCAGGGCCCCGTGGCGGAAGGGGTTCCGACCGGCCGGTACACGACGGTCGGTATCGGCGGCCCTGCCGACATTTTCGTCGAAGCGACGTGTCGTGACGACGTCGCGGCCGTTTGTCGCATCGCCTTCGAGACGGGCACGCCCATGCGGGTGCTGGGGGCCGGGTCCAACGTGCTCATATCGGACCGGGGCGTGCGCGGGATCGTCTTGCACTTGGGAAGACGGTTTCGGGACATCCGGTTCGATGGGACGCGAGTCTTCGCCGAAGCGGGAGCCACATTGCCGCGTCTCGCGAAGCAAGCAGCCGAGAGGGGCCTGTCAGGCATCGAGTTTGGCGGCGGCATTCCCGGCACCGTCGGCGGCGCCGTGGTGATGAACGCCGGAGCGCACGGCGCCGACATTTCCCAGATCGTAAGGGAAGTGTACGTCGTAGGCCGCACGGGTGAGACGGAGCGGTACGACGCCGCAGAGATGCAGTTTTCCTACCGGCGGAGCCGCCTTTCCGGCGTGTACGACTCGGTTGTCGTCGGCGCCGTCTTCGAGCTGACGCCGCACAACCCCGACGAGATCCGCCGGCGAATGCGGGAATTCGCCCTCAGGCGGCGTCAAACCCAGCCCCTTGGTTTGGCCAGCTCGGGCAGCGTGTTCAAGAACCCGCCGGGCGATTACGCCGGCAGACTCATTGAAGCCGCGGGTCTGAAAGGTCTCCGAGAAGGGCAGGCGATGGTCTCCGAGGTACACGGCAATTTTATCGTCAACTTAGGCGGAGCCACCTCGGACGATGTCCTCCGTTTGATCGATCGCGTGCGGCAGCAAGTGGAAAGCCGTTTCGGCGTCCGGCTTCAGCTCGAAGTGGAGTTGATCGGTATGTAACATGACCAGAGCCCTTGCCGCCGCACGCATTTGAGGTGAAGCATGGTTGGAACGTATCGTGATACAAGGCGGCAGGGGCCTGAGGGGTACGGTCTTCGTCTCCGGAGCCAAGAACGCCGTATTGAAGCTCTTGGTTTCGGCATTGATGACGGAAGAACTTTGCACCTTTCGGAACGTGCCGCGCCTTGCCGACGTGACGAATATGATGCACGTTCTGCGGGGGCTCGGCGCCCAGATCGAGATGACCGCCGACCGCACGGTGCAAGTGCAAGCTCG
>JAAYLA010000001.1 GCA_012522135.1 Bacillota bacterium | reverse complement strand
TGCACAGCGCCGTCGTCATCGCGAACAAGCTCGACTTGACCAATATCGAGCTGCGCATCGAACCTACGGTGTCGAAGGTCTATATCATCTGTGAAGAGCTCGTGTGCGGCCCGAACGCGCGCATCACGTGGCGGCGGCCGGGTGGCTCCACTCCGCCCCGGGCCGACGATCCGGCTCTGAACGGTCGCGGTTATGCAGGCGTGCATACGAAAGCAAACGGGAAAGACGGCTTGGACGGAGAACCCGGGAGGTCCGGTGCCCGTGGCATCGACGGTGCTCGCGGCAAGGACGCGCCCGACCTTGAGATTTGGGCGAAGCGCCTGACCGCCGTGCCCGACATCGACTTGAACGGTGAAAACGGCCTGCCCGGAGGGCGCGGCCAGCGGGGCGGCAAGGGCGGAAACGGCGCGGACGGCGCTACGGGCAAACGCATGTGGCTCCCCTTCGTCGGGTGGTTCTGCATCGAGCGTCCGGGCCACGGCGGGCACGGAGGTGACGGAGGCAACGGCGGACAAGGCGGCCGGGGCGGCGACGGCGGCAACGGCGGGAACATCACCATCGGCGTGCTGGAAGGGACTTTGGCCGAAACCGTGCAGCAGCGCGCTTTCAAGATCAAAAACCAAGGCGGCGCTCAGGGGCCGGGCGGTCCGGGAGGTGCGGGAGGAGCAGGAGGACGCGGCGGCAGAGCGGGAATCGGCGAGACGTGCAAGGATGCCCAGCACGGCCGGAACGGCGCGACGGGCCAGCCGGGTCCCCAGGGACCGCAGGGAGCCCATGCCGGTTTGGACGGGTCGGTGTCGTTCTTCGAGTTCAGCGAGGACGCCTGGAACGAAGTGCTCACTCGTCCGTGGATTCGCGAACTGACCCCCGCCGAGGTGTTCCCCGGCGACCAGCTGATCATCCGCGGCAGCAGGTTTGTCCCGGATGATCGGGTCATCGTCGGCCCGTACACGCTTGTGCCCACGATCCATCCCGACGAGCGGATCTCGGTCACCGTTCCGGCTGCCATCGGCGGCGGGGACCATCCGGTGTTCGTGCGCAGGCCCGACGGCACCGAAAGCAACAGGCTGGAGGTGGGCGTAAAACCGAGGCTGGATGCCGTTCCGGCGCTTTTTGCCCCGAAGACGAGGGTCACGCTCACCGGGCAGGCGTTCTTGCCGGACGCTGCGGTGCTCATCGACGGCGAAGCCGTGCCCGCGACGTACGAAGGTCCGACCCGGCTGACATTCGAGATGCCCGATACGGACGGGGAGGGCCAGGTAGGAGGGTCGGTCACGGTTCAGGTGCGCAATCCCGACGGCCGAGTGAGCAACCCGCGCACCGCGTCGACGCCGCGCATCCTCGAAGTCCCCTTCCGCTACGGCGTGCACAACCTGACTTTCGTGAACTTCGCCGAGGGCGTGCCCGACTGGGGTACCTTCGAGCAGACATTCGGCGCGGCCGAGGTGTGGCATGAACTCCTGGATCCTGTCTTCGGCCATCCCGTGCTCACGGCCCTCTACTTCGAGTTCTACAAGTACTTCCTAAAGGGTAAGGCCAGAGGCGGCCTCGCTACCGGCTTTTGCACGTCCCTGACGGCGCTCGTGGCGGACAAGTTTTGGAAGGGCGAAAGCGATGCGACGACCGTCACACGGGACAGTGTGCACCGGTGGCTTACGGCGGTGCACGGCAAGCTGCTCAGCCGTGAGAGCCTCATCCACTTCCACGATCAGGGGCGGGAGGGCGTCTCACGGGTGGAAAGGACGGCGCGCGAAGTGGAGGCTACCTTCCTGCGGGGCTGCGACCGGGACAATGCGCCGATGCTGTTCTTCATTCCGGCGGGAGCGGTGTGGGATGACGGCTACATCGACAAGCTGGGCTCGTCGCACTGCGTGATGCCGTACCGGTTCGTCTATCCTCTGTCGCACCCGGGGCCGCGGCTCACGGGCGACGGCACGACGACCTCGACTCCCTTGGACGGCGTCCAGCTGTACGTGTGGGACTGCAACTACCCGCAAGATCCCAACTGCCGCCTCGTGTTCAAGGAGATCGACGGCGTGCTGCACTTCGAATACTTCGGCGGAGGACACGCGACGCCGATCTTCTCCTCGGCGGACGGCGTTACGCTGGGCATGATGACGAACGGGCAGTACCTTTTGGCGGACCACGACCTGCCCTTCAGCGGTCATTTGGGGCTCACGCGGTTCATCGTGGACTTCCTGCTCTCCCCGGCCGATCTGCAGGTGACCGACGGTCTTGGCCTGCGCACGGGGAACTTCGGCGGCCAGATCATCGCCGAAATACCGGGCAGCCATCCGGCCTACCTCGTTCCCGGCATGTACTTGCTGCCGGCCGACACGCCCCTCACTCGCCGCATCGTGGGCACCGGGAACGGCAAGTACACGTTCAACACCATTATGCCGAGCGGCGCGGCGGTCAGCCT
>JAAYLA010000179.1 GCA_012522135.1 Bacillota bacterium | reverse complement strand
TGCAAGTACTGATTGCACCACCTGGGCAGCACCTCGAACTTCGTAACCTACTTCTCCAGCAAGATCTCCCTCAGCTCGGCGATTTCGTCCCGCAGTTCGGCGGCCCGCTCGAACTCGAGCTCCTCCGCGGCGGCGAACATCTCCTGCTCGAGCGCCTTGATCCGTTCCGCGATCTCCTCTGCAGTGAGCTGGGCCACGGCCTCCTGCACCTTGCTCGTGCGCGCCGTCGCCTCCTCGTAGCCGTCGGCGGAGGCACGGATCACCTCGGCCACCCGCTTGCGCACGGTTTCCGGAGTGATGCCGTACTTCTCGTTGTGCGCCATCTGGATCGCCCGGCGCCGCTCTGTCTCGTCGATCGCCCGCCGCATCGAGTCGGTGATCGTGTCGGCGTACATGATCACGGTCCCGTTCACGTTGCGGGCGGCGCGGCCGATCGTCTGGATAAGGGACGTCTCCGACCGCAAGAAGCCCTCTTTGTCGGCGTCTAAAATGGCCACGAGCGAAACTTCTGGCAGGTCGAGGCCTTCACGGAGCAAGTTGATGCCGACCAACAC
This sequence comes from Bacillota bacterium, assembly GCA_012522135.1. Lineage (GTDB taxonomy): Bacteria > Bacillota > Limnochordia > DTU080 > JAAYLA01 > JAAYLA01. The sequence goes on along the minus strand of JAAYLA010000179.1, from coordinate 5,232 downwards.
GTCGAACTCGCCGAGGCGCAGGTCCCTCAGTATTTCCTGGCGTTCGAGCGCACCGATCTCCGAGTGCAGATACCGGACCCGCACGCCCGCATCGGCCAAGTAGTCCGTCAGGTCTTCAGCCATCTTCTTCGTCAGGGTGGTGACTAAGACCCGCTCGCCCCGCTCGACCACCGTCTCGATCTCGTTCAGCAGGTCGTCGATCTGCCCCTCGACCGGCCGTACGAACACCTGCGGATCGACCAGGCCCGTCGGACGGATGATCTGCTCGACCACGACCTCGGAATGTTCCTTTTCGTACGGACCTGGAGTAGCGGAGACGAAGACAACCTGCTTCATGTGCCGTTCGAACTCGTGGAACATGAGGGGCCGGTTGTCCAGGGCCGAGGGCAATCGAAAACCGTACTCCACCAGGACCTCTTTGCGCGAGCGGTCGCCGTTGTACATCGCACGCACCTGCGGCAGCGTCTGGTGGGACTCGTCGATGAACATGAGGAAATCGTCCGGGTAATAGTCGAGGAGCGTAGTCGGCGTGGAACCCGGCTCACGGCCCGCCAGATGGCGCGAGTAGTTTTCGATGCCCTGGCAGAACCCGACTTCCTGCAGCATCTCCAAGTCGTAACGGGTTCGCTGCTCGAGGCGCTGGGCTTCCAAAAGCTTACCGGCTCGGCGCAGCTCGGCCAGTCGCTCCTCCAGCTCGGCTTCGATCGACTGAATGGCCCGCTTCATCTTGTCTTCGGTCGTGATATAGTGACTGGCCGGGTAGATGGTAACCGAATCGAGCTCGCCCAAGATTTCACCGGTGAGGGGATCGATCTCCAAAATACGGTCCACCTCGTCGCCGAACAGCTCGATGCGGATGAGATTTTCTTCGTAGACGGGCATGATCTCGATGACATCGCCCCGGACCCGGAACGTACCGCGCTTGTACCCGATGTCGTTGCGGTGGTACTGAATTCCCACGAGGCGACGCAGGATTTTGTCGCGGTCGCGCAGATCGCCTTCCTTCAGCGACAAGGTCATGCCGACGTAGTCCTCCGGTGAACCGAGGCCGTAAATGCAGGATACGCTGGCCACGATAATTACATCGCGCCGCTCGAACAAGGCGGACGTTGCGGCGTGGCGCAGGCGATCGATCTCGTCGTTGATCGAGGCGTCCTTCTCGATGTACGTATCGGTCTGGGGCAAGTACGCTTCGGGCTGGTAATAGTCGTAGTAGCTGATGAAGTAGTGCACGGCATTTTCGGGGAAAAGCGACCGGAACTCCGCGCACAGCTGGGCCGCTAACGTCTTGTTATGGGCCAGGACCAACGTCGGCCGCTGCACCCTCTCGATCACCTTGGCCATGGTAAACGTCTTTCCCGTGCCCGTCGCCCCGAGGAGCGTGATGTACTGCTTCCCCTCCTCGATGGCACGCACGAGTTCCTCGATGGCCTTCGGCTGATCACCTGCAGGTTCGAAATCGGAAACGACGCGAAACGGCTTAGATCGGTTCATGACAGTCACCCTTCATGCGCTTGACTTGCCCCGCAGCCGGGCCAGCCACCTGCCCAAGGGACCCGGGCGGCCCAGATCTACGACGCCCCGCACCGGCCGGTCCGGTACCATGATCAGGCCGAGCGGAGGCACCCGGCCCAAATGGCGCAGCACTTCTTGCTCGCCGTTCGTGCGCTCGACGAGCATTTCGACTTCGAAAGCCCAGGGCGTCACGGCGTACAGGATGTCGTCTGGGCTCGTCACCCAGTAGCCGTTCACCTTGCGGATCACGTCTCCTGCCCGCAGCCCCATGGCCTCCGCCGGCGAGCCGGGCACCGTCGCCAATACCGTCGGACCCCTCGCGTTCGTGTAAAGGGGTTGGCCCGCTTGTTCCCGGCGCTGGCCTACCTTGATCAGCAGTTCGTGGCCTACGGGCGAAAAGACGGCGGCGGCGTAAGCGAAGACAGGGTGCTGGGTGGCCAGTACCGCCAGGGCAAGGAGAAGCAGACTGTATAGCAACAGCAATTTCGACGTGAACCGGGCCTTCGACTCCGGTGTGGAAGTGATGGCAATGTCACCGTAGCCGAGCGCGGCGGCCACCGGAAAGAGCGAGTAGATGACCTGGTAGGTGACGCCCGTTTCCCCGCTGAACCCGATCAGGGGCCACCAGCCGGGCATTTCCACGGTCCCGGGGACGCTCGCCATCTGTTCGGGCACCACCAGGGCCAACAGGGCGAAAAATGGGACCGGCCAGAACTTCTGCAAAGCAAAGCCACCTACGAGACGGCCTCGGTGGTTCGCGACGACCGGCATGGCGAACCGGGAGCCGGTAAAACGGATCAAGACGGCCTCGACCAAATGCAACACGGCGACGAGGCCCATGAGCCCGGCCACGTTCATCCGCGGAAAACCGAAGAGGAGCGACGACAGGGCCACGATGCCGCCCGCGTAAGCAAAGCACACAAACCGCGGGTGGACGAGCATCAAGATCAGCGCCAAGATCCACACCGGAAGAATGCCGGTCTCCGGCAGCGAGATGCCCAGCACAACGAAAATCAGCGTAGCAACGATGCCGCCGACGATACCGGTGACGAGCGAATAAAGGAGCTGCTCGCCCGGGGGGTTGAGCGTTACCCCGCAGAAAGCCTTCTCGGCGGCCGCAATGCGCCTGTACTGGATCCAAATGAGCAGCAGCACCAAGAGCAGCGGCAGGAGCATGAAGGGATGCGCCGCTATTTGCAAGGTGCTGCGCACGAGAATCCGGAGCAAGTCGGCGAGTGGGAGCATGGCATCTCCATCCTTATCCTAGCCGGCCAGAGCCAGCTCGGTTTCATCCACCCGCGACTGGAGAATCTCGAGAGCCTTTCTCAACTGCGGATCGTCGGGACTCAATCCGCCGACTTCATCCAGGTAGACAGCGCTCTCCCGCTCCTCGAGCGTCCAGGGAACTTCGAAGTCGGGAACGATCCCTTCCTCGTGGATGTAACGACCGCCGGCCGTTTGGTACACGTTCGTGGTGACGGAAAGCGCACCTTCACGCAACGGATAGATCGTTTGCACGAGTCCCTTGCCGAACGTCGTTTCGCCGACCAAGACCGCTACGCCCCGGTCCTGCAGCGCTCCCGACACGATCTCCGACGCACTGGCCGAGTACTGGTTCACGAGCGCCACGACGGGCGGCAGATTCCGCAGGGCCGACCTCGGATGCGCTTCGTAGGTGACCTCCGCACCGTTGCGTCCAACTACATGCAGCAGCGGACCGTCCGAGATGAACAGATTGGCCACCTGCAAAGCTGCTTGCAGGACGCCGCCCGGGTTATCCCGCAGATCCAGGACGAGTCCGGCGGCACCCTCCTCGTACACGGCTTGCCGCACCGCGCTGAGAAGCTCCTCGGCGGTGCGGGCGGTAAAGTTGCTGATGCGGATGTACGCGATGCGGTGCTCCAAGTAGGGGAAATGCTCGGAGGGCTCGAGGATGACCACCTTGCTGACACTGTTTACCTCGATCACGTCGCGGACGATCTCAACCTCGAATCGCTCGACTCCCTCTGCCCCGGGGCGCTCGATCGTGAGACGAACGATGGTACCCTCCGGGCCACGCATCATGCTGACCGCCTCATTCAGCGTCAGCGCATGCGTCGACCGCCCGTCGACGGCGATAATGCGGTCTCCCCCGCGCAGTCCGGCCCGGTGTCCCGGCGTGTCGTCGATCGGCGAGACGATAGTCAAGTAGTCGCCTTGAATACCTACGACGATACCGATGCCGGCGAAGGAACCTTCGATGTTCGTCCGGGTCCTCTCGTAAGCGTCCGCATTCAAGTAGTGCGTGTACGGATCGTCGGGTAAGGTTTCCTTCAGCATACCGTCGATGTCTCCGGTGCGGATGTAGGCGCCGACGAGGTCCAGCGTGTCGACGGGTTGGAAGTACTCGGTCTTCAGGATCGCGACGATCTCGAGAGCCGTGCGCAGCTTCGCGAGGTCGGCTGATTCTTCCGCGGCCGTCATGTGCATGGCGACGGCCGCGACGCAGAAGAGCAGTGTCGCCCCAAACCCCAGCCGTAGCCACGTGCGGCGAATCCGTTGCAAAGCCGTCACCTATCTTTCCCTGGACTGTGGCCTGGCAAATCATGCCAGGACCCGAACGCCGCACCGAACAGGACGCCGTTCAGGGCTAAGTATCATTATACCATAGAGAGGATTCACCCTGCCCGGCGTCATCCATGCGGACTGCCCCGCTACGTAGCCAGTCGAGGTGGTGGGCGGCGGAGACAGTGCGCACGCCGGGCACGGGACTCACGGCGGTCACACTGCATCCACTTCGTGTTCCCGGAAGCCTTCGCCGAGCACTTCGGAGACGTCGGTCACGACCATGAAGGCCTTGAGATCGATCCGGGCTACGATGCGCCGCAGCCGGGCAATCTCTCCCCGCGGCACGATGACGAAGAGCACGGGCCGGTCCACGCCGGTGAACATGCCCTGTCCCTTGAGCTCCGTCACGCCGCGCTCCATCTCGTGCAGCACGGCTTGGGCAATCGCGTCGCTTTCGGTGGAGATGATAAAGGCCGCCTTCGCGTAGACGCCGCCCTCCTGGATGAAGTCGATTACACGGCCTGTCAGGAAAACGGCTATGAAGGCATACAGGGCCAATTCTGCGCCGAAGACGATTCCCGCCAAGGCGATAACAAAGCCGTCTGCAACCATGAGCATGCGTCCGGGACCGAGGCGAAACCAGTGATGCAACAGACGCGCCGCAATGTCGGTGCCACCGGTCGACCCGCCTACGCGAAACGTAACTCCGATACCGATTCCGCTCAACACGCCTCCATAAATGCAGGCCAGGAACGGATCGGAAGTGAGCGGCGTGAGCCAGCCCGCCGTGACGTCGACGAAAACCGACGTCGCCACGGCGCCGACTACGGTCTTCACGCCAAAGGTAGGCCCGAGGACTTTCAAAGAGATCAGAAAGAGCGGCACATTGACGAAGAGCATGGTGACGCCGACCGGCAGCCGTGTTAAGTAGTACACCACCGTCGCCAGGCCGCTGACGCCGCCGGCGGCAATCTGGTTCGGGACGAGGAACCAGTTCAACGACAGCGCGATCAAGAACGAACCGAACAGGACGACGAGGTACTCGAAAACGGGGCGCTCCTTGTACTTCACCAGCTCGCTGACTCCCATCACATACGCCCCCTCTCTCGCCGGGCGGCGCGCAGCGTACGCCACACGAACCGGGGCAAAGCCCCCAGACGCCGCACCCGC
>JAAYLA010000178.1 GCA_012522135.1 Bacillota bacterium | reverse complement strand
CAACCTCCCTCGCGCGCAGAGGAAGGTGCCGCCCGGGAGCCGAGCGACACCCCCCTCTCCCTCGCCGTTTTGCCTATCTACATTTTATTCTACATGGCACGCTCAGTCTCGGCTAATCGCGTTGCGGATAGCCTGGGCCCAGCGCTGCAGACCGGTTAGCACGGGCTCCTGACCCATCCAAGCGGGCCGCAGCGCGCCGACGCGGGCATCGTTCCACTCGCCCCAGTTCGGACGGAACTCGAGCGGATCGCCGTACGCAACCTGCTGGATGAAGACCATCTTATCGGGCAGCTGATCTTGCTCCAGCCATTCGGGCGACGTCGCCAAGGCCTTGTATACCGGGACCTTGCGGGCGCCGCTGTACCGGTCCATCTTCGTCTGGGTGATGACGAACTTGATGTACTCCCAAGCCTCCTCGACGTGCTGCGACGTAGACGAGATGGCGAAGCTGTCCGGCCACAGGCGCACGACCCGCCCGGCCGGTCCGGCAGGCATCAGGGCCACGTTCCAATCGAAGGTGGCTACTTCGCGGAAGCTTGTAAGGTCCGAAATGTTCGTCACGTGCATGGCCAAGTTGCCCTCACGGAACAGGCGGTTGCCGTCGGCGGTGACGGGGGGTGCGATGCCGTCGACGTGAATCATGTCGACGAGCAGCTGCGTAGCCTGAACCGCGGCTGGCTGGTCGACGACCACGTTAAAGTCTTCATCCAAGACCCTGCCGCCGAAGGCGCGGATGACCATTTCGAGCAGCTTGTAGTCGTAGGTGGAATAGAAGCCCCACTTGTCGATGACGCCGTCGCCGTCGGTGTCACGGGTCAGGCGCTTGCCCACCTCGCTGATGGTCTCCCAGGTCCAGGTGTCGTCGGGATATGCGAGGCCCATCTGGTCGAACATGCTCTGGTTGTAATAGAAGCTCGACATCACGAAGGCAAAGGGAATGCCGTACAGATCGCCGCCTTCCATCGACGGATACCGCATCGCCTTGAACGGTTCCATGAAGAAGTCGTCCTCGTTCAAGTCGCGGTCGAACAGCGGTTGCAGGTTCAGCAAAATACCCATGTCGGCGTAGTCGTACACGTAGCCGACGCTCATGTGCATCAGGTCGGGAGCGTTGCCGGAGGCATAGTACGTAAGCAGCTTATCGAAGAACTCGCCGAAGCTGACCGCCTCGTATTCGATCGTGATGTGCGGATACAGCTCCTGGAACGGCTCGATGAAGTCTTCGCGGATGTGCTGCGCCGCCGCACCGCCGGCCCACGTGAAGTACCGCAACGTGACCGGTTCAGGCTCCTGGGCCCACACCGCGGCAGGCGCAAGCAGCAAACCGAACATGAGCACCGCCACGAACACGACACCGCTGCGTCTACGTCCTGTAAACTTGCCGGTCATGCCATTTACCTCCCTTTTGCCTCTCCACGTGAGTGTTCTGACTCTTACCAAGATCAACTACCTCAAAGCCTGATCAAGCTCGGACGCCGATCGATCCCTCCTTTCTGCGGCCGGCGTTACATCCTGCGCCGCACGTCGAATAGGGTGGACAAAAGGGTCGCGATGAGCACGTCCATGACGAGCATCTGTCCCGTCTGGAGCGTCGTACCCTGTTCGCCCACGTACAAATCCACCGGAGAGCTCAGCAGCACGACGTCCGCCATGTGCGCCAAAGGCGAGACCGCGCCCCCCGTGATCGCTACCAGCTTTGCCTTCGAGCTCTCGCGGAGGAACTGCACGCCCTGCAAGACTGCTTCCCTGCGTCCCGAGCGGCTGATGCAGATGACCACGTCGTCGTCCCCTAAGTGTTTGACGATGCCCTTGAACGCGTTCGCGGCTTCCACGGCCTTGCTCCGCAGGCCGTTGATCATCGCCCTGTGGTCGCCGCTGCGGGCGAGGAAAGCCGAATCGCCCACGCCGAACCAAATGATCAGATTGGCCCCGGCCATTAGCTCGGCGGCGCGCCGCACGGCATCGCGATCCAGGGACCGTAAGGACTGCCGCACCGACTCGCCCACGATCTCCAGCCACGCTTCGACGCTGTTTTCTTCGTGCTGCAGCGGGACGGGCTCTGGAGCGGGGCCCAAGCGCCTGAGCTGGTCGGCGATGAGGGCCTGTTTGAAGGACCGAAAGCCGTCGAACCCTAACAGTTTGCAAAAGCGCACGACCGTCGCCTTGCTCACACCGCACGCTTCGGTGATGTCGCTTATCGAGAGTGCCGCGACCTGCTCGCGCTGCTTCAAAAGATAATCCGCGACCAAGACCATCGACTCGGAGACTTCATCGCGAATGCGCTCGATATGTGCAAAGATGTCATCGGCGCCACCCCGCACTACGTGGTGCACGGTTGCACTCCCGGCCAACGATCTCACTCCCCGTATCGCATCCGAAGCTCTACCCGTCCCAGCTGCAGAACGTCATCTCCAAGGCCATCTCCCTGCACGCGCAGCCGGAAGTAGGCAGCTTCGGCTCCCGGCGGCACTTCACCCTTCAGTTCGATACGCCGCCAACCGGCCGCTGAAAGGTCGCCGCGCTCCACTTCGTACGCAAGAGGCGTCCACGTCTCGCCGTCAACCGATCCCTCCAAGAAAACCGCTTCCACGATCGGAGCCACGGCCCGAGTATACAGCGTCACTGCGTAGCTCACGAGCCGGGGCGTCTCCCACACGAGCCAGTCGTCGCAAGGCGCCGTGCACGCCAGCCGGTCTCCATCGCCCGAGAAATCGCCGGCCGCGCCCGTTCGGTGGACCCAGCCCGACGACTGGCCGGACGTCAGCATCCGGCGCACCGTGCCGAACCAACCGGCCTCCTGCGGCGGCAACAGCTCGTCGGCCAAGATTTGCCAGTTCCGCACGCCGAACCGGAGCTCGGCGGCAGCGCGCATCCCGTCGACGTCGACCGCTTCCACCAACACCTCGTACGATCCGTCGTCAAGGGTCGACGTGTCGACCAAGAGCGCGCCGGGGCTACCCTTTCCCTCGTAAAGTTCCCACGTGGCTACGACAACTGCATCGACCAAACGGCGCAGCTCGACCCGCACCCGCTCGAGGCGCCCCTCGGGTCCTGCCGCGGCGACAAACGTGAGCTGACCCGACTGCCACCCGAGCCAGCCGCCGTCGTGGGCGATGTCTTGCGCCTGCACGTGGGCGTACGGCAGAGGCACCAAGGGCAGCTCAAGGTTGTGTTTCCCGGCACGCGTTGCGTCGAGCTCCACGGTGCGCGCCCGGTACCCGTCACCTTCCAAGCGCACCGTGTAGCTTCCGGCCGGCAGCGTCACACGGAAACGTCCCGCACCGTCGCCCCCGAGACCGCCGAAAAGCTGCCCGTCGATGGAGTAAACCGTGGCCCGGGCACCGGCAACCGGTTCGCCCGTCGTCTCATCGAAGATGCGGCCGGAAACGTGGGCCGAGGCCTGGGCCCTCTGTCCCAAGTGCAAGGTGAAGCGGTTATGCTCGTCTTCCAAGTAGCGGTCGAGGTAAGGCGAGTAGGTGCTGACTTCGATCACCTGCTGGTCGGGCCGGAACCGCAGGATGCGCAGGTACCCTTCGCCCCCCATGGACCGCATCTGGTAATTGGCCAACACCTGATGGACCAGGTTGCCCCCTTGCCCTACGTCGATGCGCCTTCCGACGCCGCTACCTAAAATGTGCCCGCTGTGCACCAAGACGACGTTGGGATGCCGGCTGAACAGCTCCTCCCAAAGCTGCTCGCCGTCGGCCGCGTCGCTCCCGACTCCGTAAGCTTTCGGATTCCACGAGTCGCCCGGGCCGATGGTCGTGTCGTCAAAATACATGTAAGCGTGGGTAATGGCGATGACGCGGTGGTCCGGGTAAGCCGCCAGCACGTCGTGGGCCCAGTCGATCACCGCACGGCGGGGTCCGAATTCCAAAGCGAGCACGAGATACTTCTCTCCGTCGATGTCGAACAGGGCGTACACGTTTTCGGCCCGGTTCTCTTCAAAGGCACCGCCGAACCAATCTTTACCTTCGTAGCGCGCAAGGCCGAAGTACTTGTTAAACATCTCGGTGCCTCGCGTGCGCGCCTCGTCGTCGTAGTCGTGGTTCCCGATCGCGACGATGAGCGGAATGCCGGCCTCGTCCAGAAGTTCTAAGGCCGCTTTGGCGTTTACATACTGATACTCGTGGGACGCGCCCGAATTGACCACGTCGCCCAAATGCAGCACGAAGCGGACGTTCAGCTCCTCGGCCACTTCCACGATCCAGCGAGTCTGGGCAAGGAAGATATCCGGGTAGTTCTGAGAGTAGATTTGGGTGTCGGGCAGCACGATCACCGTGAACTCCTTCGGCGCGCGTGCCGCCGTCATGGACGTAGCCACCGCCCAGATCGCGAGCAGGCCGGCGAGAAACGTCATCGCGCTGCGATGTGAACTGCCCGTGCGACCCTCAGACTGCATTTGAGGAGCTCCCCCTTCGCGCCTAGTCGACCACGCGTACGTAGACCCGGCGGACGGCGAGGTCGCCGCTTACCTGCACACGCCAGTCGGCCCCGCCCTGTTGCCTGTTCATGAACTGGGCATCCCGCAACCGGACCGAAGCCGTCCTCCATTGGCCGCTGTTGCGCAGGAGAACCGACAGGGCCGTGGCATACCTTCCGGCAGGCGGCTCAGCGTCGTACTCGATGCGCAAGGTGCCGATGCCCGTGTCCAGGTACTCGACGCCGATCTCTATTTCCAGACCCGCAGCACCGTAGAGGAACTGATCGGCGACGTCAAAGTACAAGTACTTCGGAGCCAGGGGATCGCCCACCGTGCGCCGGGCCGGGATACCGTCTATGGTTACCGGCTCGGTCCGGCCGTCGGGCGTTTCCAGAAGATAGAGACCGTACTCGGCGTTCTCCTCGCCCAGGTCCGCCCAAACGCCTGCACCAGTGAAAGGCGGCGTCTCGTCGGGACCGAGCACCTGCACTTCGGCGTCGAATTCCATGGTACCGCCGTCCGCCTGCAGGAGGAAACGAACCGGATAGCGGCCCGGCCGCGCGTCCTCCGGAACCGTGAGCCGACCGGAGAAGGTGACACGACGAAGCCCCGCCGCCGCAGCCACGGGCTCGCTGCGGGCTCCGAGCTCGGCCGCGGCCCAGCCCGCCGGAGTGAACCACGTCCCTTCCAGCGCCGCGGCATCACCTTTGCGCAAGAACTCGGCAGCAATGGGCAGCTCGCTGCCCGGCTGCGCTACCGGCGGAATCGATGTCGTGGCAAGCCAAACGCCGAGCTGTGGAGCTTCCTTGAACCGACGTGACCAGTATGCGGTGCGCTCAAGGTAAAAGTAGCCGTCTTCGAAACTCGGCTCGATCTCGGAGCCTTCGTGCCACTCGTTGAAGGACGTGATCAGAATCCATTGGGGCCTGGCATTGATCGCTTGCTCCCACAAGGTGTCGTACAGCCGGCCTCCCTCGCGCGGGGCGACCGTAGGAGAGGGACGGCCGATGTTCGAGTCGTCGTAGCCGGGAATGACCGTGACGGAGGAAATCTTACCACGCGACTCGGCTCCCAAGACGAGGGCGTCATAGATGCGCTGCATATCGGTGCCGCTTACGACGTAACTGACCGGTATGTAAATGTGCAAGCCGTCAAACAGGTCGGCCCAGCTGACGTCGGTGCTGTCGGCAATTAGCTGCACCTCAGTTTGCGCCCGCACCCTGGCCAGCATGGTCTGCCATGTTTCCCGGGGAATTTGCGACAAGGCCCGTGCATAGACGAAAACAACGGGAGCGCCGTTGTGCCGGAAGAGGCCGGGATGGTCGCCGTAACGCTCCACGATGTACAAGATGTCGTCGATGAAAGCTTCAGGTTGATCATCCGGGACCCGCTCGTAGTAAAAGGCGATGCGGACGGGTGTAGCTGCTGCGGCGTCCAGCAGAGACGCCAAAGCGCGGTCGGTAAAGTCGCCCTGCCCCTACCACGAGGCGATTAGGACGTCGATCCCCGCTTGCCCGGCCCAGGCGAGATGCTGTTCGATGACCCGGCGGTCATGGGAATCGTAGGGACCGAGGAGCGGATGGTTCGTCGCGCCGATATCGGGCAGTCCCCGGGCGTCGGAGCGCGACGGATCGTGGCCGCCTTCGGACCAGTGGAACCAGCGGCCGGTTACGTCGGGATTGCCGTACCAGGGATAGTAGAAGGCCATCACGCGGCGCGCATCGGATTCGCCGGGGTCGCCGGAGTTGCCGGGGTCATCGTCGGACGCCAAAACGCCAGGCTGCACCGCACGGGCGAAGTAGACTACCGGCGCTCCCCCTTCCAGCTGCGGATTCGCCACAGGAATGTTCCGCTCGCCGTCGGTCATGCCGATTTCCAGACGGTACCAATGGACGCCCGCCTGATCCGGCAGCTCGGGCCGCAGCTCGGCCCACCCCTGCGTGGGATCGGTTTGGTTTACCGGGATCACGCCTTGGTCTACGGGCTCGGACCCGGATCCAACCGCGGCTTCAGCTGATCCGTAGGGGACGTCCAGCGGCCGGATGGTGTAGTGAAGCTGTGGAGCGGAAAGTTCGACTTCCTGATTCCACTGCAGTTGCAGACGCAGTAGGATCTCGCCATCGAAGAAGACGCGTCCGGCCGGCAGGGTAGGCACTTCAAACCAAGCCGCTATTTCCTGTGCCCGTGCCTGACCACCCAGACCGGCAGCGAGTGCAACCACGCAGATCACAAGGACAGTGTACAGAGTGCGTAGATTCGTCAGACGTGCACCCGACATGTGAACGATCGCCACCCTTCCCGGCGGGCGCCGGTTGCCGCTGGTTCGTTTGTTTGAAACTTAGTTTCCTTAGCTAATGATACTTCGGTTCTTATGTTAGCACATTCCAAATAAAGGTGTCAACGAAGGTAAAGGGCGGACTGAGTCAAGGGAACCTGCATGGGGATTTCTCAGCCTCGAGCTCGTTCAGCTTTGGGCCCTACGCCATGGCGCTGTCGTTGATGCTCTCTGTCCTATTTGTCTGTCTCCAGCGCATCGCTCCACGCTGAGGCCGGTAACGCCGGTGAAGGCAACCGTGGCCTGT
>JAAYLA010000017.1 GCA_012522135.1 Bacillota bacterium | reverse complement strand
CCTCCACGGCTGGTCCGGCTTCCGCGAACCGATGGTGCAGCAAATGATCGACGAGTTCATGCAAGAGTACCCGTGGATCGAGGTGGAGGCCCGCCTCGTACCCCACGGCGAGCTCGACGATCAGTTTCTTCTGACCTACGCGGCCGGGATGGCACCGGATGTCGTCATGTTGACAACCAAGCATGTGATCGCCTTCGCTGACAGAGGTGCGTTGGTTGATCTCACGCCATTCATCGAACGGGACGGCATCGATTGGGAGATCTGGGTGCCCAGTGAAATCGAAGGCGGCCAGTGGCAGGGAGGCACCTACGGTCTGCCGATCCGTACAGGGGGCGAAGCAGGCAACATCCTGTATTACAACAAGCGTCTGTTTGCGGAGGCGGGCCTGTCCCCCGAGAGGGCTCCTGCCACCTGGGACGAGCTATTGACCTACTCGAAGAAGCTCATCCGCTACGACGACGAGGACAGGATCGTCGTCAACCCGATCAACGACCTGACGCAAGGTGCCAGTGCACAGGCGACCCTCAACTGGATCTACTCCGGCGGCGCCACGTTGATGAGCGACGACATGCGTACCATCGCGTTCAACTCGCAAGCCGCGGCGGATGCCATGAGTTTTGCGCACCAGTTCCGCTCCGAAGTCTACCGGAATCCGGATGACGACAAAATGGGCAACGAAGCGTTCTACGCCCAGCAGAGCGCCATGTTCTTCTGGGGAAGCGAGGGGTTCTCGTACGTGTGGGATCAAGATCCCGACTTCCCCTTAGGCGCTGGACCGAGGCCCAAACATCCGGACTCGCCATACATCGGCGCCAACCAAGGCACGTGGCGGTACGTCATGTCCGACACAGCGGCCGACAAGGAGGCGGCCTGGCTGCTCATCAAGTGGCTGACCATTCGGGAGGAGTCCGCCGGCTGGTTCATTCGCGCCCAGGGACGACCGAGCCCCATCCGAGCATACAACCTGCACCCGGAGTACTTCGAGGTCAACCCGCTGATCACCGTCGTGGGCGAGGTTTTGGAACAGGTCGCCAACGTACCGATGCTTCCCATCTTCGATGACATCGTCGTTCCGGTACGGAACGCTTTCCGCGAGGTTCTGGCCGGCACGAACGCTCCCGGCCCGGCTCTGCAGGCCGCAGCGGAGCGGGCCCAAGGCATCCTGGACCAGTACTGGGCCGAGGTGGACGCCCAGAAGCAGTAACACCCCCCACAACACCTCGCCGATCACTGCCGGCGGCACGCGCCTCCCGGTTCGGGAGGCGCGTGCTGCGCACCTCGAACTCCGGCGCCGCCTAGGAACGGAGCAAACCTGCCCCGGGGGCGGCGGAGCGCAAGCAAAGACAACCCTCTACGCCGAGGTGACGGGCCTGCTCGTCGACAAGGTGTGGCGCCGTACCACTCTTGTTACCAGCTATTCGATAAGACGAGCCTCTCCGCAGATCCTGCGTGACAAAACCGCTATACTCAAAGGGAATGCAACGCGGCTTGAAAGGAGAGGCGGATCCGGTGCACGTGGCCACCTCAGCTCCCTCGGACCGCTCCCAACGTCTTCGCCTGTATATGGTCATCGTCTTCTTCTGGGCGTCGGTCTACGTGTTCGTACCGATCATGGCTCCCTATGCCGAGCACCGTGGCGCTTCCCTGCAGACCGTGGGCTGGCTCGTAAGCGCCTACGGTTTGGCTCAGCTCATCCTGCGCATTCCGCTAGGTGTGTGGTCCGACAGTCTCCGCACGCGACGTCCATTTATTCTGGTCGGCTTTCTCGCGTCGTTCATCGGTGCGATCGGTATGGGCTTCATCGACAGTGCTACGGCCATGATCTTTTTCCGCGGCCTGACCGGCGTCTGCGCCAGTATGTGGGTACTGCTCTCCGTCTGGTACGCTTCGCACTTCGACCCTGCGCAGACGGGCAAGGCTATGGGGCTTGCCATGATGCTCACGAACTCGACCCAGTTGGCGGCAAACCTCTCCGGCGGCGCCATCGCGGATATCTGGGGATGGCAGGCTCCGTTTCTATGCGCCGCACTGCTGGCACTCTGCGGTTTCGCGATCACTCGCACGCTGGACGAATCGCCACCGTCCGGCTCGCCGCCGAAGCTGCGCGACCTCTTGCATATGGGTAAAGAACCTCAGCTTCTCACGGTGTCGCTACTCGCCGCCCTGCTGCAGGCCGTCCCGTACATGTCGGTGTACGGGTTCACGTCCGTCTACGCCACCGAGTTAGGAGCTACGAAGACGCAGCTCGGTCTCGTAACTTTCGCGGCGGGCCTGCCTAACGCCGTTTTCGCCTACATCGGCGGTACAGTGCTAGTTCCCAGGCTTGGCTCACGTCATGTGGTCCTAGCAGGTTTCTTCGTCGCCATGCTCGGCCTTGCCCTCTTCCCGTACGCGGACAGTGTCTGGGTCTTACTGGCATTTCAGATGCTGGTAGGCGCTGGCATGGGACTCGCTTTCCCAGCCCTCATGGCGCTCAGCATCGCTGCGGTCCCGGAAGAGCGCCGAGCCACGGCGATGGGATTCTTTCAGTCCCTGTACTCGTTAGGGATGTTCGGCGGCCCGGTACTCGGCGGCGCCCTGGGACAGCACCTCGGCCTGACAGCAGTTTTCTCGGGAGCCGCCGTGATCGCCGGCATCGGCTTCGTGGGCGCCGCTGTTTTCTTGCACGGCCAACCTTCGTTCGGTGCGGCCCGTGCCGGCTAGCATGGTTGAGCTGAACCACCTGTAGTGATTTCAGGTCCTCCCGTGACCTCGTCGACCACGAGCGCGGCCTTTCTGGGGTTTGCGTGGAGTGGCGGCGCCCCAGGCGAACTGATCTGTGTACTTCCCCGTCTTTCCGGGGGGTCGCGTGGAGCTGCAATTGCTCCTAGCTCCTTCTTCGTCCGCCCTCTTTAGACGGCGACCTCCTGCACATCCGGACGCCCTACGTCCTGACTCCTTGCTTTCGTCTTTCGGCGCTTCCTGCGCACAGAGCGTCCTATCGCCTCCCTGTACTCGCGCGACTTGCGCTCCAGAAATGCGATGATCGGCTCGGTTGCCGAAACCGGCCGCAAAGGTAAGAATCGGCCTAGAACCTCCTTTATCCGTTTGAACGTCAAGTCTTCGGGCCGCAGCGTGACCAGCGCAATGTCAAGCCGCTTGCTGATCTCCTGCTTCATGCGGTCGCGGTCGATCTGCGCCTGG